>CAZCFQ010000001.1:0-28768 GCA_964497955.1 uncultured Clostridiaceae bacterium
CAAGCAAAAGAGTTAAGAGAGTTAGCAGTAAAAGATGCTTTAACTGGACTTTATAACTGGAGATATTACAATGACATGTTAAAAGAAAAGGTTAATATATGCCAGTTAGAGAAATGCAACTTAACTCTAATAATTATCGATATAGATCATTTTAAGAATGTAAATGATAAGTTTGGGCATGAAGCTGGAAATATGTGCTTAATTGAAGTTGCTGATATAATTAGGAACACATTTGATGAAGAAATTATATGTCGAATTGGTGGAGAAGAATTTGCTGTTATGTCCCATGCATGTGACATAAATGAAGTTGAAGAAAAGTCAAGAATGCTTGTAAAGAAGATTTATAATAGACCAGTTTTAGTTAATGATAAAGAAATCAACATAACAATTAGTTTAGGCCAAATTAGTTATATCAATAATGCCCCTAACTCTGCAGATGAAGTTTTTAAACAAGCAGATAGTGCTTTATATAAAGCTAAAGAAAATGGTAGGAATCAAGCAGTAATTGAAATAAAAGACTAAGTTGCAAAAGAGCCTTTTAGATCTATACTAAAAATAGTATGTATCTAGGAGGCTAGTTTTATGTTAGAAAAAAACAATTATTTAAACCAACTAATCTTTGCTAAAAACAAAAAAGAAGATTATCTAAAAGAGTTAGACAAATTAATCAATAATAAAATAAACAATATTGAGTGTATTGGTCGTGGAGCTACACTGTCACAAATGTACTACTTACAATATATGTTAGATCAATATGTTGATATACTGACTAGAATTAGAAAGGCAGGAGAAGCTTATATACGAGAATCTAAGTTAATGAATAATAGTATTGATGTAAGCTTAGAAAAAGATGCTCAATATACAACTATAGCTTTATTGGGTAAAGGAGCATTTGGGCACAATGCTGAAATAGATAAATTAGGAATAAACATTGAAGATTATGTAATGTATGAAAAACCAAGAAGATAACGAATTTACAATTAGTTCAATTATATGCATATAGGTGAATATTTGAGGTATATTCATGATAACAATTTAAATAATGTGTACAATTACCATATTTTCTGCTAAAATTATTAAATAGATTATCGCACAAGGTTTGTTAAAAATTGTGCAATAATTATTAAATAGGAGGAGGCAAAAAATGAAAAAATATTTAGGAATTTTTGCTATTGTTATGTTAGTAGCTGCTTTATTTGCAGGTTGTACTGATACTGCTACAGATGATCCAGGAACTGGCACTGAAGACCCAGGAACAGATGAACCTACAGGGTTCGTAGATGGAACTTGGGAAGGGCATACAGTAACTGATACAAATGCTGATCATGCTTCAGTAGGTGTTGCTATTTTAACAGTTGCAGAAGGCGAAATTACAGAAGTAGAGTATTTTGAGCATCAAGTAGGCGCTGCAAGTGCTAAAGATGAAAATTATCCTTATGAAGATTATTTCAATGCTATTGATGCAATGAGTTCTCAGTTAGTTGAAACTCAAGACATCGAGAGTGTGGACGCATATGCAGGAGCAACAGGAACTTCTGATAGTTTCAAAGAGGCTGTTTCAAATGCTCTAGCAAATTCTGAAAAAGAAAGTGGTTTCTATACTGGAACTTACTATGCTAAGACTGAATTAGATGAGCGTGGCTACTATTCAGTTGCTTATGTTACTTTTGAAAATGATGAAGTAACACATGTAATGTATGAAGAGAGAAATCTTGAAGAAGACCATACACCTAAGAATGCAGAAAATTATTCTTATGAAGACTATTTTAATGCTGTTGAAACATTAACAAGTCAAGTAATGGAAACTCAAGATGCAGCTAGTTTAGATGTATATGCAGGAGCAACAGGAACTTCTGATAAGTTTATTAGCTTAATGGAAGACATATTTGCTCAAGCAACAGTTGAATAATAATATTAATAAAAAGCTGCTGGATTTTCCAGCAGCTTTTTCTTTTTATGTGACTAACTTTAATTTCACAGATATTTTTTTGAGAATTATATTAGATTAAAATCCAGTAAATTTAATTATTGATCATATGATCTATTAAGGAATATTAAGTTGATTATGATTAGATATCTAACCATGAGTTAGTAAAATAGTTTAGTTATCTTTAAATATTCTGAATATTTACAACCCTTTTACAACCTCTCAGATCACTTTATAAGTTGAGTGTATATGTTAGATTGAAGATGAACAGAATAAGGAGGGCTAAATTATGAAGAAATTATTAAGTAGTACATTATTACTGGTGTTTGTTGTGGCATTTACAGGGTGTACTGGTGCGGTTGAAGATTCTACATTACAACCTATATCAATAGATGAAGCACCACAAGCAGTAGTGAACCAAATGGAGTCAACTGAACTAGAAAGAGGACGTATGATAATCCATCCAAACGATTATGATGTGGACTCAACTTATGCAGTGATTATTGACGAAGAAGCTATCAGTGTAGAAGAACATAAAGTTGAAAATGGTATATTAAGAGTCGCTATTGACAGCACACAAGGTAACGAAAACGTTACTGATATGGAAGGATATAAAGTGCTTGTCTTAGAGACTGATTTAAACGTAAGTGTTGCAACCATACGAGACTCTGATGATGTAGGATATCCAGGTTTGTTGATCCAATAAGATAGTTATATAGACGTCCCAAAATGGGCATTAAATCTCATTTTGGGACGTAATTATTTAAAATAAATGGATAAGTACTTGTTATAATATCAATGATAAGTATTGTTTTTATAATATAAAGGGCGAAATAGTATCAAAGTATTATAATTTTTAACTTAAAATAAGCTGATATTAAAATGTACATTATAGAAATACTAGCTAAACAATTTGGGCAAAGATCTAAATGCATTATTATTTTAGCACCTAATTATTGAATATAAAAGAGGATTTTTCTACTTAAATGTTGAATAAATTAAATAATGAGGTGATAAAATGGGCATTAATAAGGACATATTAAAAGCTATTGATAGTACGAACGACGAGTTGTATGCTAAAAGAAATTACTCTAGTATTAGCACTAGTGAACTTATAGCAAAATCAATTGAAAATAATACTTTAGCACAATCTGTTGAGTATTATGATGGACTTGCTGAAGGCTTAAGAATATTAGGCATATTATATTGTTATGAAGGAGATGCTGAAAAAGCTTTACACGCAATTAGAAAAGCAGAGCAGTTATGTTTAAATTTTTCTGTAGATCAAAGAATATTAGCAAAGATATATAATGCATATATGTATTTGTATACTGAAGTTCTAAAAGATTTTAATTTATCAGCTCAATACAGCAAAAAGGGATTGGAGTTAGCTAAAGAGCTAAATATGCCTCATTTAATTGCAAAAATAACAATAAATTATGGAGTTGTTTGCAATAATGCCGGCATGTATGATGAAGCTTTGGATTCCTTACTTACATCTTTAAAATATGGTGAACTTGCAAACGATAAATATATTGTTATGTATAGTTATGAGAATCTTGGTGAAGTATATTATCATTTGCAAGATTATGATAACTCAGAGAAATATTTTGAATTAGCACTTAAAGAAGAAGCATCTTTAGAAGATCAAATAATAAAAGCTGAAAGCAAAAAAGGATTAGGATTAATAAAGTATGAAAAAGGAGAAAGAAGAACGGCTTTAGAAATACTTGAAGAAGTTAGAGAATATGTTAAAGAGAATCAATTGAGACAACTTGAAATAAATATATCGTTAGATTTATTCAACTTTTATCTTGAAAATGATATGTATGAAAAAATTCCAAGTATTGCAGCAAGGCTAGAAAGTATTATAAATGACTTTGAAAGCAACGTTTTCTACTCCAATTATTACAATTACATGCGTAAGTATTATAAAGAGTTAGGCAAGTATAAGAAGGCTTATGAAAGTCTAGAAAAACATAATTGTTATTTAAAAGCTGTACATAATAATCGTGAATTGCAAGAGATTACCAACGTGAAATCAGAAAGTATGCAAAAACAATTGGAGCAATTACAATTGTTATCAGAAATAGGTAAAGACATAAATACTATGTCAAGTATTGAAAATATATTAGACGCCATTTATGATTATTTAGGTAGATTTTTTGAGGATTATTCATTGTTACTAGGAATATTAGATGAAGATAAGATAAACTATGTATACAATAAAAATAGAGGAGAAAGGATGAACCCATACAGTAGAAAGCTTGAAAACAATAACTCTCTAGCTACATGGTCAATAAAAAATGAAAAGATGGTAGTTATAAATGATTTAGAGAATGAGTTTTCTATGTATGTAGAAAAATTAGTAGTTTATTTTGATCCAGATGTGCCTCAATCTGTTATAGTAATTCCTTTAAAGGTAAAGGATCAGATTATTGGGATAATAAATTTTCAAACAATGAAAAAGGATATGTTAACAATTGAAAGAGTAGAAATGTTTAGAATAATATCATCATATGCAGCAATAGCAGTTAAGAATTCACTTCATTCAAAAGAATTAGAAAGGCTGTCAAACAAAGATCAATTGACAGGTTTATATAATTGGAGATATTATGATAGCAAAATGGAAGAGTTTTTATCAAAAGATTTAAAAACTTTCTCATTGTTTATTCTTGATATCGATCATTTCAAAGATATTAATGACAAATTCGGTCATTCTATAGGCAATTTGTGCTTAAAGAAACTAGCAAAAATTACGGAAAGAGTACTAAGTGATAGCGAGTTTGTTGCCCGAATAGGGGGAGAGGAATTCGCAGTAATTTATATTAACAAAAGTAGACAAGAAATTGTTAATATAGCTTCAAGCTTTGTTAAAATTATAGAGAAAGAAATGACTAAAGTTGAAGACTATGAGGTCAATATGACTGTGAGTTTAGGAGTAGCCTTTTACAGTGATGTAATTAATTTAATACCTGACAAAATTTTTAAAGTCGTAGATAAAGCCTTATATATTGCAAAAGATAGTGGTAGATATAATGCTAAATATATTTTCAATTAAAAAAATCCTCAAGCAATATTACTTTGCTTGGGGATTTTTTATAAAGAAAGCAATAACTCTCTAAAAATTTTGCTAGCAACTGCTGTAGAAACTCCAGAAGAGTCATAGTGAGGTGATAATTCATTAATATCACAACCAACAATATTAACTTTGTCCATTTTATGCACACATGAAAGTAGGTTATTAAAACTAATTCCACCAGGTTCAGGAGTACCGGTACCAGGAAAAACAGAAGGGTCTAATACATCTAAATCAATGGTCAAATAAACTGGGTAGTCCTTTAATGTTTTTAATACTTCATCAAGACTTGATGTGTCAAACAGCTCTGTATATACTCTTCCTTTAGACCACTCAAACTCTTCTTTTGATCCAGATCTAATACCAAACTGATAGATGCTATTATCACCAACTAGATCAAAACATCTCTTCATTACTGTAGCATGAGACAGTTTTTCACCAAAAAAAGAATCTCTTAAGTCACTATGTGCATCAAAATGTAAAATTTTCAAGTTTGAATACTTGTCTGATATAGCTTTGACAGGACCATAAGTAACTAAATGTTCCCCACCTATCATTAAAGGTAATTTTTCATCTTTGATGATCCTAGAAGTAAAGTTAGAAATAATTTCTAACATTTTATTACTATTAGCAAAAGGAAATTCTAGATCTCCTGCATCGTGAACTTTTAACTGATTTAAATCTTTATCTAAATAAGGACTATATGTCTCCAGTCCCCATGAATCACTTCTTATTGCACTACTAGCAAATCTAGTCCCGGGTCTGAATGATGTAGTTGAGTCATATGGTGCTCCAAAAACAATGACATTTGCATCATCATAATTAGAGTTACAGCCTAAAATAGGTCTAATACTATTCATTTAGAAGTAACTCCTTAACATAGTTTGGAAGTGCAAAAGATCCTTTATGTAATTCTAAGTTGTAATACTTTGTAGTAATCTTTTTCTCATTCCATTTTAAATCAATATCATCTATAGGATGATATTTTTTTGAGGCAAAGCCAAACAACCAATACCCCGAAGGATAGGTAGGGATATGAGCTTGATAAACCATTGCAATTGGGAATGATTCTTTTATTCTTTTATGAGCACGTTGCATAGCTTTAGTCGTGTGAGCATAAAAAGGACTTTCATGTTGGTTAACCATTATGCCATCATTTTTAAGAGCATTAAAGCAATTACCATAAAACTCTTTTGTAAACAGGCCTTCTCCTGGTCCAATTGGGTCAGTCGAATCAACGATTATAAGATCGTAAGCATTCTCTTTAGATCTAACGAATTTAAGTCCATCTTGAATAAAAATAGAAACTCTTGGATCATTAAACTTGCAAGCAGTCTGAGGGAGAAACTTCTTAGAAGCCTCTATCACTACTTTATCAATTTCAACTAAATCTATTCTTTCAATATTTTTGTAATGACTTAGTTCTCTAATAACTCCGCCATCACCAGCACCTATTACCAATATTTCTTTTGGATTTGGATGAACTGCCATAGGTGTATGTACTATAGTTTCATGATAAATGAACTCATCCTTTTCAGTTAACATCATTAATCCATCAATAGTTAAGAATCTTCCAAATTCATCAGAATCAAAAATATCGATTTGTTGAAAATCACTTTTTTGAGAATATAAATGCTCTTTTACTTTAATTGATAATCTAACATTTTTAGTGTGTTCTTCTGTGTACCACAATTGTAGTCCCATTATAACTTCTCCTTAATAATATTAATAAAATCTACTTTCATATCTTTAGTTCCAGTTAGTAAAGCTCCACTTTTTTTCTCATATAGTATAGTTTTTACAATCTCATTTGTGATTAATTCACCTGGAGCAATTAATGGAATGCCAGGTGGATAGCACATCACATATTCACCTGAAATTTTGGCGGCACTATCTTCCAATTTTACTTCAGTTTTGTTAGAGTAAAATGCTTCTTGAGGGCTCAAAATTACTTTGGGGTGGATATAGTTTGTAAAGTAAGGCATAGATATTTCATTCTTTCCATATCTTCTCTTTATATCAGCTAATGCCCCAACTAATCTTTCAATGTCTAAAGCCCTATCACCAACTGAAATATATGCCATTATATTACCAATGTCACCAAACTCAATTTGAATATCATACTCATCTCTCAATAGATTATATAGATAATGACCAGTCAAACCTATACCAAGAGTGTTAATCACTAATTTTGTTTGATCAAAGTCAAAGATTGAGTTTTGATTAATTATTTCTTTTCCGTAAGCATAATAGCCTTGAATCTTATTTATTTCATCCCTTGCATAGTTAACTAAGTTTATAACTTTTGCAAATATTTGAGCTCCATTAAGAGCAAGGTTTTTTCTTGAAATATCTAAACTAGATAACAAAAGGTAAGAACTACTGGTAGTTTGTGTTAAATTAATTACTTGTCTAGCATAATCAACATCTGTATCTTCCCCTAAAAGTAAAACAGAACTTTGAGTTAAAGACCCCCCTGACTTGTGCATACTAATTGCACTAAAGTCAGCTCCAGCAGTTATACCAGCTAGTGGAAGGCTTTCATTAAAATATAATTGAGTTCCATGTGCTTCATCAACCAAAACTTTCATATTGTTTTCATGAGCTAACTTAACAATCTCTGATATATTTGAACAAATCCCATAATATGTAGGGTTGTTTATCAATACAGCTTTTGCATCTCTATTATTAATTATTGTATCTTTAATATCATTTAGTTCCATCCCTAAAGAAATCCCAAGTTTTTTATCAAATTGAGGATTAACATAAACTGGTTTAGCGCCATTCAATATTAAAGCATTTATTACGCTTCTATGTATATTCCTTGGCAAGATTATTTTATCGCCCTTTTTAAGGTTAATCCAGATCATATTTTGGACTGAAGAAGTAGTTCCGTTTACCATTAAAAAGGCATAATGAGAACCAAATGCGTCAGCCATTAATATCTCTGCTTCTTTTATAACTGATGTAGGATGACAGAGATTATCCAATGGCTTCATAGAGTTGACGTCTACTTCTAAACAATCATTACCTAAAAATTTAACTAACTCTTGGTTACCTTTTCCTCTCTTATGCCCGGGTACATCGAAAGGAACAATTTTATTCTCCTTCATTTGTTTAAGAGCTTCATAGATTGGAGCTTTATTCTGATTTAGCTCCATTTAATTTTCCTCCTTTAGTATAGATATTATCTGTTGAGAAGATCTCAATCATTTCTTTTCTAAGACTATCTGCAATAGCAAGTCGTTTCTTAGGAGGGAGTTCCTTAGCGTCAATATTAAATAAATAGTTTTGTAATACTACTTCACTAATTAACATTTTAGTATGAAAAAGATTAGCTTGATAAACATTAATATCTACTGCATCATATTGTTCCAAAATATCTTTTTCAATATAATCTTGTATTGATGTTATATCATGGTCCATATAAACTTTCTCACCATTAACATCTCGTGTAAATCCCCTAACCCTATAATCCATTGTTATAATATCAGAATCAAAACTCCCAATTAAGAAGTCGAGTGTTTTAAGTGGAGTGATTTTGCCACAAGTTGATACATCAATGTCTACTCTAAAAGTTGCAATAGATGTTTCAGGATGATACTCAGGATATGTATGTACTGTTACATGACTTTTATCTAAATGCCCAACTATAGTTTCACTACTTGGCTTTATTATAGGCTCTTCAGCTATAAGGAAAGTCACAGAGGCTCCTTGTGGATCATAATCTTGTTTAGAAACATTTAACACATGTGCTCCAATCATTTCTGTAACTTGATATAAGATGTTAGTCAACCTTTCTGCATTATATTGTTCATCAATATATCTAATATAATCTTCTTGGTCTTTTCCGCTTTTTGCATAGCAAACATCATAGATATTAAAACTTAGTGATTTGGTTAAATTGTTAAACCCATATAATTTTAGTTTGTTGCTCATAATGATACTCCTTCTATAAATTAATAAATAAAAACTCAAGTGACATTAGCACAGTAAGAAGCGCCTATCACTTGAGTTATTTCTACTAATAGTCTATTTAAAATTTAAATATAGATAATTAATAGAGGGCTAGAGTCTATATAGCAAAAAATTACTTTTAATACTCTTATTGATTTTCACAAGTGATATGTGCTCTTAACACAGTATTTTACGGTTTTAAGTAACCAACTTAAGAATTTGAGTTTATACTCAATCAATAAGGCAACAAAGTTGCCAATCGGCATTTGACCCAGCTGTCCGTATGGCTATTATTCATGGTCAAAATTTTTGCTATTTTAGTAACTAACTTTATAGCACCTCTTTAGCAACTAAATAATATATTAAATTTATTTGATTTGCAAGAAGTATTTAAACAAAGTTAAGGGCAAGCATTTTTTGCTTGCCCTTTCAAAAGATATATGTTTATCTACCACAAAAACCTCTAAATCCTCGGTTAAATCCGCTAGGACCTCTACCTCTTATATTTCCAAAAGAAAATGGAGGACCTTCTTCAATTCGATCTTCGAAACCTTCAAGTAGTTCGTCAGCTTCTTCTTGGGTTAAAATATCATTTTCTACTTGATAATCCAGCCTAAAACTAAAGTTTTCAAGCATATTTTCTTTCCATTCCTCAAAAAGACCTTCATCTTTTAGATAATCAATCATTGTTTCTCCATCAAGATAGAGTTGTGATCTGTACTCTTCTAGTTCTTCTTCTGTAAGGTCTGTTAAATCTCGCATATGATAATAGCCGTAACCATAATCTTCATTCTCAATGTCACGTCTATTCCATCTACCAAAGAAACTATCTTGATCAGTAGCTGCAAAAGCTGTTCCAACAACTAATAGGCCGACAACTGCTATGACTGATACTATTTTTGTTAATTTCATTTGTTCCACTTCCTTTATTTCTTTTTGTATTTATATTATAGTCAATGAGTGTGTCAGAAATGTGACAGTTCTATCAAATTTTAATTTTAGTTTAATTAAATTTTCTACACAAATTTTATTGTCATCACTATGTGTTAGCTGTATAATTTAAGAGGTCTTATATTATATTAAAGAGGAGAATGACAATGAAAAAATTGTTACCATTAGCACTTATAATTGTTTTAGCTGTTTCTTTATTCACTGGTTGTACACCAGAAGCTGAGACACCTGACGAAGGTGATGAAGGATTAACACAAATTGAAGAACTATTAGTATATTTTGTTCCTTCAAGAGAACCTGAAGAGATTATTACTCAAACTGAACCTTTAAAAGGAATGTTAACCGAGGAATTAGCTGCGTTAGGTTTTGAAGTAGCAAACGTAGACATTAAAGTTGGTACAACATATGAAGCTGTAGGAGAAGCATTATCTGCAGGATCTGCTCATGTAGGTCTAATCCCAGCTAATACATATGTTTTATATGATGATGGTGCGGAAGTTATTTTGACAGCTACTCGTGCTGGTCTAAATAAAGATTCTGAAAACCCTGCTGATTGGAATGATGGAGAGCCTACATTGCCTATAGAAGAGCAAGTAACTTACTATCGTTCACTTTTAGTTGCAGGTACTACTGAAAAAGGACAAGCAGCTATAGAAAAAGTTAACAATGGTGAAATGCTTTCTTTAGAAGAAATTAAAGATTTAACTTGGGGAGTTAGAGGAACTACTTCTGGTGCGGGTTATGTATATCCTTCATTATGGTTAAATGAGCATTATGGCGTATTACTTTCAGATTTACCAAACGTTGTTCAATTAGACTCATATGCTACAAGTTTAGCTAGACTAGCTTCTGAAGGCGTAGATGTAGTATCGATCTATGCTGATGCAAGAAGAGATTATGGTGAGCAATGGGCAGGCGATTGGGGCAAGGAAAATATATGGACAGAAACAGGAGTTATAGGAGTTTCTTCAGGTATTTATAACGATACAGTTAGTGTAACTGCTGACAAAACAGTTGTTTCTGATGAATTACAAGAAGCAATTGCACAAGCATTTATTAATATTGCTCAATCTGAAGAAGGATTAGCAGTAATTGATATTTATGCTCATGAAGGATATGTTCCTGCAACATCTGAAGATTACGACTTAACAAGACAAGCTCAAGACTTATTAAAGAATAACTAAAATAGTTAATGAGCTCATGCGTTAAAAATGCATGAGCTCATCTTATTTCAGGGGGATTTTATGTGATTAAATTTGAAAAGGTTAACAAGATTTATCCTGGAGGAGTACATGCGCTAAAAGATGTTGACCTAGAAATTAAGCAAGGCGAGTTTGTAGCAATTATTGGACTTTCAGGTGCTGGCAAATCAACTTTGATTAGAGCTATAAATAAGATGCATGGGATAACTAATGGTACTCTTACTGTTAATGAATTGGTAGTTAATGATCTTAAGGGTAAAGCATTAAGGAGATTTAGAAGAGATATAGGAATGGTATTTCAATCATTCAACTTAGTTTCAAGAACGACTGTTATAAAGAATGTATTAGCTTCTAGAGTTCCTGATATGCCACTTTGGAAATCAATACTTGGTATTTACTCAAAAAAAGATAAAATAAAAGCTTTAGAATCATTAGACCAAGTAGGGATTTTAGATAAAGCTTATGTTAGGGCAGATAAACTTTCTGGTGGGCAGATGCAAAGGGTAGCTGTAGCAAGAACATTGGCACAAGACCCAAAAATAATATTAGCAGATGAACCGGTTGCTTCTCTTGATCCTGTAACTGCAAGGCAGGTTATGGGAGATTTTAAAAAGATTAATAAAGATTTAAATATGACAATAATAATTAATATACATCATGTAGATTTAGCACTAGATTATGCAGAGAGAGTAATAGGGATTAAAGCTGGAGAGATTATATATGATGGCCCTGCTAAAAGTGTAGATGAAGAAGTTTTAAGTAAAATATATGGAGGCAGTACTGAATACAAAGAGGTAGAAGATTAATAATGATTAGACTTATTAAAAACATATTTTCTCCAGAAGAGCTAGAACTTAATAATGGAAAAGTAATCAAGCCTCCAAAATCTTTGCTACCATACATATTAATTGTTTTAGCTTTTTTAATTTATATATCAGTCAAAGTTACAGGATTTGAGTTCTCTACAATAGTTAATAGAGGATATCAGTTCTTTGTTATATTAAAAGCAATGTTTCCACCAGACTGGAGTTATGCTTCAAGTGTTAGTGGGCAACTGCTTGATACAATAAAAATGTCCTTATTAGGATCATTTGTTGGATCAGTATTAGCAGTTCCTTTTGCTGTTATATCAGCATCAAATGTTAATACGAACACAATAACTAGGAATGTGGTGAGGTTCATTTTATCTATTTTAAGAACTTTACCTACTTTGATAATAGCCTTAATTGCAACATATATTTTTGGCATAGGAACTTTTGCAGGAACTTTAGCAATTGGAATTTTTACATTTGCAATAGTAGCTAAAATGCTTTTTGAACAAATTGAAACTGTAGATATGGGACCATTTGAAGCTATGGAGTCTTTGGGAGCAACAAAAGTACAAGCTTTTATTGCATCGATAATACCACAGCTTTTACCAACATACTTATCAATCAGCTTATATAGTTTTGAAATCAATGTAAGGTATGCTGCAATTTTAGGTTATGTTGGAGCGGGTGGTATAGGACTACTACTTGATGAGAAACTTGGATGGAGAGAATACTCTAAAGCAGGAATGGTTTTATTTATGCTTTTTATCACAGTTGTTTTAATTGAGTCACTAAGTAGATATTTTAGAAAGAGGTTGACTTAATATGAACAAAATAAAAAAAGCATATCAAGAAAGGCCAAGAACTTTATTTAGGAATATAATAATAAGTCTAATTCTATTAGTCATATTATATTGGGCAACTACTTCTATTAATTACAAAGGATTAGACACAAAGGGGACGGAGATTGCAAAGAATATTTTTAGAGCAATTTTTAATCCTGATATAGAGTTATTATTTGAAGTTGAAGAAATTGGAGTTCCGTTTTTGCTACTAGAAACTATGAGTATAGCTTTATTAGGTACGATTTTTGGGTCTATATTAGCAATCCCAATGGCTTTTTTAGCATCAAGGAATATAATGCCAAAACCAATTAGTGCAGCAGCTATGTTTATAATTGCAGCAATAAGGACTTTCCCAGCATTAGTTTATGGGTTAATGTTTATTAGAGTAACAGGGCCAGGACCTTTTGCAGGAGTTCTAACTTTGTCAGTAACTTCAATAGGAATGGTGTCAAAACTATATATTGAAGCTATAGAAGACTTAGATAGAGGAATTTTAGAATCTTTAGATGCAGCAGGTTGTAATACTTTGGAAAAGGTGAGGTATGGTATTTTACCTCAGCTTATGACAAACTTTTTATCTACTTCAATTTATAGATTTGAGATTAATGTTAAAAATGCCTCAATATTAGGATTAGTTGGTGCAGGCGGGATTGGAGCACCATTATTATTTGCAATGAGTGCCTATAGATGGAGTGAAGTAGGCTCTATTCTTATTGGACTTGTTGTGTTAGTACTGGTAATTGAACAAGCTTCAACAAAAATTAGAGTTAAGTTGGCAAGAGGATAAAATTTTAGGCTCCTATTCAGGAGCCTTTATTGTTAAGTATTTAGTTTTATCAACTATAACAGTTTCATGTTTTTCAAAATAGTTTATGATTGTTTCACTCATATCTAATAAAATTTCATCGATAGTTTCGCATTCTCTAAAAAACTCATATCCACCAGTGCCAGAAGCTCTATAATTATTCATTACCAAAGAAAAAGAATCTTTTAGATCTATTTCTTTCCCTTTAAATTTAATTGATGTAACTCTTTGTCCTAAAGGCTTATTTAGGTCAAACACATAGTCAATATTTGAAAAATAGTCATAGTTATAATGAGCTACCTTAGGTTTTAAGAAGTCATCTGGAATTTTGATTGAAGACCCAACAACTTCAAAGTAACTAGCACTTCTTTCGAGTGCTTTCTTTAAGATTTCTCCAGTAACCTTTTTTACAACCAGTGTATTAGGGTAGACATACGTAGATACAACGTCTCTAACTGTAACTTCTTTATTAAATCCTTTAAGGGAATTAGCCATAGAAGTACAAGAAATATCTGCACCTGATTTATCCAGCTGAACTTGGTTGAAAAAGTTTGCTAGTAAACAACCATTTAATGCCATATTAAGATGATCAGTTGGGAGCAACTTTACGTCTAAAAAGCCAATGGGTTGATCTAACCATGTTTGGACTTGGGTTTCCCATGCTAAGAGCTTCAAGGACAATTCTGGATGTCCTTCGGGGGAAGGTTCTTTTAACTCACCATTGATATTTATGATTTTCTCATTTTCAACTTCTACTATTATTTTAATGTAACCTTCACCATTAGGGGGAGTTTGAGCAATGTAAGTGTTATTAACAAACTCATTAACTATTCCTTGATGTTGATGGCCAGTAAGCAAAATGTCAAATGGGAAAGATTGACATAATTTATAGGCAATATTTTCTGATGTATCAGATAATTTCTTGCCAGTTTCTAGATCATACTCAAATCCACCATGATATACACCGATTAATACGTCATAATCAGGCAATAAACTAATAGTTTCTTTGACAGCAGAAAAAGTATTTTTAATATTAAAGTTTTCAATATTTTTTTTATTTTCCCAAATGTTAATAAAGTCTGTTGTAACACCTAGGATAGCTACTTTTAATCCATTTTTTAATATCTTTAATGAATATGGTTTGATTAGAGTAGGATCTTTTTTAAAAAAAACATTTGCAGCTAAGCACTCTCCTCTAAATTGGCTTATAAATTTTGTTAAATATGCTTCACCATAATTGAAATCATGATTACCTAATATATAATAATCATAAGAACCTTCATTTAGAACTTGTGCTAAGGGATGAGCCGAAAAAGATTGTTTTGATAAGTATGTTGTAAAGGGAGAGCCTTGAATTGTATCCCCTCCATCAATTATTATAGTATTATCATCTTTTTCAAAAGAATTAATAATATTTATATATCCTTGGTTTTTAAACTCTGTATCTCTATAATCTGTAGGATAAATATATCCATGGACATCTGATGTAAAATAGATTTTTAATTTCATAATTCACCTCATAAAAATTACTATATGCATTATATCATATCAACTTGTTATATAATCAATAAAATCAAATTTGTTAAAGGAAGATAGTATGAAGATAATATTCGATTTAGATGGGACACTTTTTGCTTCAGGTAAGCTGGCAATAAAATCTTATAAAAGGGTTTTTGATATAATGGGGCTTAAAAAGCCAAGTGATAAAAAACTACTTTCCACATTAGGATACCCAATTCATGAGATATGGGAGATTTTAATGCCCAAAGATAAAGAAAAAAGAAGTAAGGCAAGTAAACTTATGGAAAAAGTAGAGAATGAACTGATTGAAGAAGGGGTAGGAGAGCTTTTCCCAAAGGTAATGGCCACATTAAATACTTTAGCTAAAAACGGGCATCAGTTAATGATTTTAAGTAATTGTGACAAACCATATTTAGATGTTATAGCAAAAAGATTCAACTTTGAAGAAGTTTTTGCTGAGCTGCATTGTGCTGGGATGTATCAAAAACTTACTAAAAGTGAAATTTTATCAAAACTGTTAAATGGCGATACAGACGCAATGATGGTTGGTGATAGATTCCATGATATTCAAGCAGGAATTGATAATAAAATAACAACAATTTGGTGCAATTATGGATATAGCGATCAAAAGCTAAAAGCAGATTATGAGGTAAATCAATTTAGTGATATATTAGAGATAGTAACTGGTATTTAAGGGGTAATTGTTAAATGAAAAAAATTGTTTTTACAGGCGGTGGAACTGCTGGGCATGTGATGCCTATTTTAGCTTTGATTGAAGCATTGAGAGACCAAAGTATTCAATTAGCTTATGTAGGTAGCAAAAATGGGATTGAAAAAAAATTAGCAGAGGAAAATCAAATTCCATATTATCAAGTAAGTACAGGAAAACTAAGAAGATATTTTGATCTTAATAATTTTATAGATCCTTTTAGAGTCTTAAAAGGCATTTTAGAAGCTAAAAATATATTGAAAAATTTAAAACCTGATTTGATTTTTTCCAAGGGAGGCTTTGTTTCAGTTCCCGTCGTATTAGCTGCTAATTGGCTTAAAATCCCGATTCTATTACACGAATCAGATTACTCACCAGGGCTAGCTAATAAGCTAACTCTTAGATTTGCAGATAAGATATTAGTTACATTTTCTGAAACACTTAAATACTTACCTAAGGAAAAGACAAAGTTAACAGGAACTCCAATTAGAAAAGAGTTATTAAATGGAGATTATTCTAAAGGAAAGTTTATAACGGGATTTGATGATAAACCAGTTATAATGATCATGGGTGGAAGTAGTGGCTCACAAACTATAAATAAGGTTGTCAGAGACAGTTTAGATGATTTAAACAGTAGTTTTAACATTATCCATTTGTGTGGTAAAGGAAATATAAGAAAAGATTTAATTGGAGAAAAAGGATATAAACAATTTGAATTTGTAACAGATGAGCTACCTCACCTTTTTGCATTAACAGATCTTATGGTATCAAGATCAGGAGCTAATACACTGTATGAAATTCTGGCCTTAAAAATACCTAACATATTAATACCACTGCCTTTAAGTGCTAGCAGAGGTGATCAGATACTAAATGCTAAATCATTTCAAAAAGAAGGATTTTCAGTAGTTTTAGACGAAAAAGATTTTGACAAAGAAACTTTGGTTAAAAAAATTGAAAATGTTTATCAAAATAGAGAGAAGTATATTAAAAAAATGATTCAGACAAATTTAAGTGATAGTAATAGTTTAGTATTGTTAGAAATAAATAAGTATCTAAAAAAGGCCTAGGAATGGTCTTTTTCTTTATTCTATTAAAATATTTAAAAAAATAGCTGCAAAATTATTATAAATTTTAAGAAGATACTTGATATATCTAATTATATGTTTAGAATATATATAGACTGACACACTGAGAATATTTTTATTATTAATAAGAAAATAAATGGAACATTTTGTTGATTCACTAGTCTAACAGAATAGGAGTTTATATGTTTAAAGGAGGTGCATTATGGATAATCCTCAAATAGAGATTAAAAATTTATCAAAAGTATATCTTATGGGAAAAGAAAGAGTTATTGCTCTAAAAAAAATAGATCTTAAGTTTTATGAAGGTAAGGTTTACTGTATTGTAGGAAAATCTGGATCTGGAAAGTCAACCTTGCTAAACATGATGGCAGGACTTGAAAAACCGACTCAAGGTGAAGTAATTTATTACGGGAAGCATCATGTAGAGAAAATGGGTGAAGGTAAACTATCAAAATTTAGACGTGAAAATATTGGTTTTGTTTTTCAATCATATAATTTAATGGGTCAGCTAACAGCACTGGAGAATGTTGCAATGCCTTTAATTTTTAAAGGATATGCTCGTTCAATTAGAAATAAAGCTGCAAAGTTAATGTTACAACAAGTAGGTCTTGGAGATAGAATAAAGCACAAACCAAATCAGATGAGTGGAGGTCAACAACAAAGAGTAAGTGTCGCGCGAGCCTTTGTTAGTAGGCCTAAGATAGTTTTTGCAGATGAGCCAACAGGTAATTTGGATAGTAAAACATCTATTGAAGTAATGGAATTGATCACAAAAATTGCAAGAGCCAATGGCCAAACTTTAATTCTAGTATCACATGATCAAGAAACAGCTGATTATGCCGATACAGTTATAAGTTTCTTAGATGGAAAAGTGCTAGATATAAAACACAATGAGAGAAAAATGGGGGACTAATCATGGAGTATTATATAACAAGTAAACGAACAAAATTTATTATTGCAGTATTAGCTTTATTTATAGTTTTATCAACAGTTATGGCTTCAGCACAAAAAATTGAAGTAGATAGTACATATAAAGAACCACAGATATTTATTAAAAATACAGATTTACCAACAGTAATGATTGGAGAAGTTTTTGAGCTTAATTTAACACTTTTAAATGAAAGTATATATACAGCTAGAGATGCATATATCACACCTCAACTTGAAGGGACACCTTTTGAATCAGTTGAGTTAATAAACAGAGTTAAGCTAAATCGTATTTTAGCGGGTAAAGAGACAGATATTTCGTTTAAGTATAAAGTAGATGAACATACAGAACCAGGCATTTATCCATTAACTTTTAATTTTAACTATCAAAATATGTATAGAGATGAATTCCCAACTAGAACTAGAACTATATATATAGAAGTTACAGAAGCTCCTGACTTGCCAGAACTCAAAGTAAATTCGGTAATGTCAGACCCAGTTGATATAAAAGCTGGCAAAGAAGCTAATGTTGTCTTTGAAGTAGAAAATTTTGGGGAAAAGGTTGCTAAAGATATAGAATTTAAACTTACAAGCTTGTCAGATAATTCATTTTCTATAACAAACGATGTTAATTTTAGAAAAGCTGAAAGTTTAGAGGGTGGAGAAAAAACAGAGTTAAGTTTTATATTAAAAACAAATGAAAACATGAGTACAGGTGGGCATAAGCTTACATACTCTTTAACATATGAAGATGAGTATGGTAGAATCCATGAAGAGATAAATGATGTTTTTCTATCAGTTTTAGCAAAAGATGATGACGGTCAAGACGAGGATACTACTACAGTACCAAAAATTATTGTTTCATCTTATGGAACTAGTCCATCAATAGTTAGAGCAGGTGGAAACTTCACACTTAATATAAGTTTTCAAAATACAAGTAGAATTAGAACAGTAAGAAATATTAAGATTTCTTTAACAGCTCCTACAGAGTCTAGTCAAACAGGAAATGTCTTTACTCCTGTTAATAGTAGTAACACGATTTTTATTGATGAGATAAGCCCTAAGGGAATAGTTTCTAAGAAGATGCCTTTTTATGCTGTGATGGATGCACAGCCAAGAACATATACTGTTCAAGCTACATTTGAGTATGAAGATTTAGATGGCAATCAGTACACAGAAAATGAAGAGATTGGTATTAGAGTTATTCAACAACCTAGACTTGAAGTAAGTGATCCTCAAATACCAGAGCAGATGATGCAAGGTGAAACTGCGAACTTGTTTACTGAGTTTTATAACATGGGTAGGACTACTATATATAATATGATGGTTAAAGTAGAAGGTGATTTTGAGTTAAGAAGTCCTAACTATTTTGTAGGCAACTTTAATTCAGGTTCAAGAGATTATCTAGATACTACAATCACTGCAAATACCCCTGGAACTGCCAATGGTAAAATTATTTATCAATTTGAAGATGCTGCAGGTGAAAAACAAGAAGTAGTTCAAGAGTTTAGTGTCGAGGTTATGGAAAGGTCAAATGATGAGACAATGCCTGGCCAAGGTGGAAAACCTCAAAATCCAGGTGATTATCCAGGTGGTCAACCTGATGTAATACCAGGAGAAACGCAAACACCTATCTGGCAAAATCCAATTTTTTGGGGCGTATTAATTGCTCTAATTATTGCTATTTTTGTAATTAGAAAAATAAGAAAGAATAATAAGAATAAACAAATTGAGCAAGACCTGCTCAAGGATATAGAGATCGATGAATAATCTTGATATTCTAGTAATGGGACTTAAGAATCTTTGGCGAAGAAAGGTTCGTTCATTACTAACAGTTTTAGGTGTTATTATTGGTACAGCAGCAATTGTAGTTATGATATCCCTAAGTGTAGGAATAGAAGATGCTATGATAAAACAATTTGAAAGCATGGGTGACCTTAGTATGATTGAAGTGTGGCCTGGTTATGATGGCAGGTCACAAACTACAATAGATGATGATATGATGGATGAAATATCAGAAATAGAAGGTGTGCAA
Source organism: uncultured Clostridiaceae bacterium (assembly GCA_964497955.1). Lineage (GTDB taxonomy): Bacteria > Bacillota > UBA994 > PWPR01 > PWPR01 > PWPR01. Next base: position 19,853 of record CAZCFQ010000001.1, read on the forward strand.
GTTGCTACGCCTTTGATTAACTCCTATGCAAGGATAATTGCAGATAGATATGAAGTGACAACTTCAATCCTTGGTATTAAGACAGAAGCTTTGCAGTATCTTGGATTAGAGTTAGCAGAAGGTAGATTACTAAACGAAGAAGATGATTTAGTAGCTATTTTTGGAGGGCAAGTCCCTAAAAACTTCTCAAAACCTAGATCTAATGATAAAGGCGGAATGGCCTATAAGGATATGTATAATAATGATCAAGAAGCAAAAGTAGATGTTATGACAGCATCTTTAAGACTAACTTATGATATGGGTTATGATGATGGTAGTGGCAAAAAAAAGGAGACATACCGTTTAGAAACTGCAGGAATTTTGACTTCAGAAGGATATAATAGGTATGGATACGCAGTTATTATGCCACTTGAGACAGTCTTAAGACTAGAACAAGAAAATAACAATAATAATTCAAGATCTGGCAGATATGAACCAGAGTACAGACAAGTTATGGTTAAAGCAGAAACAATTGAAGATGTAGATCATATTACTGAAAAAATTCAAGCAATGGGACTTCAATGTCATAGTTTAAGTCAAATGTTAGAGGAAGCAAAAAAATCAACTCAACTAATAAGACTTATTTTAGGTGGTATTGGGGCTATATCAATGCTAGTAGCAGCTTTGGGTATTACTAATACAATGATAATGTCAATATATGAAAGAACTAGAGAGATAGGCATTATGAAAGTTTTAGGTGCCAGACTAGGAGATATAGGAAAACTATTTTTAATAGAGTCAGCTATGATTGGATTACTTGGAGGCATACTTGGCTTGGGAATTAGTTATGGGCTTTCATATATATTAAATAATGTTATTATGCTTGGAGCAACAGTAGGGATACCTATGGGGGCACAAATGTCAATTATTCCACCATGGCTGTCTATTTTAGCTCTTGCATTTACATCAACAATTGGATTAATATCGGGTTTATACCCAGCTATTAGAGCGATGAGATTAAGTGCATTAGATGCAATTAGAACTGAATAGGATATAAAAAGAGGTTGATTAGTTAATAATCAATCTCTTTTTTATTCTAAATAGTTGAGGTAGATATACAAACCTTGTTAATAAGAGTGATTAATTAGCTGCGCATATGCGCAGCTTTTTTAATTTAAAATATAAAATTCTAAAACAGACCAAGTTTATTACATTAAATTATTGAAAATTATAATCATATAAAAATCTTTTTAATTATAAAAAAATATCAAAAGTAATAGTATTTAAATAGAAAATAATATTAATAATGCATACTTAAGAAAGAAATCTAGTAAATATAGTAAACAACAAATATATAATTCATAAAAATATATTATTATGGTAATATTTATCCACAATGTGATAAATCAGGGAAAGGATGAATTATTTAGTGATAGCTGTTATATCAACTGACAAACATAAAGAATCTATTAAAGAGTCTCTTAAAGATTACAACGTAATAATAGAATCATATTCAAACAAGAGTTACCAGTTTATGCAAAGCGTTTTATCTATTGATATCAAGTATCTTATATTGTCTGCAGATATATGCCAAAAAGATAAGCTTTTCAAGATCATTGAAAACATAACTAGAAAAGATATGCAAGTAATAATAATAGTTGAAAGTAAAAACGACAAGCTAAATAGAATAAAGAATCTATCAAGAAAAAATAATGTAAAACTATGCTATTTTACAAAAGAGAAGAGTAAAAACCTCAACCAGTTAAAAGAAGCTCTTAAAGATAAAAAAGAAGAACAAACAAAAAATGTTAAAAAAGGGCAAAAAAATATTAAAAATAAGATAAGTCGTAAATCAAGTAGAAAAATAATTGCATTTCTAAATTTAACTGAAAAAGCTGGAAGTACACTTATTGCATCTTCTTATGCAGATTACTTAGCTAAGAAATCATTAACACCAGCCTTAATTGAAATGCCTTTCAAACCTGATTGTTTCTATCAGTTTGGGCTTGAACTTTTTGAATCAGATAAAAAGAAATTTGCAAGCATACCGCATAAGATTAAAGAAAGTAGTAACAAAGATGATATAGAAAAATTCTTTCTAAGAAATATCATATGGCTTGTATCCGATCCAAGACTTCCAAAAATAGATAATTGGTCCGTAAATGAAATGCTACAGTTATTAGAACATGCTAATAGTGCTGATGTAGTTATTTTAGATATAGGAAGATATATGTATCATGAAAGCATTTTCAATCTTTTACCTATGATAGATAAGATTTTTGCAGTTATTGAACCCAGACCCGTAAATATTATCAATAGTATAGGAACAATCAATAAGTTTATGAAATATCAAAAATATAACTCAAGAGTGAAAGTGATTTTTAATAAATGGGAAGATACACTTAAAAATTATAGCTTAAGAGATTTGGTTAGATTAAAGCCAGATATGTATATTCCTAATTTAAGTAAAGAATGTTTATATAAATCTGAATATAATTGTCTAAGTGCGTTGTCAGAAAAAGAAAATAGGAATAAATTAGTTAAAACTTTTCAAGATATTAGTGGATATATTTGGCCTCAGTTAAGTTATAAAACAGTTTTTAACAGTTCATATGTAGCAGAGGGATCTTGATGTATAGTAGATTAATTAGAAACAGATTATTAATTGCCATTGTTTGCCTAATAGCTGCAGCAGTAATTTCATTTAAAATTATACCTAATTATGTAGTGAAAGAGAAAGAGTTAATAGATGTCTTTACTGCAAAAAAAACATTGGAAATTGGAGATGAATTAGTAAAAGGGGAAAATGTTAAACTACAAAGCTTTAATCCATCTAATATTCCTAAAAACTATCTAAGCAGTGAAGAACTTGATAATAAATTATATGCTACCCAAAAAATTGTACAAAGCGAGTTTATATTAAATAATAAATGTTCAAATAAGAATCCAAAAGAAGTCAACCTTGAAGAAAATAATGTTATTGTTGCGATTCCTTTTGATGGGTTGGCACAAGGGGTGGCAAATAAAGTTAGAGTTCAGGATAGAATATCTGTTATAAGTTTTTCACGTAATGAGAACAAAGTTAAGTTAGAAGAAAGTTTAAAAGACCTATTAGTACTAGATATTGTTGATAGTGTAGGAAACAGTTTGAGTAAGGATACAAATTTGTTTGATGGCCGTAATAGAAAAAAAGCAGAAGCAATAGTTTTTAGCTGTTCACTTGAGCAAGCTATAAGCTTAGTAACACTTGAAAAAACTGGTGAAATACATTTCATTTTAACAAACAAAATAAATAATTAGAGGTAGATTGTTTTGATTATTGCATTATGGGGTAACGGAGGAGTAGGTAAGACTACTTTAGCTGTGCATTTAGCAAAAGTCTTTTCAAAGAAAGAAAAAGTTTTAATAATATCTGGATCAATAACACACTGTGGTGTTAGAAACTGGTTTGGGTGCTTGGGAAATGATAAGTCACTTACAAAAATAATTAGAAATATTGATACATTCAAAAAAAATATTGAAACTACAAAGTTTAAAAATATAGACTTCACAGACGTTTCTATAGAAGAAAATTGTATAACAAACTCAAAAGTTGAAGATAAACAGATTATTGATCTTCTAAATATTAGTAATAATTTGTATGACATCGTAATAATAGACTGTCATGTTAGTTTTAGAAATCTTATTACTAAGAATGCTCTATTAAACTGTGACCATATATTATATATTTTAAGTCCTTCTTTAAAAAGCTTATCATTTTACAAGTCACATAAAATTCTCTTTGAAAAACTCAACTTAGAGAATAAAACTAATTACATTATTAATAAAGATAGTAACCAAATTAGCACAAAAGTCTTAGAAGAAAAAATGGGATTTGAAATTTTGTCTAAAATCAAATATGAAAAATCTTTTCAATATGCATCTTTGCATGGAGATTTGCTAAGTAACAGAAGTGCTAAAAAGTATTACAAAAACTTAAGTCAAGTAGCAGAAGAGATTAGTGAATATAATGAGTAAAGATATTTACCAGATGATCAAAGAAGCAGATAATAAAGGTATTTATCCAGATTTTGATAATAAAGAATATCAAGATCTTTTAGAGAATTTAAGAAATTGGATAAGTGAAAATTTTAGAGAAGAATTGTTAACAATACTAGATAGTGAAAAAACAAAAAATAGTCTTAAAGAGTTTATACATTTATATATTCAAGAAAGAGAAGGCTACTTATTCTTTAAAGATCAAAATGACTTAGTAAAAAAGTTATTCGATGATTTAGTGGGCTTTGCATTTTTAGAAAAATATATATACAAAAAAGAGATTGAAGAGATTAATGGGAATGCATGGGATGATATTGAAGTTATAAGCAATTCTAGTTGGTACAAAGTGAAGGATAAGTTTCACTCTGTTCAACATGCTCAAGATATTATTAAGAAGATGATGAGATTAGGTGGGGTGGTTTTAGATGAAAAGACACCCCTTGGTGATAGCTACATTTCTTCGGGCATTAGAATATCAGCTATGATCCCTCCAGTAATTGACGATGATACAGGGGTTGTGTTTTCTATAAGAAAACAAAAGGCTAAAGTTTTTACCAAAGAAGATTTTGTTAATTTAGGAACTTATTCAAAAGACCAGTTTGATTTTCTCAAAATGTGTATTAATCATAGAATAAGTGTTGGAATTGCGGGGGGAACTTCATCGGGTAAAACCTCAGATATTTCTTCTTTGATAGCAAGCTTGAATAAGAATAAAAGAGTCTTTGTAATAGAAGATACTAGAGAAACATTTATAGATTCAAATCTAAAAGACAGAATTATCTATACTACGACAAGATATAGTGAGGATAAAAATAGAAAGATTAGTGCAACTAAGTTGCTAAAAATGGCTTTAAGATATCACCCCGATGTGATAGTACCAGCAGAAATCAGGGATGAAGCAGCTCTAATGGCGATTGAAGCAGGTCGAACAGGACATTCAATATTAACAGGGCTACATGCCAATAGTTCAATTCAAGCATATGATAGAATTTTGAGCTTATGTATGATGTCAAAAACTAATATGAAAGAATCACTATTAATGAAGTTGATAATTGCTGCTTTTCCAATAATGGTATATAAAGCACAGCTAGCTGATGGATCAAGGAAGGTAATGGAAGTATTTGAAGCCTATAAATATGATGAAAAAAAATGCGAAGTCGTAGGAAAAATTATTTATAGATATCAAATTAATAAAATAATAAAGAATGATAATGGTAAAATCATCCAAATTAAAGGAAAGCATAAAAAAGTTAATAAAATAAGTAATAAATTAGCTAGAAATTTATACACTTATGGGTGTCCAAAAATAGTAATTGACAGATATGCTGAAGTAGGTTGGTCTCAAGATGAGTAAGTACTTGTATTTAATATTTGTATTAATTAGTATTTCATTCTTAACTTTTACTAGATTTTCATTTAAAGAGTTGTATTCATTAATTAGACAAAAAAACTTAAGAGCTATTACATTAGCACTAGATCGCCTTTCTTATAAATATCCTAAAAAAGTAAATGGATTGTTAGATGAATTAGATGAAATGTTGAGAATGAAAAATATAAATATGACTTCATCTGAATATATTCTAATAAATATAGTTTTATCAATATTGCTATCTTCTTTTGGATACTTATTAGAAAATCCGATGCTAATAATAGTAATTTTCTTTTCAGTTAATATTTTAGCATATCAAACTTTAAAGCATTCATATTATAAAGAAATTTGGAAAATTAATAAAGATTTGAATTTAACAATGTCACTTATAACAAATTCATATATGCAAAAAAACAACTTATTAAAGGCAATAAAATCTAATATATACAAGTTGCCAGAGAGCATTAAGGGGGTGTTTATGGACTTTCTGGTCCAAGTAGAAATGGTAAATCCAGATATTAAAAAGGGGGTATTTGAGCTTAGACGAGAATTTAAAAATATATATTTTAAAAAGTGGTGTGATTTAATAATTCATTGTTTAGATGATAGAGACTATATAAAGGTGTTGCCTGCAGTAGTGAAAGAAATGGCAAATGAAAGAGAAAATCAAAACAAACTAAACTCAATAGTAAATGATGTTTATAAAGAGAACTTACAGCTATTGATCATTGCTGCAATAACTCCTTTAATTTTGAAATTGGTTTTTCCTGAAATGTTAGTTTATTTATTAGATACAGCAATAGGGAAGATAATAATTTCAATAAATTACTTAGTAATTACACTTTCTATTGGATCAATACTTACAGTATATAAACCAAATAGTGTAAAAAAGGAGCTATATGAATAAATTTGAACTAATAAACTTGATTTTATTGTTTATTTCAATTTATACAGTGATAAATGTTATTTTTGGAATATCTGATAAACGGGCTATTAAAATGGTAAAACTTTATGGAGAGAAAAGAAGAACACTCAAGGAGAAACTCAGAATACTAATTCTAAAATACATTAAAGTTCCACCATCATATTTTGAAAGACTTGAGCCCTTACTAAAAAAAACAGATATTAAAATGAACGCTAAAGAATTTTATGCAGACCAAATTATACAAATAATATTTTGGGTAATCTTATTTATTCTATCTTTACTATTAAAATTAGAAATGATAGCAGTATTAATCATTATTACAGCAGTTGCAGATGTTTTAAATAGACAAGAAAAAATTATCAAAATGGCAGATAAGTATAAAGCAATGGTTTTGATAGAACTACCCCAGTTGATACAATATATAGTTTTATCAATCAATACAGATCAAGACTTAATAAATATATTAAAAAAATATAGAAGAATATGTAAAGAACCGTTATTAAGCGGGATTGAAAGGCTTCTAGCTAATTTAGAAACAGATAGTTTTGATAACGCTTTAAGTAAATTTGATAATTATTTTGAGATGGACTCAATAAGATCTTTAGTTTCGGGACTAACAAAGGTTGAACAAGGGATAGATCAAAAAACGTTCTTTTTCCTACTAGAAAAAGAAATAAGGAGTGAGATTAATAAGTATAAGATTAAAAAAATAAGAAAGAAACCAGCTAAGTACAAAATTAATTCAATGTTAGTATTAGCTAGTTTTATTTTAATGATAGCGTATCCAGCATTTATGTATATATATAATCAGATTAAGTTATTTTATTAATCTATGTAAAAGTTATGAAACTCACCGAACAAAAAAGGAGGAAAAATGAAAGAAATTAAAAATAAATTATTAAAACTACGAGTAAAATTCAATAATGAAGGAAGTGCATTTGTTGATATAGCAGTAAAGATTGCAATAGGAGTAGTAGTTGGGTCATTAGTAATTAACGCTTTTAATGGTAGGGTAGAAGCAGTTGTCCAGGTGCTTTTTGATAAAATAGAAGAGCTGCTTACATTACCTACAACAACCTAATATTTACAATGAATATTAATGACCTTGTAAAAATTATAATCATTTTATCATTGATATTTACATTCATATATTTACCACTTCCTTTTATAAAGTATTTAAAAATAACACACATGGGAGAGGTATTAGTAGATAATATTCAAAGAGAAGGAGCAATAACTGAAGAAATAAGACAACTCAGTGACACTTTAGCTAGTAAATATAATATAAGTCCTACAGTTGAATACGAAGGTAACTTTATAGATGTTAATGGAGAGGATAGAATCCAATTGAAAGAAAGGTTTAATATTGTTATTAACGAAAAAGTAAAAGTCTTTTCTTTTTTACCTAATCTGTCAGATAAGTTGACATATTACATCAATTTAAGTAAAAAAATTGTAGGGGTAAGTCATTTCTACTGGAGAGAAGATGAATTGCAATGAATGAAAGTGGATTTGCTAGCATTACCTTTATAGCTGTATTTTTACTTATTTTAACCTTCACTCTTGAAATATATTTCATCTACGAAGCTTATAGAGCGGTTAAAGTTGATATTGACCAAGTTCTCCATATTGCATTAAATGATAGCTTTAATAAAGAATTAAGGGAGGGCATTTCTACTATTAACACTAGTGAAGCATTGACTTTAATTGATCAAAACATTCAAAGCATAACTGAAAGTAAAAGCTACAAGGATTATGTTGAAGTAAATTTTACTCAAAAAAATATTTATTCAAACCCTGCTTCTATTAGTTGTGAAGGAAATCTAGAGATATTACCATTTTTTACAAAGGGATTTGGTATAGAGAACTTAAGTATAAAGCTACCATTTCGTTCTTCAGCATTTGTTCAAATTAAATAGATTAAAAAAACACAGGAGGATGTATTCCTCCTTTGTTTTTAAAGAGGAGAGAAAATTGAAACAAATAAAAGTATTCTTACTAGTAATATTAATTATAATTTTGCAGATAAATATTAGTTTAGCAAATGATAATAACAGACCACTTTTACAATTAAATTTTGATAATATAGGTATTGAAAATCAAGTAGACATTTATCTAGTTGCAGACAAATCAGTTGATAGTACTATTTTAGAGACAATAAAGTCAGATTTAGATATGCTTAATAATGAAATAAGACTTATAGGGTTAGATTCTAAACTATATCTTTGGGATCTTAATGATAAAGAATTAACTAAAACTGTAAGTACTGATAGAAATACAGGCAAAACTTATCCACCATCAACAATTGAGTATAGTGTAGATGGATACAATGGAATATTAAATAGAGTTAATGTAGAAAACGATAGCTATAAGGAAGATAGGGGCGATTATGTAACTTTTACAGAAAGTAAGACAGTAACAGATACTTTAACTACATATGCTCAAACATATTATGATGAGTATGGAAATGTTATCTTTAGACACAGCCCATCAAACCCAACTATAGAGTATAGTAAAGATGGATTTGAAGGAACATTAACAAAGCATAATGTTATTTTATTAGATACGACTTATGAGTATTATCCAAATGGGACTATAAGAGCTA
>CAZCFQ010000001.1:28868-50396 GCA_964497955.1 uncultured Clostridiaceae bacterium
TACAATTATAATGAGAGTGAAGGATTATATACACTTAGTTTTATTGATAAAAGCTTTGATCCTGATTATCAGTATAGTCGTAGTGATAAAGGTATAACAGATAAGAAAATTAAGTACGAGGCCGATGGTACAACAAAATATTCTTTTCCAGAAGAATTGCCTTATGGAGACTATCAATTTGAATATTATGTCAAGGATTTAGATGGTGCATGGAGTGACCCATTTTCAATTAATTTGACACTAGATGAAAATCCAAAAGTTCTGACCAGATATGAAGTATATTATAAATGCAATGAAGAGGTGCTTTTTACTGAAACTGACGAGATTGTTTTAGATTATGGAGAGAGTAATACAAAGACATTTTACGCGAAAGATTTTTCTCCTGCGTACCAATTAATAAGTGAAAGTTCTGTAACCAAAACTGTAAATAGTATTAATCAGGTAGAAAAAATATATTTTCAATATGAGATAAACGAAATAAGTCCTCAAATAGATATTGAGATTGCATCAAATAAAATGAGAGATGATGGATCAATAGCTGCTGGTTATGGTTTTGAAGTAAAAGCTATGCTCAATAACTTTGATACTGATGGGATTGATATTAAAACAAAATGGTTAAAAGAAGAGCCATATGAGTGGATTCATGAAAGTATTTATACGATTAATAACTATTATAAAATGCAAAGACAGTCTGGTAATGTATATATTTTAGAACCAAATCCAGACAGTAGCTCAGGGTTAAAACAAATTTTTATCCCTGTTGAGCTAAGTGATGGGTTATACAGTGGTTTAGTAATCGTTAATAATATTAAAAAGCCCATATATGAAATAGATACTAATGGTCAACTTGTCCATATTAGAGATGATTATATTAGTATACAAACTCCATTCAGTGTTAAAGTTAGAGGCACAATGTATGAAGATTTTAATATAGTAAACTAAATACAGCTATTAATAATCCTATCAATTATGATACACTATAAATAACTTTTAGGAGAAGGTGAGACAATGTATAAAGGGGTTATTAATAGATACAAAGAATTTCTACCAGTCAATGATAAAACGAGAATAATTACATTGAATGAGGGAAATACACCACTTATTTATGCTGAAAATTTAAGTAAAGAGTTAGGGATAAGACTATTTTTTAAGTATGAGGGTTTGAATCCCACTGCATCTTTTAAAGATAGAGGAATGACATTGGCAGTGACTAAAGCTGTTGAGAATGAAGCAAAAGCAGTAATCTGTGCATCAACTGGAAATACTTCAGCTTCGGCAGCAGCGTATGCGGCAAGAGCTGGTATAAAGTGTTTTGTTATGTTACCTGACGGGAAGGTAGCTCAAGGTAAATTGGCACAAGCCTTAGCTTATGGAGCAGAAGTAGTTTCAATTGATGATAATTTTGATAGGGCACTAGAACTAGTTAAAGCATGTTCAGAAGAGTTTAATATGACTATAGTCAACTCTGTTAATCCCTATAGAATAGAGTGCCAAAAAACGGGAGCTTTTGAAATATGTGATGATTTAGAAGCTGCACCAGATTATTTATTCATACCAGTAGGAAATGCAGGTAACATTACTGCTTACTGGAAAGGATTTAAGGAATATTATGCCAATAATAAAATAAATAGTTTGCCAAAAATGATTGGATGGCAAGCCCAAGGAGCTTCTCCAATAGTACAAGGCAAAATTGTAAAAAATCCTGAAACGATTGCGACAGCTATTAGAATAGGCAATCCAGTTAGCTGGCAAAAAGCAATAGCAGCAAGAGATGAATCTAATGGACTAATAGATTCAGTATCAGATAAAGAGATACACAAGGCTTATGTTAAACTAGCAACTACCGAAGGTATTTTTGCTGAAGCAGGCTCATGTGCTGGGTTTGCAGGAGTTTTAAAAGCTGTTAGAAACAATATAATCAAAAAAAATTCGACTGTTGTCTCAATTCTTACTGGGCATGGTCTTAAAGATCCTCAAATGGCAATAAATTTAAATGTAGATATACACAAAGTTATTGCTGATGAAAATGATGTTTTTGATCTTATGGAAAAGTTGATAAAAAAATGAAAATAAAAGTACCTGCTACTTCTGCTAACTTAGGGCCTGGCTATGATTGCTTAGCTATAGCTTTAGATTTATGGATAGAAGTAGATGTGGATTTTAATTACTCAGGTATTTATGTAAAAACAATAGGAGAAGGAGAACAATATCTTCCTACTGATTACAGAAATTACTTTATTAGAATGATAAATTTATTTCTAAAAAAATGGGGTAAGCCACCAGTTGAAAATATTTTCTTAAAAGTCAATAACAATATTCCTCTAGCAAGGGGCTTGGGAAGTAGTGCAGCAGTAACTGTTGCAAGTCTTAAAATAGCCTCAGAACTAGCAAGCATAAGGGTTAGTTCTGATAATAGTATTGATTTGATAGCTGACTTAGAAGGGCATGCAGACAATGGAGCTGCTGCATATTATGGAGGATTAGTATTAACAGGTTTTAAAGAAAAAGGAAAATTCAAAGCAGTTGAGATCCCCCTAGCAAAAGATCTACCAAAAGCTTTAGTGGCGATACCAAATTATAGAGTTAGGACAAAAAGTGCTAGAAAAGTTTTACCAAATAGAATATCAATGTATGACTTTGTTTATAATAACTCTAGGACAGCATTAACTGTTCATGCTTGGTCAAGTGGTGATTTTGATTTATTAAAAATAGCTATGGAAGATAGAGTTCATCAATATTATAGAATGAAACTTGTGCCAGGAGGTAACCAATTGTTTAAAGCAGCCAGCTATTGCAATGGTGTTTATGGAGCTGCTCTTAGTGGGAGTGGTTCTACCATAATTGCTTTTGGAAAAAAAGAGGGATTAATGAATCTAGCTATTGACTGGCAAGATATTTGGAAAAGAAAATCAATCAAAGGAACTATGAGTTTACTAGATGTATCAAGAAGTGGTGTTATAGTCAGTTCTTAAGGTGAAACCACAACATATAGTAGTTGGCTAGTTAAAAATACACAATATATGCAAATTTAATGCTTATTAAGCTATCCAATATGGATAGCTTTTGCTATAATATAAACCTAAGATAAGAAGATTAGGGGGATGTGTAAGTTGAAATTAACTGATAGTGCAAAAACAGTACTAGAAAAAAGATATTTAACAAAAAAAGATGGAAAAATTGTTGAAACCCCAAAAGAGATGATTAAAAGGGTTTCTAAGAATATAAGTAAAGTTGACTCTTTATATGGAGCAAGTAAAGATGAGGTAAAAGAATCAGAGGGTAAATTCTTTGAAATTATGTGGCAACAAAAATTTTTACCAAACTCACCTACATTAATGAATGCAGGTAAAGATTTGCAACAATTATCAGCATGCTTTGTTTTACCAATAGAAGACTCAATGGAGAGTATTTTTGAAGCTGTAAAAAATGCAGCTTTGATTCATAAAAGTGGTGGAGGCACAGGGTTTTCATTTTCTAGATTAAGACCAGCTAACTCAACAGTTAGGAGCACTGGAGGAGTTGCAAGTGGCCCAGTTTCATTTATGAAGGTGTTTAACGCTTCAACAGAAGCTGTGAAACAAGGTGGTGTTAGACGCGGAGCGAACATGGCAATAATGAGAGTAGATCATCCCGATATTGAGGAGTTTATTGATTGTAAAAAAGACAATAATCAATTAAATAATTTTAACATTTCAGTTGGTATTACTGAAGAATTTATGCAGGCACTAAATACTAATAGTAATTATAAAATAGTCAATCCTAAAAATAACAAAGTAGTAAAAGAACAAAATGCTCAAGATATTTGGGGTAAAATTGTTGAAGGTGCTTGGAGAAATGGCGAACCTGGAATTGTATTTTTAGACAGGATAAATGAACATAATCCAACTCCAGATTTAGGAGAAATTGAGTCTACAAATCCTTGTGGTGAACAGCCTTTATTACCATTTGAGTCATGTAATCTTGGTTCTATAAATTTTGCTAAGTTTGTAAAAGATGGAGATATACTTTGGGATGAGCTAGCCCAAGTTATTCACACGGCAGTACACTTTTTAGACAACGTTATTGATGCAAATAATTATCCATTAGATAAAATTGAAGAAATTACTAAAGGCAATAGGAAAATTGGTTTAGGAGTAATGGGTTTTGCTGATTTACTTTTAGACTTGGGTGTTCCATATAATTCTGACGAAGCAGTTAACCTAGCAGAAAAACTTATGAAGTTTGTAAATGATGAAGCTAGAAAAAAATCAAAGCAATTAGGTGAAGATAGAGGATCATTCCCATATATAGATAAAAGTATTTTTAAGTCTAATAAGCCAATGAGAAATGCTACCGTTACAACTATTGCTCCTACAGGATCTATTAGTATTATTGCAGGATGCTCATCAGGTATAGAACCTATTTTTGCATTCTCATATATTAGAAGTATTTTAGATGATGAAAAGCTAATAGAGGTACATCCCGCTTTTGAAAAACTTATGAAAGATAGTGATTTTTATTCAAAAGAACTAATGCAAGAGGTAGCAAAAGATGGTGGGGTAAAAAGTACTAATTTACCTGCACTAATGAAGAGATATCTTATTACCGCTCATGATGTGTCTCCGTACTGGCATATGAGAATTCAAGCAGCATTCCAAAAGCATGTAGATAATGCAGTATCAAAAACAGTTAACTTCCCAAACTCTGCAAGCAAAGAAGAAGTTTCTGAAGTATATGTTTTAGCATATCAACACGGCTGTAAAGGAGTTACTATTTATAGAGATGGTTCAAGAGATTCACAGGTTCTTAGCGCAGGAACATCAAAAAAAGAAAATGAGCCTTTAATAACAGAAGATAAAAAAATTATTCCTAGACCTAGACCAGAAGAGACTTTTGGCAATACAAAAAAATATAACATCGGTGGTTGTGGAAAATTATATGTAACTGTTAATCAGGATGAAAATGGTATTTGTGAAGTGTTCACTAATACTGGTAGTGCAGGGTGTGAAGCTATGGCTGAAGCACTAGCTAGATTGATAAGTATAGCAATAAGATCAGGTATTGATATCGACGAAATTATCGGACAGTTAAAGGGAATTAGATGTGTTGGCTGTATTATTGATGATGATACAGATGTCTTGTCTTGCCCAGATGCCATCGCTCAAAGTATTGAGAAAGTAGTCAAGGGATATAATGAGTTTGAATTAGATTTTGTTGGGGGACCTCGAGGTGTAGAAATTTGTCCTGAAGATGGTTGTGGTGGTCTATTAGTATATGAGGACGGATGCTATATTTGCAAGAAATGCGGTTATACAAAGTGCTAACAATAATTAGGTGATAAATATGGCTATTAATGACTTAATGACTATTGCAGAAAATGTCTCTTTGCGTGAAGGCAGCGAAGGAGTAAAGAATTTTTTTAGAGTAGTTTTCCAAAATGAAGGTATTTCTACTAGAGGGTGTGCTAAAAAATTAAAAATGCCAATTCCTATTGTTGCTGCAATAAAGCAAGAAGCAATTAAGTTAGATTTGGTAGAGTCTGGATCAACCTTGAGATTAACTGATCAGGGTTATGATTTTTGCAAAGATGAGCTTAAACTATCAAAATATCAAGAAAATATTTGTGTAAGTTGTAAAGGGTTAAAGTATGTTATACCCACTGAATATGAACCAGTTTTAGATGAATTAAGGGCAATACTTAATACTCGCCCAAAAGTAGATGTGACAATAGACCAAGCACATGGAACGCCAAAAACTGCTTTAAGAAGAGCTATACTCGCTTTAGAAAAAGGGGCTTTTTTTGGAGAAAAAATTGCATTTTTAGGTGATGATGATTATGTGTCTGTAGCAATTATGTTACTACAAAAACATTTGTTTAATAATCAGAAACTTGATCTAGTTGTTTTTGATATTGATAAAAGGATTCTAAATCATTTAACTGAAATATCAGATAAATATGGCTATAAGATTAAAACTGTTGAGTATAATGTAATTGATAATATTACTGACATATACAAGCATTCTTTTGATGCAGTATTTACCGACCCTCCTTATACAGAGGAAGGTGGCAAGATATTCTTATATAGAGCGCAAGAATTATTAAAAGATGAATTTGGAAAGCATATATTTTTTTCATTTGGACACAAAGCACCAAAAGAGATGATAAGCATCCAAAACGCAGTAATTAATTTTGGCTTTAGCTTCAGTGAGATTATCCCAAACTTTAATGAATATCTAGGTGCTGCTATTTTAGGGAATGTAGGACAGATGAATGTTTTGGAAAGAGCTAGTTTGAGCAAAAACATTATTACTGATATAGGAGATAATATATATACAAACAAAAAGTGAGGAGATTACTTCTCACTTTTTTGTCTTTATCTTTGAGAACTTTACTTCCATAGCATATAATATGTATATAAGATAACGAGGATGATGGGCATGACGTTTGCCTCAGAAGTAAAAAAAGAGTGTTCTAGAATAGACACTTTAAATGATTGTTGTGCTGATGCAGAACTAGCTGCTTTTATAAGACTGAATGGTGTCCTAGAGTTGGGCGGGAGCAATAAGTTAGGATTGAGTATGAAAACTGAAAACCCAGCTACAGCAAGAAGGATATATAAATTATTCAGAAACTATACGCAACTACCAGTTAATGTGTTTGTAAGAAGAAAAGAAAAACTTAATAAAAATATGACTTTCATGATTAGTATTCGAGCAAATTTGAAGACAAAAGATTTTTTAATCAGATTGGGGATGATGGATAACTTATATTCAATTATACCAGGCATTGATAAAAAGTTTGTTAGTAAACAGTGTTGTAGAAGAGCTTATTTAAGAGGGAGTTTTTTGGCTTCAGGAGCTGTAAGTGAACCAAAAAAAGGCGATTATCACTGTGAAATATTAACACATGACGAGATTCATAAAGATGCTTTAGTAGAACTCTCAAAAGAAGAAAACATAGAATGGCACGAATACAGTAAAAAAGAGAGAACCGTGCTATATTTAAAAGACAGTCAACAAATAACATCTTTTCTAGCTATGATTGGTGCTATTAATGCATCTTTGGCTTATGAGAATGCAAGAGTATATAGAAGCATGAGGAACAAAGTCAACAGACTGGTAAATTCTGAAACAGCTAATTTGAATAAGACTCTAAGAGCTTCATGGAGACAGTCTCAAAAAATTAAAAAGATTGATAACGCAGTAGGAATAGAGACACTGCCTAAAGGCTTGCAAGAGATAGCTAAGCTACGACTTAAATATCCGGAATATTCTTTAAGTGAATTGGCAGAAAATCTAGATCGATCCCTTAGCAAAAGTGCAGTAAATTATAGACTAAAAAAAATAGAGAAATATGCAGATGAGTTAGAAAATAAATAAGCTTAAATTAGTAAATATTATAGAGTTTGTAAGCAATTTGGAGTAAACTATTGTTGGATTATATTATATTTATATAAATTAGGAGGAATACTATGACAGTAAAAGTTGGTATTAATGGTTTTGGCAGAATTGGAAGGCAAGTTTTTAGGATTGCTCATAAATATCCAGAAGTTGAAATTGTTGCTGTTAATGATTTGATGAGTTCAGATCAAATGGCATTTTTATTAAAGCATGATTCTAATTTTGGAGAATTTGTTGCAAATGTTTCTGTTGAGGAAGACAAACTTGTAGTTGATGGAAAGGAAACAGTTCTATTAACTGAAAGAGATCCTAAGCAACTTCCATGGGGTGAACTAGGAATAGACGTAGTTATTGAGGCAACAGGTATCTTTAGAGATAGAGAGAAATCAGCAATGCACTTAGAAGCTGGTGCCAAAAAAGTAGTTATTTCAGCACCTGGCAAGAATGCTGATTATACAGTAGTGTTGGGAGTAAATGAAGAAGGTTACGACCCAACAAAACATAATATTGTATCTAATGCATCTTGTACTACTAACTGTTTAGCTCCTGTATGTAAAGTATTAGAAGATAATTTTGGAATTGAAAAAGGATTAATGACAACTATCCATTCTTATACAAATGGTCAAAATATATTAGATGGCCCGAATAAAGACTATAGAAGAGCTAGGGCAGCAGCGGTTTCAATGATACCAACAACTACTGGTGCAGCTAAAGCTATAGGTGAAGTTATGCCAGTTTTAGACGGCAAACTTGATGGCATGGCTGTTAGAGTTCCAACTCCTACAGGTTCTCTGGTAGATTTAACAGTTGAGTTAAAAAAGGATACTACTGTAGAAGAGATAAACCAAACATTTGAAAAAGCAGCTAATGGTAAAATGAAGGATATTTTAGGTGTAAGTCATAAGCCTTTAGTTTCAGTAGATTATATTGGAGATTCTAGGTCTTCAATTGTGGATGCTTTATCAACAAAAATGATGGGTAATAGAATGGTTAAAGTGTTATCTTGGTATGATAATGAGTGGGGCTACTCATCAAGAATAGTAGACTTAGTAGCTTATATCGGAAATAAAGGAGTTTAATTTTTAAATGGATATGAATTTATTAGGAAGCGCTGACCTGAGTGACAGGTCGGTGCTTCTTCGAGTAGATTTTAATGTGCCTTTGGAAAATGGTGAAGTAGGTGATGATACAAGAATTAAAGCAGCCTTGCCTACTATAAATTACATTTTAGATAAAAATGCAAAGTTAATAATTATAAGTCACCTAGGAAGACCAAAGGGCAAGATAGATAATAATTTATCACTAAAAGTAGTAGGTGAAAGATTGCAAACATTCTTATCAAACGAAGTTCATTTTATTAATGAAACGGTTGGTGAAAAAGTTAGAGAAAAAGTTAATCAATTAAATCCAAAAGAAATATTGGTTTTAGAAAATCTTCGTTTTAATAAGGGAGAAAAATCTAACGATAATGAGTTTGCTAAAAAATTAGCACAATTAGCAGATGTTTTTGTGAATGATGCTTTTGGAGTAAGCCACAGAAAACACGCATCAGTAAGTGCACTTCCGTTATTAATGAAAGATAAAGCTTATGCAGGATTTCTTTTAGAAAAAGAATTAAAAGTTGCAAAGAAGATTTTGCAAAATCCAATAAGACCATTTACAGCAATAATTGGAGGATCAAAAGTAAGTGATAAAATTGGAGTAATTGAGTCATTATTAAAGAAAGTAGATCATCTAGTTATAGGTGGAGGAATGGCAAATACATTCATAAAAGCGAAGGGTTATTCAGTGGGTAAATCTTTATATGAACCAGAGAAAGTTGAATTAGCAAAAAAAATCATAGAAAAAGCTGATAAACTAAATGTTTCAATACATTTACCAAGTGATGTTGTAACTGCTAAAGAATTTTCTGCTACAGCAGAGCCACATTATTTTGACATCGACGAAATACCAGATGATGAAATGGTTTTAGATATTGGCCCTGACAGTTGTGACGACTTTTCTGATGTAATAAAAGCTTCCAAGCTGATTGTATGGAATGGTCCAGTAGGAGTATTTGAAATGGAAGCTTTTTCAGTAGGAACTAGAACAATAGCTGCAATTTTAAGTGCTACTGATGCAGAAGTAATTATAGGTGGAGGAGACTCTGCTTCAGCAATAACTAAGTTTGGTTATGCAGATGATATGGATCATATCTCTACAGGTGGGGGCGCTTTCCTAGAATTAATGGAAGGTAAAACATTGCCAGGAGTAGCTGCATTGACAAAAACGGGGAGTGATTAAATGAGAAGGCCAATTATAGCTGGAAATCATAAAATGAATTTATTGCCAAGTGAGAGTGAGAAGTTTATTCAAGAGTTATTGCCTTTAATAAATGAGAAGCAAAAGCCAGAGGTTATTATTTTCCCATCTTTTGCATCACTTGCAAAAGTAATAGATGAAGTTACAAGTACTAAGATAGCGATTGGTGTACAAAATATATATTATGAAAATCAAGGAGCATATACTGGAGAAGTATCTGCAGATATGATTAAAGATTTAGGATGTCAATGGGTATTATGTGGTCATTCAGAAAGGCGAAATATTTTCTTTGAAGATAATGAGCAAGTTAATCTCAAGATAAAAGCTACAATTAAGAATGGACTTAAACCGATGTTATGCATTGGTGAGAAGTTAAGTCACAGAGAAAATAGCGAAACTGAAGCTGTTTTGATGAGTCAGTTGTATGGATCTCTAAAAGGTCTAACAGAAGAAGAACTTTCTGAATTAGTAATAGCTTATGAACCGATTTGGGCTATTGGAACTGGTCAGACAGCTACACCAGAAGATGCACAAAAAACAATTAAATTTATTAGAGGTAAGCTCTCAGAAATGTATAGTAATGAGTTTGGAGTAAAAATAAGATTGCTTTATGGAGGTAGTGTAAAGCCACATAATGTGAAAGATTTGATGAAACAAAGTGATATAGATGGTGCATTAATCGGTGGAGCTAGCTTAAAAGCTGAAAGTTTTTCTAAGCTGGTAAGTTACAATGAGTAAAAGAGCTGCTCTTTTAATTCTTGACGGATTAGCGATTGGACCTGATTATAAAGGGAATGCCTTTAGTTTAGCTGATTCAAAAAACATTGACAATTTACTTTTATCATACCCAAATACATTATTAGAAGCTTCAGGTAAAGCAGTTGGCTTGCAAGAAGGACAAATGGGGGATAGCAATGTTGGGCATTTAAACATTGGTGCTGGACGTGTGGTTTGGCAGATGCTGCCTAGGATCAAACAAGCAGTGAAAGAAGGATTGTTAGAAAAAAGCGAAGCTATAAATAAAGCAATACATAATAGTATAGCTAATAACAGACCACTCCATTTACTTGGTTTAGTATCAGATGGTGGGGTTCATAGCCATATGGAAATTATAAAAGACCTATTGGATTTGATAAGTAAATTTAATGGTTTAGAAGTAGTTATACATGCAATTTTAGATGGACGTGATGTTCCACCAAGAAGTGCAAAGGATTATTTAGGAAAATTGCAGAAATGGTGTAAAGAATACTCATTTGCTAAAATAGTTACTATCAGCGGTAGATATTATACTATGGATAGAGATAATAGATGGGACAGAACTGAACTTGCTCATAAAGCCATGAGCAAAGGAGAAGGTTTAAAATTCAACTCACCGATTGAGGCGGTGAATGACTCATATGAAAAAGGCGTAAATGATGAGTTTGTTAAACCAAGTATAGTAATTGAAGATAAGAATTATTTATTGAAAGACAATGATTATCTATTATTTTTCAATTTTAGAGCAGATAGAGCAAGACAGATTACAGCTTTAATGCTTGAAAATGGGATCAATGTCGTTGGAATGACACAATACGATGAAGATATTAATATTCCCATAATAATACCTCAAAAAGAAATTAAAAATACTTTAGCTGAATGGCTTAGTGTTAATGGATATAAACAATTACATATTGCAGAGACAGAAAAATATGCACATGTAACCTTCTTTTTTAATGGAGGAAGAGAAGATCCTTTTGAGCGGGAAGATAGAATTCTAGTCAACAGTCCCAAAGTAAGTACTTATGATTTGAAGCCAGAAATGAGTGCATATGAAGTAACTGATAAAGCTATTGAGGCAATTAATAAGGATGAGTATGACTTTATTATCCTTAATTATGCTAATTGCGATATGGTTGGGCATACTGGTGATATTAAAGCAGCTATAAAAGCTGTTGAAACAGTAGATGATAATCTTTCTAGATTATTACCAGTTTTAAAAAGAAATGATTATGAAATTTTAATAACAGCTGATCATGGAAATGTCGAGCAAATGATTGTTAATGATAAACCACATACAGCACATACATTAAATAAAGTACCATTAATACTAATTAGTGAAGATAGCTATAAACTGTCTGATGGTGGAAAACTAGCTGATATAGCGCCAACATTGTTAGAATTAATGGGTATTGATAAACCAAGTGAGATGACTGGTAAAAGCTTATTGAGGAAGGAGAGCTAAAATGAGCCAAATTTATGATATATATGCAAGAGAGGTACTTGATTCTAGAGGCAACCCTACAATTGAAGTAGAGGTAGTTTTGGAAAATGGAGCTCTAGGTAGAGCAATCGTCCCTTCAGGAGCTTCAACAGGAGCGTTTGAAGCTGTAGAGTTAAGAGATAAAGATAACTCTAGATATTTAGGTAAAGGTGTTAATAAAGCTATTGAAAATGTTAATGGAATAATAGCTGTAGAATTAATGGGTAGGGAAGCATACGATCAAATAGATATAGATCATGCTTTGATAGAGTTGGATGGCACTCCAAATAAATCTAATCTTGGAGCAAACGCAATTTTGGGAGTTTCTTTAGCAGTAGCTCGTGCTGCATCTGATTCCTTAAAGATGCCCTTGTATAAATACATAGGTGGAGTAAATGCAAATACTTTACCTATTCCTATGATGAATATTTTAAATGGTGGAGAACATGCAGATAATAATGTGGATATCCAAGAGTTTATGGTTATGCCTGTTGGGGCTAATGACATATATCAAGCAGTTAGAATGGGCTCAGAGATATATCATTATCTTAAAAAGGTTTTATCAAGTAAAGGCCTCTCAACTGCAGTAGGAGACGAAGGTGGATTTGCGCCAAACCTAAATAGTAATGAAGAGGCTCTAGAGGTGATAATGGAGGCTATTAATCTAGCAGGATATCAAGCTGGAGAAGATGTGCTTCTAGCTTTAGATGTAGCTGCTACGGAGATTTATGAAAAAGAGAACAATACTTATAATTTCAAAGGAGAAGGGGTTGTTCGCACCTCAGAAGAGATGGTTGAATATTATAGGTATTTGGTTGATAAATATCCAATAATTTCAATAGAAGATGGTATGGACGAGGAAGATTGGCAAGGATGGAAACTGCTAAGTCAAGAGCTAGGGCAAAGAATCCAAATTGTTGGAGATGATTTGTTTGTTACAAATACTCAAAGATTAGAAAAAGGTATTAAAGAGAATGCTGCAAACTCTATTTTAATTAAACTAAATCAGATTGGGACATTGACAGAGACTTTAGAAGCTATTAATATGGCACAAAGAGCAGGTTATACATGTGTAATTTCTCATAGGTCTGGAGAGACAGAAGATACAACTATAGCAGATTTGTCTGTAGCTACTAATGCAGGACAAATTAAAACAGGAGCTCCAGCTAGAACTGATAGAGTTTCAAAGTATAATCAGTTGATTAGAATCGCAGATTATTTAGATACAAGTTCAAAATATCCAGGCAAATCAGCATTTTATAATCTTTCGCTTTAATAAGGTTGTAACTTATAAAATGATATGTTAAAATACTAATCTGTAAGCAAACCAAGGAGGTGGAATTATGCAGATAGCACTAACAGTTGTACTAATCGTTTGTTCACTTGCACTTATAATTAGCGTACTTATGCAATCAGGCACTAGTGCTGGATTAGGAGCAGTAGGTGGAGGAGCGGATCAGTTTTTTGGAAAAGGTAAGAAATTAGACGATTTATTTTCAAAGATTACTACTGCTTCCGCCGTTGGTTTTATGATTTGTACTTTATTATTGACAATTACTCAATAGGCTCATATTGCCTCTACCTTTATGGAAGAGGCATTTTATATGTAAATAATTATAATCAGGAGGTAGGGGTATGAACATGGAGATAATATTATGGCTAGCCCCAGTTATTGGAGCTATTTCTCTAATATTCGCACTTTTTATTTCTGCTAAGATAAATAAAGAAGAAGCAGGAAATGATAGAATGAAAGAGCTTGCAAAAGCTATTCAAGAAGGTGCTATGGCTTTTCTAAAAAGAGAGTATCGTTCACTAGCCATTTTTGTTTTAATTGTATTTATTGCACTAGCTTGGCAGATAAATATTGGTACTGGAATTTCATTCCTAGTTGGAGCTATTAGTTCAGCAGTAGCTGGATATATAGGCATGAATGTTGCAACAAGAGCAAATGTTAGAACTGCTAATGCTGCACGAAAGGGTTTAAGTCCTGCGCTTAAAATTGCTTTCAATGGTGGAGCAGTAATGGGTTTATCAGTAGTAGGCTTAGGAATTTTAGGTTTAGGTATTTTATACTATATATATAGAGATGCTGAAATTGTTAATGGATTTGCACTAGGCGCCAGTTCTATAGCTTTATTTGCACGTGTAGGTGGAGGAATCTATACAAAAGCAGCCGACGTAGGAGCTGACTTGGTAGGTAAAGTAGAAGCTGGTATTCCAGAAGATGATCCAAGAAACCCAGCTGTAATAGCTGACAATGTTGGAGATAATGTTGGTGACGTTGCTGGAATGGGTGCTGATCTTTTTGAATCATATGTTGGCTCTTTGATAGCCTCCATTGCAATTGGAATTACTGTATACGGAATGCAAGGCGTGTATCTACCAATGCTTATAAGTGCGATTGGAATAGTTGCAAGTTTAATAGGAACTCAGTTTGTTAAAACAGATGATGAAAGCAAAATTCAATCAGCATTACATAATGGCGTTTATGTTGCTGGTGGTTTAACCATTATTGGAGCTTTTTTTGCAGTAAGTCAGACTGTTGAAAATATAAATGTTTTTTTTGCAATTGTTGCAGGATTAGTTGCAGGAATTATTATAGGTCAAGTTACAGAGTATTATACTGGAGGAGACCATAAGCCAGTTCAATCAATAGCTTCAGCTTCACAAACAGGAGCAGCAACAAACATTATTACAGGTTTATCTGTAGGTATGAAATCTACAGCTTTACCAGTTTTAGTTATTTGTTTAGCTATTTTCATTTCGTACTCTTTTGCAGGACTTTATGGAATTGCATTATCTGCTGTAGGAATGCTAGCGACTACAGGTATTACAGTAGCTGTAGATGCCTATGGACCAATTGCTGATAATGCCGGTGGTATTGCAGAAATGGCAGAGTTAGGGCCTGAGGTTAGAAAAATTACAGACTCACTAGATGCTGTAGGTAATACAACAGCAGCAATGGGTAAGGGATTTGCCATAGGTTCAGCAGCATTAACAGCTTTAGGATTATTCTCAGCATATGCAACTGCAGTTGACTTGCAAGCTGTTAATCTTTTAGATGCTAATGTAATTATCGGTTTATTTATTGGTGGAATGTTACCATTTTTCTTCTCAGCAATTACAATGTCTGCTGTAGGTAAATCAGCTTACAACATGATAGAAGAGGTACGAAGACAGTTTAGAGATATTCCAGGAATCATGGAAGGTAAAGCAAAGCCTGATTATGCGAGATGTGTAGATATTTCTACTCAAGCAGCATTAAGAGAAATGATTATACCAGGAGTATTAGCTGTTGTAGCACCAATTTTAGTTGGTTTAGTATTAGGTGCAGAAGCTTTAGCAGGTTTATTAGCTGGAGCACTAGTTGCTGGTTTAATGTTAGCTATAATGATGGCTAACGCTGGTGGTGCTTGGGATAATGCTAAGAAATTTATTGAAACAGGAGCATTTGGTGGAAAAGGAACAGATACTCATGCAGCAGCTGTCGTAGGAGATACTGTTGGAGATCCTTTTAAGGATACGTCTGGTCCATCAATTAATATATTAATTAAGTTGATGACTATTGTAGCATTAGTATTTGCTCCATTATTTATATAGAATATATAACTGCTTGCTGAGCTCAGTAAGCAGTTTTTCTTATATTAAACAAAGTTATTTAATTTTTAATTGTAATAGTGTAGACTAATAAATGTATAATCACTTCTGGAGGTATTTATGGAATATAAGTTAGTTGCAATTGATCTAGATGGTACATTATTGAATAAGGAAGATAAAGTAAGTAAATATAATCAGGATGTTATTAAAAAGTTAAAAAGTAATGGTATAAAAGTTGCGGTAATTACTGGAAGAAGATTTATCAGCATGATGGATGTTGTAAAAGACCTTAATATTGAATTACCTTATATTTGTTTCAATGGTGGTATGGTAGTTAACCAGAAAAACCATGAGATTATTTATAAAGAAACTTTAGACAAAAGAATATCCAAAAAAATAATATTAGAGATGAAAGAGAAAGACATTCCTATCTTTATATATAAAGCAGAAGTGGATGGACCTTCTACTTTTTACTTTAATACTGGATCACACCCAAGAGTTAAAAGATATATAGAGTTTGAAACTAAAAGAAATCAAATAGCTCCAATTAAAGAATTGGATAAAGAATTCGATTTTTCTCCAATTTGCATTAAATCATTTGGTCATTTTGAAGACATTGAAAGCGTAAAGTATTTAAAAGAGAAATATAATCATGAAAGTTTAACATGGCTTCAAACTGTGGGAGTAAATGAAAGAACACATTATTTAGAACTTTACCCAAGTAAAGCAAATAAAGCAAATGGTCTTAAATGGCTTAGTAAGAAGTATAATATCAAAAAAAGTGATATAATAGCTATTGGAGACAACTTAAATGATTTAGAAATGTTACAATGGGCAGGATTAGGCATTGCTATGGGTAATGCTCATCCAAAAGTTAAAGAGGTAGCAGATTTAATTGCTCCTGATGCAGATAAAGATGGTGTAGGAAAAGTTTTAGAAGAAGTACTTAATATTTAAATAAAGGATGAGTAAAATTGGATAGAAAAACAGCTTTAGAAATGGTTAAAAAGAATGTGAAAAATAAAAATCTAAGAAAACATATGTATGCAGTAGAGGCAATATGTAAGAGACTGGCACAAGAATTTGATGAAGATGAAGAAAAATGGGCACTAGCAGGATTATTACATGATGTAGATTATGACAAAACAAATAAGGACCCAGAAAAGCACAGCATGATTGGTGCGGATATGCTAGAAGAAGCTGGTTTGCCTGAGGATATTGTCTATGCTGTTAGAGTACATAATGAAAGACATGGACTACCAAGGGTATCACTGCTAGATAAAGTTTTATATGCAGCAGACCCGTTAAGTGGCCTTATTGTTGCATCTGCTTTAATAAACCCAGAGAAGAAATTAGAAGCTATTGATGCAGAGTTTATATTGAGAAGATTTGATGAGAATTCTTTTGCCAGAGGTGCAAACAGAGAACAAATAAAGGCATGTGAAGAGTTTGACATGAGTTTAGATAAATTTGTAGAATTAAGTTATCAAGCAATGTTAGATATATCAGATGAATTAGGACTTTAATACGGAGGGAATCCCTCCGTTTTTACGTATAAATATGGAGGAGTATTATATGATTACAAAAAAAGAATTATTAAAATATATGGACGAAAAAGTTTATAAACCGATGAAGTTTAGCGAGTTGGTCGAAGAGTTAAATATTAAAAATGATAAAAAAGAAGATTTTAGTGAGCTATTACAAAAATTAATCAATGAGGGAGAAATAATAAAAACTAGATATAATAGATATGGAATCCCTCATAAAATGAATCTTGTGTTAGGAAAATTACAAGGTAATAGAGCAGGCTTTGCGTTTTTAATTAGTGATAGAGAAAAAGATGATACATTTATAGCTCCACAAAATTTAAATGGAGCTATGCATGGAGATAAAGTTATTGCGAGAATTATACCTAGTTCGCACAAGAAAAAAAACAAAGAGGGAGAAGTTATAAGAATCATAGAAAGAGCAAGACAAGAAATTGTTGGAAGGCTTGATGTGATTAATAACAGTTATGGCTTTATAATTCCTGATAATCAAAGAGTTGGAACTGACTTTTACATTGTGAGGAAAAATTACAAGAATGCAAAAGATGGCGAAAAAGTAGTTGCTGAAATTATTGCATGGCCTAAAAATAACAGATCCCCTGAAGCAAAAGTGAAAAAGGTATTAGGAAAAGAAGGAGAACCGGGTGTAGACACTTTAGCGGTTATTCATGAGTATAAACTTAAAACTGATTTTCCTAAGCAAGTTATTTCTGAAGCTAAACGTGTAGCAAATAAGAGTATTAACCCTAAGGATAGAGTTGATTTTAGAGATAAATACACAATAACTATTGATGGAGAAGATGCAAGAGACTTTGATGATGCCATCACAATTGAAAAAAAAGATGGAAACTATTTATTAGGAGTCCATATTGCTGATGTAGGTGAATATGTAAAAAAAGGTTCTATAATTGACAAAGAAGCATTTGAAAGAGCAACAAGTGTATATTTCCCTGATCGAGTTTTACCTATGCTTCCAGAAGTATTATCAAATGGAGTATGCAGTTTAAATCCGAATGTAGATAGGTACAGCTTATCTGTTATTATGGAGATTAATAAAAAAGGAGAAATAGTAAATCACCAAATAGTAGAAGGCATAATTAACAGTAATAGACGCTTAACGTATAGTCTTGTTAATGAATTAGTTGTTAATAAGGATAAAGACTTGCAAAAGAAGTACTCAGATGCAATGAAAACACTAAACCTATCAAGTGAATTAGCTAAAATTCTAAGGGCAAGTAGAAAAGAAAGAGGTAGTATTGACTTTGATTTTGCTGAGTCAAAAGTAATTATAGACCAAGTAAATGGAAAGCCAGTAGAAATTAAGCCTAGAAAGAGAACTTTTAGTGACAGTATAATTGAAGAGTTTATGTTAATAGCTAACGAAACAGTAGCTGAACATTTTTTCTGGTTAGATATACCATTTATGTATAGAGTTCATGATGATCCATTGCCTGAAAAAATTAATGATTTAGAAAAGTTTTTACAAAACTTTGATATATATTTAAAAGGTGTTAATGAAGGAGAGATTCATCCAAAAGAATTACAAAGAGCTGTTTCTCAAGCGGATGATCGTCCAGAAGAAAAACTGATTAATACGGTTATTTTACGTTCATTGCAAAGGGCCGTCTACTCAGATACTTGTGATGGTCACTTTGGATTAGCTGCTAAATATTATACTCATTTTACTTCTCCAATTAGAAGATACCCAGATTTAGTTATTCATAGGATTATTAAAGATTATCTGAATAAAAAAATCGATTTAACTGAGGATAATGAAGACCTAGATGATTTTGTTTCTCTTGCTGCAAATCAAGCGACAGCATGTGAAAAGAAAGCAGACGAAGCGGAAAGAAGCATCATTGACCTTCTCAAGGTAGAGTATATGCAAAGGCATGTTTCAGATACTTATAATGGTATTATTTCCGGGGTTATTCCATCTGGCTTTTTTGTAGAACTACCTAACACAGTAGAGGGGTTTGTTCATGTTAGCTCTTTATATGATGATTATTATATTTATCAAGAAGAAAATTATCGTTTCTTGGGAGAGCGGACAGGCAAAACCTACCGAATAGGTGACAAAGTAGAGATTGAAGTAATTAAAGCAGATGTTAAGACAAGAAAAATTGATTTTATTCTAACAGATCTAAAAGAGTAAGGAGATATTTATGAAGCGCTTAGTTATAGTGATATTGGTTTTCTTTGTATTGCTATTTTTAACTTTGCCAAATCCTAGTGCACTTGATTTGGATTTTACTGAATTGAATGCCCAAGGGTATAAAAATAGCAAACAATTACAAATTAGCCAAATACCAATACTGATGTATCATAGTATTTCAGATATAGGTGGCGTTTATTCTGAGTTATGTGTTTCTCCTTCTAGTTTTTCTAAACAGATGGATTACTTACTTGATTCAGGATATTCTACAATTACCTTTCATGGTTTATTAGATTACATTGAAGGTAATAAACCTCTACCTGAGAAACCCATAATATTAACATTTGATGATGGTTATTTGGATAATTATAAAAATGCATTTATGGCTATGAGAGAAAGGGCAATGGTAGGGGTAGTATATCCCTATATTAATAAGATAGGAACAGAAAATGGACTTAGCAAAGACCAGCTACTTAAAATGCAAGAACAAGGTTGGGAAATAGGAAGTCATACTATCACTCATTTGGATTTAACAAGCTTAACTGATAGGCAATTAAAAAATGAAGTCTATGAATCAAAAGTGAAATTAAAGGAAATGTTTGATTCTGATGTTGTTAGCGTTTGTTATCCTGCGGGAAGATATAACGATAAGGTGGTTGAATTTAGTAAAAGTGCAGGCTATCTTTTTGGTGTGACCACCAGTTATGGAAAAGCAGATTTAGAAGAAAATTTGCTGGAGTTGTCAAGAATTAGGATTAATAGAAGTGATACATTAGCAACTTTTGTAAAAAAGGTGAATTAAAAAGAAGGTTTACTTATGAATAAAGGTAGATCATTACCAAATGACTATTTAGAAATAGTTTCAAAGCAATATAATAAAACAAAGCATGCTTTACCTCATATAGAAAAAGAAATAGGGTTCTTTATATATGATTACATTCTAACTAAAAAAATAAAAAGCATTTTAGAGATTGGCACTTGTTTAGGTTATTCTACAATTTTTATGGGAAGTGCTATTAAAGAAAATAATGGGAAGATACTTACAATAGAAAAGAATGAAGATTTATTTTGGAAGGCTAAATCTAACATAAAGAAAGCTAATTTAAGCAAAAATGTGGACATGCTTTGTGCTGATGCTTGTGAAGTATTACCAAATTTAACAAAAAAATATGATCTTGTATTTCAAGATAGTCAAAAGAGCTTGTATTTAGAAATGTTAGAAGTTTCAATCAACCTTTTAAAAAAAGGTGGAACATTAATAGCAGATGACACTTTGTTATATCTAACTAATCCTTATAAAAATATTAAGAGAAGCATATATGATTATAATAGGGTTGTTTTTTCTAATCCAATGCTTGATAGTACTATAGTCCCATTAGGAGATGGGATTACTATTAGTATAAAAAAAGAGGTGTAACAGATGGATTTAAGTAAAATAGGAAGAATTAGTTTGGAAAAATGGCCAACTCCCTTACATCAGATACCTAGATATGGTAAGTACATAAACCATAATAACTTATATATTAAAAGGGATGATGTATCATTAACTGGACTAGGAGGAAACAAACTTAGAAAGCTAGAATATTGGCTAGCTGAAGCTAGTGATAGAAATGCAGATGTAATATTGGTAGCAGGAGGTTGTCAATCAAATTTAGTCAGACTAACCGCTGCTGCTTGTGCTAAGGTTGGTTTTAAGTGTTTAGCTGTCCACAATTGTAAAAAGCCTAAAGAGTATAAGGGCAATTTGCTTTTAGATAAACTCTTTGGAGCAGAACAAATTTTTCTTGGTGATATTTCTGAGGGAAAAAGAGACCTTTATATAATAGATAAGATAAAAAAGTTAAATCAACAAAATGTAAAACCATATTATATCAATAATGAGAAAATTGGTAGTTTGGGATATATTGATTGTCTGCTTGAAATAGATAAGCAAGAACCAACTTTGAAAAATTTAATTATTGTAGGAGCTATGGGGATTACAACAAGTGGATTTATATTTGCCAATAAATTAGTTGACAATAAATTTAAAATACATATCATAAGTGTAGAGTATAAAAAAGAAAAGCTTATAAGTATTTTATCTGAAAAAATAGAATATATTACAAATATTATAGATAATCAAAAAATTGATAGTTTAGATGAAAAAGCTTTGAGTGCAAAATACAACACAATAGTTTATGATGATTGGATGGGCAAAGGTTGGGGAATACCTACAGATGAATCGCTAATATCCATTATAAAATTAGCGCAATTAGAAGGAATTGTTATCGACCATGTTTATAATGCTAAAACATTTGCAGGATTAGAAG
>CAZCFQ010000002.1:0-45873 GCA_964497955.1 uncultured Clostridiaceae bacterium
ATACCTTCAGCAGTAGCAATAGAATTAGCACATTGTTTCACGTTAGTTCATGATGATTTGCCTAGCATTGATAATGATGATTTAAGAAGAGGTATACCAACTAACCATAAAGTATATGGAAGTGGAATGGCTTTGTTAGCTGGGGATGCATTATTAATAGATGCTTTTAGAATAATTAGCGATTATCAAAAACCATCTAATATTGTACCAGCAGTAATGTCTTTATTAAGTAATTCTTTGTCCTCAAATGGAGTAATAGGTGGTCAAGTTGTTGATATTTTAGCAGAAAAACATCAGATAGAACATACAAAAATCATTTTGGACTATCTGCACATAAACAAAACTGCAAAACTCATACAAGCTTCTGTTTTGATAGGAGCAAAAATTGCGCAAGTAGACAGAGAAGTTTACAATTTATTAGAAGAAGCTGCTGAAAAGATTGGTCTAGCATTTCAAATTAAAGATGATTTATTAGATGTATTAGGCGATGTTAATGCAATAGGTAAGAACACTGGAAGAGATAAAGAGCTTGGTAAATTGACATACACTGAATTATTTGGTGTTAATAAAGCAGAAGAAATGAGTCAAAAACTAAAGAATGAGTCAGTTAATCTATTGAAACAAATCGGAAATAGTAATGGTCTAATAGACATATTTGAATTCTTAGTAGATAGAAATTTTTAAGAGAGTGATAAAAATGAAGTTTTTACAAAACATTAATAGCCCTGATGATATAAAAAAAATGAGCAGAAAAGGTTTAGAAGAATTAGCACAAGAAATAAGAGATGTTATTATAAAAACTGTCTCTATAAATGGGGGGCATTTAGCTCCAAATTTAGGGGTAGTTGAATTAACGATTGCATTGCATAAAGTGTTATCTTGTCCAAAAGATAAGCTTGTATGGGATGTGAGTCACCAAACATATGCACACA
This sequence comes from uncultured Clostridiaceae bacterium, assembly GCA_964497955.1. Taxonomy (GTDB): domain Bacteria; phylum Bacillota; class UBA994; order PWPR01; family PWPR01; genus PWPR01. The sequence continues at coordinate 933 of CAZCFQ010000002.1, forward strand.
AACTTCTTACAGGTAGATACAAAGACTTTAGCTCTATAAGGAAATATAAAGGCTTAAGTGGCTACACAAACATAGATGAGAGCCCATATGATGCTTTTGGAGCAGGCCATAGCAGTACCTCTTTATCTGCAGCATTAGGGATGGCTGTAAAAAGGGATTTAAAAAAGGAAGATAATAACATAGTTGCAGTTATTGGAGACGGAGCTATGACTTCTGGAATGGCATGGGAAGCATTAAATCATATTGGTCATACACAAAAAAGAATGGTTGTCATTTTGAATGACAATCAAATGTCTATTTCTCAAAATGTTGGAGCTTTAGCTCAGTATTTAAATATTTTGAGGACAGATCCAACTTATACGCAAGCAAAAGATAATATTAGAAAGCTGTTAGAAGACATTCCAGTTATCGGTTCTGGGCTTAAATCAACAGTTTCTAAAGTTAAAAATAGTTTAAAATATCTCTTAGTTAAAGGCTTAATTTTTGAAGAGTTAGGTTTTACTTATATTGGGCCTATTGATGGACATGACATTCAATCAGTTGAAAATAATTTAAAGCAAGCTTTAAACATTGATAAACCAGTTATAATTCATACAATTACTAAAAAGGGTTATGGCTATAAACCAGCACAATCCTCACCAGAAACATACCATGGTGTTTCCCCATTTATTGTGGAGACTGGAAAAGTTAAAAGTATAAAACCTAAAAGTTTCAGCAAAGTTTTTGGAGATAAGATTTTGGAACTAGCTGATAAAGATGACAATATTGTTACTTTAACTGCAGCTATGTGTTCTGGGGTAGGATTAGATAAATTTAGATCAAAGTACCCGGATCGTTTCTTTGATACGGGTATAACAGAGCAACATGCAACTACATTAGCTGCTGGTATGGCTATTTCAGGCTTAAAACCGGTATTTGCTGTTTATTCTACTTTTTTACAAAGAGCTTATGATCAAGTTGTTCATGATATAGCATTACAAAAACTACCAGTATTACTAGCTATAGATAGAGCTGGTTTGGTAGGTGCAGATGGTGCTACTCATCATGGTGTTTTTGATTTGTCTTATTTACGAACTATTCCAAATTTAACAATATTAGCTCCTTCTAATGGAGATGAGCTTGAAAAAATGGTAGAGTTTGGTATTGGCTTAAATAGGCCTTGCGCTATAAGGTATCCTAGAGGAGCAGCTAATACTTATAAGAAAGAAACTGACACATCAATTGAGTTTGGAAAAGCCGATGTACTAGAAGAAGGACATACTGTAATTCTTTGGGCTATTGGCAGAATGGTAGCAACAGCTTTAGAGGTATCTAAAAAGCTAAGAAGTCAACATATTCATGCAACAGTTATTGATAGTAGATTTTTAAAACCTTTTGATGAAGATTTACTTAGAGAATTATCAAAAAATAATAACTTAATTGTAACAATGGAAGACAACTCAGTTTCTGGAGGTTTAGGAGAGTTAGTATCTTCAATCATAACTGAATATAATTTAGATATTGATCAGATAAAAGTAGCAATACCAGATAGGTTTGTTAAGCATGGTAATATATCACAACTTGATAAAGAATTATCTATAGATGCTGAGTCAGTAGCAGAGAAAGTGTTGAAAGAAATTACGAATTTGCATGTAGTAGGTGAAAAAAATACGTTTAGACAAATTTCTAGCAAAAAATAATTACTTTAATTCTAGAGCTAAGGCACAGTTTAATATTGAATCAGAAACAGTTAAAGTAAACGGCAAAATCATAACAAAAAAGAGCTATCAAGTGAATTATAGTGATCAGATTGAGATAATAGAAGAAGCCTGCCCATATGTTAGTAAAGGCGGATTGAAATTGGAGAAGGCTATTAAGACTTTTTCATTAGATTTCGAAGGTGCAGAGGTTTTAGATATTGGTGCTTCGACTGGAGGATTTACTGATTGTGCATTAAAATTTGGATCTAAACGAGTGACTTCTATTGATGTAGGTACTGATCAAATTGATAACTCTTTACTTACTGATAAGCGAGTAAACTCAATTGAGAGATTTAATTTAAGAGATATTAACAAAAATACTTTTGACAGAAAGTTTGATTTTGTAGTTACCGATGTTTCATTTATATCATTAAAATATGTTTTTGAAATCTTAGATTATGTTATAAAAGATAATGGTAAGTTCATAGGTTTAATAAAACCACAGTTTGAGCTTGAGAATAAAAGTCATAAGGGTGTAGTAAGAAGTAAAAAACTGCATAAATATGCAATTATTCAAGTTTTAGAAGATGCTAACAAGCTAGGATTTTATCTAAAAGACATTACATACTCACCTATTAAGGGTAGTTCAGGCAATATTGAATTTCTCACTTTATTTACTAGAATAAATATAGATATAAACCGTAAACAAAAAGTAAATCAGGTAGTTAAAAATGCCCATATAGAATTATAAGAGGTGTATTTTATGCTTTTGACAGACCAAGATATTAAAGTAATAACTATAATAGTCTTTTTTATTTCTGTGTTTTTTATTATTAAAACTATTAAAAGAAAAAAATTTGAAATTACTAAGGATATCCCAAGTGGAAAATTAGGGAAAGTTATTAAATTTTTAGAAGAAGATGGTTTTGATTATAACAAAACAATTCATAATCTAAGTTATAATATTATAGCTGATGGTAAAGAGTACCAAGCCAATGTTGCGAAAAGAACAGTGGTCTTGAAAAAAGGTTTTAAAAGATACATATTAAAAATTAAAAACCCCAAAATGGCTGGAAAAAGTATAAATAGCAAACTTATTAGATATCCTTTTGTAGAGTATGGTTTTTTAGGTCAACCAAATATAATTTATTATGATTATGAAAAGAATAAATATCGCTTAATAACTATCCCAAATTCAAACAAAACTATCTACTCAGTTATAGCCCTTTTAATACTGATGATAATTATTCTAATCTATTTTTTAATTAGGAGATTGACATGAAAAAAGTACTTTTGCTAAAAAATGACACTAAACCAATTGCATTTGTAATTGAAAAAAAACTATTAGAGATTTTTAGTAATAATAATATTAAAGTTATAACTGAATTAAAGCAAGATTTTAATAAAATAGATATGACTATAATTTTAGGAGGAGATGGGACACTCTTATATCATGCAAGACAACCTAAATTAATTGACATACCTGTTTTAGGAATAAATTGTGGTAACTTAGGTTTTCTAAGCGAAGTAGAAACTGAAGAAATTGAAGATGCAATGAGTAAAATTATTAACTCGCAATTTCAAATAGAAAAAAGAATTTTAATTGATATTAGCGTAATTAGGAATGGAGAAATAGTATTTGAATCTCTTGCGATAAATGAAGGAGCTTTAACTAAGGGATCTCTTTCAAGACTGACAAATATTGAAGTGTTTGCAAATGACAGATGGGTTGATACATACCCTGCTGATGGTGTTATATTATCAACACCAACTGGTTCTACTGCATACTCCTTATCTGCAGGAGGCCCACTTGTATCACCTGAAATGAGCCTTTTCATAATAACCCCCATAGCGCCACATGCTCTTTACGCTAGACCTATTTTGATTTCTTCAAATACTTCGGTGAAAATGAAAGTAAAAAAATCTAAATACTGTTTTTTAACAGTTGACGGACAAGAAAATTATAAAGTTTTACCAAAAGATATTGTAGAATTTAAAAAGTCAAATAGATTTTTACAACTCGTAAGAGTGAAAGAACTTAATTTCTATAAGTTAATGAGACAAAAACTAAGAAGAACTGAAGTAAGGGGAGAGTAGAGTGCTAGTTAATATTTCTCTTAATAATTTTGCTTTAATTGATAAGCTCGAAATCGAGTTTTTTGATCATTTTAACACACTAACAGGCGAAACAGGTGCAGGTAAATCTATCCTTATTGATGCAGTAAGTTTATGTATTGGTGGAAGGGCTAATACTTCATATATTAGATCTGGGTCAGAGAAGTGTTCAGTTATTGCTACATTTGATATATCAGATTCTAGTTTCATTAAAAACAGATTAAGTGATTATGGGCTTGATGGTGATGAATACTTAATAGTTGAAAGAGAAATTTCAAGAAATGGCAGGAATACTTGTAGAATAAACGGTAAAATATCACCTATAAAAATTTTGAATGAAATAAGTAATGACTTAGTTAATATTTATGGTCAACATGAACATACACAGCTTTTAAATGAAGACTATCAACTTGATTTAATTGACAGTTGGAAAAAAGACGAAGTTAATATGTTGAAAAATGAAATCAGTTTAATTCTTGATAAAATTGAAGATTTAAAAAACCGCATAGCAGAAATAGGCAGTGATAAATCTCTAATTGCTAGAGAGCTAGATATGTTGCAATTTCAAATTAATGAAATAGAAGAAGCAAACTTAATTGTTGGAGAGATTCAAGAGCTTGAAAATGAAAGTAATTTTCTAAAAAATTCTGAGAGAATATTTTCAGTTTTGAAAGAAATTGATAACCTATTTGATGGAAGTTATGAAATTCGATCATTATTTGAACAACTTGGTGATTTAACTAGACAACTGGAAAATATATCTAGACTTGATTCAGAGCTAAAACCAATAGTAGAAATGGCAAACTCTATTTACTATGATATGCAGGAGTTAGAGAATGAAACAGAGAATTATAAGTTAAAATTTGATTTTGATCCAAACAGATTAGACCAAATTGAAAAGCGACTAAACAAAATACATTCTTTAAGAAAAAAATACGGAAATACAATAGAAGAAGTTCATACGTATTTAAAAAAAGCCAAGGAACGAACATATCTGTTAATAAACAGTGAAGAAGAAAGATTAAGAATAACAAAAGAGATAGAAGAATTAAAAGCAAAGTATCTTAGGGTAGCTAAAAAATTATCAGCTCTTAGACAAAAAAGTGCAGAAGAATTTCAAAGTTTGATTGAAAAAGGTATTAAAGACTTAGGAATGCAACATGCTAAGATTAAAGCTGATTTTGTATTTGATAAAAATAGAATATCAAGAAATGGTAGTGATAAAGTATCTTTTTATTTTTCAGCAAACAAAGGAGAGCCTCTAAAACCTTTAAAAGAAGTCATTTCTGGGGGAGAGCTTTCAAGGCTGATGCTAGAAATAAAAACACAAATAACAAGTAAAAATGATAATACAACAATTGTATTTGACGAGATTGATGTTGGCATTGGTGGCAAAGTAGCTAGTGCTGTTGCAAATAAAATAGCAAATCTTAGTAAAGATAAACAAGTTTTATGTGTGACTCATTTGCCTGTTATTGCAGCGAAAGCAACTCATCACTATGTAGTAGATAAAGCTTATATAAAAGATAGAACTGTAACTACTATTTCTAAAGTTAATGGAGAAATGAGAGTAAAAGAACTAATGAGGATGTTGGGTGCTGATGATGAGATTACAAGATCACAAGCAGAAAAATTATTAAGTTATAATGATTAATATTTATACCAAAATGTGAAATAATATCTATTATTTATAATCACTTTATAATTATATTATTTTGAATTAAAATAATATAATGATGATAATATGAAAGGAGTGCGTTACTTGCTTATTTTTGCAATAAATCCTGGGTCGACTTCTACAAAGGTTGCTCTATTTTCTAACGATGAGTTAATTGAAAAAGAAACTATAGAGCATCCAAGAGAAGAGATTGAGGATTTTAATAATTTAAATGATCAACTTCCATATAGGTTAGAACTTATTGAAAAGTTTATTAAAAAACTAAATATAGATGAATCAATTGAAGCTTTTGTAGGTCGAGGTGGACTATTAAATCCTATGCCTGGTGGAACATATAATGTTAACGAAAGAATGGTAAAGCATTTAATAGTTGGCATATCTGGTACTCATGCTTCAAATTTAGGAGGTTTATTAGCTAAAGAACTAGCAATTAAACATGGTGCTAAGTCATTTGTTGTAGATCCTGTTGCTGTAGATGAAATGGATGATATAGCAAGAGTTTCGGGTATACCAGAAATAGAAAGGAAAAGCTTAGCACATACTCTGAATATAAAAGCTATCAGTTATAGGTATGCAAATGAGAGAGCTGTAGATTTAAATAGCTTGAGATTAGTAGTTGCACATCTAGGCGGAGGTATATCAATTGCTCCAATAAAAGATGGAAGAATCGTTGATGTTAACAATGCAAATGAGATGGGTCCCTTTTCACCTGAAAGAGCTGGTACAGTTCCATCAGGTGCTTTAGCAAAGTTGTGCTTTAGTGATGATTATAAAAGTGCTAAAGAAGTTAAGAAGTTATTAAATAAAGAATCAGGACTTATAGCTTACTTGGGAACTAATGATCTTAGAGAAGTGGAAGATAAGATTTTACAAGGTGACGAAAAAGCTAAGTTAATTTGGGAAGCAATGGCTTATCAAATAGTTAAAGAGATTGGAGCAATGGCTACTGTCTTAAACGGTCATGTTGACGCAATCTTATTAACTGGTGGTTTGGCATACTCTAATAAACTGACAGATTATATTAAAAATAAATTAGAATATATTTCTCCTATTGTTACTTATGCTGGGGAAAATGAACTTAGAGCCTTAGCTGAAGGGGCTTATAGAGTATTGATTGGGAATCAAGAAGCTAAGGAATATATATATTAATGAATTATAGGAGGGCAATATGATTAAAAATTTTGACCAATTAAGAGAAGAAGCGATAAAGTGTGATCAAAAAACTATTGCTGTAGCAGTGGCTGGTGATGTTGATGTATTAGAAGCAGTTAAAGAATCATTAGAGTTAGGAATTTCAGAATTTATTTTAGTTGGAGATGAAACTAAGATTAATGAAATTTCTAAAACTATTGGTTTTGATGTTAAAAAAGTTACTATCATTAATGAAAAAGATGATATGAAAGCTTGTGAAATTGCTGTTAGAGAAGTTAGTCAAGGCGAAGCGGATTTATTAATGAAAGGTTTAGTTAGCACTTCTGTTATTTTAAGAGCTGTTTTAAACAAAGAATATGGCTTAAGAACTGGTAAACTTCTAAGTCATGTAGCTGTATTGGAAGCTAAAGAATACAACAAGTTAATTTTAATGACTGATGGTGGAATGGTTATAAAGCCTGACATCTATCAAAAAGTCAAATTAATTGAAAATGCTACAAAAGTTGCGAAAGATTTGTTAAGAATAGATATACCAAAAGTAGCTCCTTTATGTGCTGTAGAAAAAGTTAATCCAGAAATGCAAGCAACAGTAGATGCTGCTATATTGACTACTATGAATAGAAGAGGCCAGATAAAAGACTGTGTTATTGATGGGCCTTTGAATTTGAATGGAGCGGTTTCAAAAGAAGCAGCTAAACATATTGGATTAGATAGCCCAGTAGCAGGAGATGCAGATATATATCTAGTACCGTATATTGAAGTTGGAAATGTTATGTATAAAAGCATGGTATATTTTGCTAAAGCTAGATGCGCTGGTATAGTAGTAGGTGCAAAGGTGCCAATAGTACTAACCTCGAGAGCTGATTCGCATGATGCAAAAGTAAACTCAATTGCTTCAGCAGTTTTATTGGCGTAGGTGAAAAAATGGATATTTTAGTTATTAATCCAGGATCTACATCTACTAAAATAAGTGTATTTAAAGATAAAGATGAATTAATGGAGAAAACAATTAGACATTCATCAAAAGAGCTATCTAAATTTGAGAATATTACTAAACAGCAGGATTTTCGTTACGATATTATAAAAAAAACACTTAAAGAAAATGATTATTTAGAAGATCAACTAGATGCAGTGGTAGGTCGAGGTGGATTATTACACCCATTGGAAGGTGGCACATATCTTGTTAATGAAGATATGATTGATGATTTGAAAAGTGGTAAATATGGTGAACATGCATCTAATCTTGGTGGAGTGCTAGCTTACAAATTTTCAAATGATCTCAACATTCCTGCTTATATTGTTGACCCTGTAGTAGTAGATGAAATGGAAGATGTCGCTAGAATTAGCGGAAATCCACTTTTTGAACGTATTAGTATTTTTCATGCTTTAAATCAAAAGGAAGTATGTAGGTTAGCAGCTAAAAAAATAAATAAATCTTATGAAAAAGGAAATTTTATTGTAGCTCATTTAGGTGGAGGTATTTCAGTTGGGCTTCACAAAAATGGAAGAGTTATTGATGTAAACAATGCATTAGATGGAGAAGGACCTTTTACACCTGAAAGAGCTGGTAGTTTGCCTGCAGGTGATTTGGCTAGATTATGTTTCTCAGGAAAATTTGATTTAAATGAAGTTAAAAAGCTAATCAAAGGACAAGGTGGATTGGTTGCATACTTAGGAACGAATGATGGTAGAGAAGTTATAAAAGACATTGAAAAAGGTGATGCAAAAGCATTACTTATTTATAAAGCTATGGCTTATCAGATAGCAAAAGAAATAGGTTCTCTAGCACCAGTTGTTTCAGGAAAAATAGATGCTATCGTTTTGTCTGGTGGACTTGCATATGATGAAGATTATTTAATACCGTGGATTGAAGAAATGGTATCATATATATCACCATTAATTGTCTTTCCTGGAGAAAAAGAAATGCAGGCATTAGCTGCTGGTGCATTAAGAGTGTTAAATAATAAAGAAGGGGTTAAGTATTATAAAAAATAATAAATATGAATCCCCTGTAACTATCATTTGTGGTGGTTACGGTAGTGGGAAATCAGAGATATCTGTTAATTATGTTATTAAGAAAAAAGATAAATATGATAAAGTTGCAATAGTGGATTTAGATATAGTAAACCCATATTTTAGATCGAGGGAAGCCCATAAGTTATTTAAAGAAAGAGATATTGAACTAGTAGCTCCAGAGGGAGAACTAAGAAACTCAGCACTACCTGCTTTACCTGGAAAAATATACTCAGTACTAAAAAATGATGACATCATGACTCTTGTAGATTTGGGTGGCGATGACACTGGAGCTAAAGTGTTAGCGAGGTATCATAAAGATATACCAGAATATTATGAAATGTATATGGTGGTAAATCCAGCTAGACCTTATCAAGACACAGTAGAAAAAATTGTGAAGTTATCAGAAGATATTGAGTATAAATCTAGAAAGAAGATTACAGGTATCATTAACAATACAAATTTACTAACACTTACTTCAAATGATTATATTGAAGAAAATTTTAGTATAGTTAAAAATGCAGCAGATCAGTTAGATTTACCAATTATCTTTACTGCTGTTTCAAAAGAACACATAAATAAGTATGGTAAACCAAAGATAGATACAGAAATCTTTGAGTTAGAATTACAATTATCTCCAAGTTGGAGAAAATAATTAGGAGGTTGTAAGATGGCTAAGAAAGTATCATATCCTGTTTTTGATGAGGATAGGTGTAAAGGGTGCGAATTGTGTACTACAGTATGCCCAAAAGACATAGTTGTAATGAGTGATAGAATTAATTCTAAAGGCTATTACGTAGCAACAGTATCAGACAAAGATAAGTGTATTGGATGTAAATTTTGTGCACAAATTTGTCCTGATGTAGTAATTGAAATACATCGTGAAGAGAAGGAGGAAGAATAATGGCAAAAAAGTTAATGAAAGGTAATGAAGCAATTGGAGAAGCTGCAATACAAGCTGGCTGCAATTTCTTCTTTGGTTATCCAATAACTCCTCAGAATGAGGTTCCTGAGTATATGTCAAAAAGATTACCAGAAGTTGGAGGTACTTTTTTACAAGCTGAGAGTGAAGTAGCTGCTATTAATATGGTATATGGAGCTGCAGGTAGTGGAGTTAGAGTTATGACCTCATCATCTTCACCAGGTATTAGCTTAAAGCAAGAAGGAATATCATATATTGCCGGTGCAGAACTTCCATGCGTAATTGTTAATATTGTTAGAGGTGGACCAGGTTTAGGCAGTATACAACCTGCTCAATCTGATTATTTCCAATCCACTAAAGGTGGAGGACATGGTGATTATAGATTAATAGTTTTAGCTCCATCAACAATACAAGAAATGGTAGATCTAGTTCAAGATGCTTTCGACTTAGCAGATAAATATAGAAATCCAGTAATGGTTCTAGGTGATGGTATGTTAGGACAAATGATGGAACCAGTAGAAATTAAAAAAGTAGAACCAAAAGATTATAATAAAGAAGAGTGGGCTGCAACTGGTATGGGTGAGAGAAATACTCCACACATAATTAACTCTTTATATTTAGATCCAGAAGAGTTAGAGCAGCACAATATAAAGCTTCAAGAAAAGTATAATGAAATTACAAAGAATGAGGTAAGAGTAGAAACTTATAACTGTGAAGATGCAGACTTAATTATGGTTGCATATGGAACTACAGCTAGGATTGTCCAAGATGTAATTGAGTTAGGAAAAGAAGACGGGGTAAAACTTGGTCTTATTAAACCAATTACTTTATGGCCGTATCCTTATGATGCATTTAAACCATATTTAGATAGTGCAAAAGCATTTTTATCAGTAGAAATGAGTATGGGACAAATGGTTGAAGATGTTAAGCTAGCAGTGAATGGTAAGAAACCAGTTTATTTCCATGGAAGATCTGGCGGAATGGTTCCTACTCCAGAAGGTATTTATAAAAAGGTAAATGAAATTTTAGGGGGAACAAAATAATGGCTGTTATTTTTAAAAGACCAGAAGCATTAACAAAAGTTAATTTTCATTATTGCCCTGGATGTACACATGGTGTTATTCACAGACTAGTTGCAGAGGCAATAGATGATTTAGATATAAGAAAGAAAACAATTGGTGTTGCACCAGTAGGTTGTTCAGTATTTGCATATAATTATTTTAATTGTGACATGCATGAAGCAGCACATGGAAGAGCACCTGCAGTAGCTACAGGCATAAAAAGGGCACTCCCTGAAAGCATAGTTTTTACTTATCAAGGAGATGGAGACTTAGCTTCAATAGGAACTGCAGAAATTATACATGCTGCTGCTAGAAATGAAAATATGACAGTTATTTTTATTAATAATGCAATTTATGGCATGACTGGTGGCCAAATGGCACCAACTACATTACCTAATCAAAAAACTACTACTTCACCATACGGTAGAGATGTAGCTACAGTAGGTAATCCGTTGAAAATGTCAGAAATGTTAGCAACACTTGATGGACCAGCATATATTACTAGAAACTCAGTTCATAATATCAAACAATTGAACAGAACAAAAAAAGCTATTAAGAAAGCATTTAAGTACCAAGTTGATAAAAAAGGCTTCTCAATGGTTGAGGTATTATCTACTTGCCCAACAAACTGGGGTATGACTCCTGTTGAGAGTATGGAATGGTTAGAAAATAATATGGTAGAGCAATTCCCACTTGGTGTATACAAAGACATAGAGGAGGAAAATTAAATGATGCATGAAGTAATTTTTGCTGGATTTGGTGGTCAAGGCGTAATGCTGATGGGCCAGCTATTAGCTTATTCTTCTATGATAGAAGATAAAAATGTTTCATGGCTTCCTTCATATGGGCCAGAAATGCGAGGTGGAACTGCTAACTGTATGGTAAAAGTTTCTGATTCACAAGTAGCTTCTCCATTGATAACTGCCCCTACAGCTTTAGTGGCAATGAACTTACCTTCACTCAATAAGTTTGCTGATAGTGTGAAAGAAGGCGGAGTAATAATATATAACAGTTCTTTGATTAATGAGGATTATACAAGAGAAGATGTTAATGTGATTCCTATACCGGTAAATGATTTAGCAGGAGAATTGGGTAATGTTAGAGTTGCTAATATTATTGCACTAGGTTGTTTATTAGGAACAGAGAACATTTGTAAAAAAGAATCTGTAATAGATTCATTAAAAAATGTTTTACCTGAGCGTCATCATCATTTACTACCATTAAATGAAAAAGCATTAGACAAAGGATACTCACTAGCTGAGTAAAATATTAAATAGAGCTGACTTTTTGTCAGCTCTATTACTATTTAAAAATCTATTTTATATTACATGTTTACTACTAATACAAGAAATTGATGGTATAATTAAGATACATTAGTAATTTAATAACTGTAATTATAAAGTTAGCATATGCAAGGGGTGCTATCTTAAAAACATTTATTTCTTGCAAATACTTATATAAGAGGTGTAATAAATGAGGAAAACTAAAATTGTATGCACATTAGGGCCAGCCACAGACAATGAAGATGTATTGTCAAATATCATCGATGATGGCATGGATGTTGCTAGGTTTAACTTCAGTCATGGAGATTATCCAGAACATGAAGAAAGATTAGCAATATTAAGAAAGCTACTTGATAATAAAAAGATTAGAGTAGCAACTATGATGGATACAAGAGGGCCTGAAATTAGATTAGGCTTAATTGATGGTGGTAAAGTAGAGATCAGTACTGGAAACTTTATTACTCTTACTACAAAAGATGTTCTAGGCAATAAAGAAAGAGTTAGTGTTAATTATAAAGACCTTACAAAATATATTTCAAAAGATGATATTATTTATTTAGATGATGGCAATATTACGTTAAAAGTAGAGAAAGTAATGGAAGATAGTTTTAGATGCTTAATTGTTGATGGTGGAGAAATTAGCAATAGAAAGAAAGTTACTATACCAGATGTGGATACAGGTCTTCCAGCTGTTACTGAGAAAGACGTGGAAGATATAAAATTTGGTATAAAACAGCATTTTGACTATGTTGCTGCTTCTTTTGTACGTTCTGCAGAACATGTTTTAGAGATTAGAAAGATTCTAGATGAGTATAGATCTAAAATGAAAATAATTTCTAAAATTGAAAATAGAGAAGGACTAAATAATATTGAAGAAATAATCAAAGCCTCAGATGGCATTATGGTAGCAAGGGGCGATTTAGGTGTAGAGATTCCTCAAGAAGAAGTGCCATTAAGACAAAAAGATATGATAAAAAAATGTAGATTAGCAGGAAAACCTGTGATTATAGCTACTCAAATGTTAGATTCAATGATGAGAAATCCAAGACCAACAAGAGCTGAGTCAAGTGATGTAGCTAATGCAATTTTTGAAGGTGCAGATGCTATTATGCTATCAGGAGAGACTGCTGTTGGTAAATATCCAGTTGAATCTGTAAAGACAATGGTAAAAATAGCTAATACAACAGAAGCAGGAATAAAGTATCCACTAAAAGGCCCTTATCAAGAAAGTACAATTGTAACTATAAATGATGCTATTGGTCAAACTGTTTGTGATATGGCAGAATCTCTAGGCGTAAAAGCGATAATAACTCCTACTCAATCAGGATTTACTGCTAAAAAAATAGCTAAATATCGACCTTCTGTACCAATTATAGCGATTACTCCCGACCCTCAAGTTGAAGATGACTTAAAACTAATTTGGGGTGTTAATCCAATCAAAGGAGTACAACTTGAATCTACAGATGAAGTATTGGAAGACTCAGTTGCCACTGCATTAAAATCAGGGTATGTAAGTGAAGGAGACTTAGTTATATTAACTGCAGGAGTCCCCGCTGCTATGCCTGGGGGAACAAACTTGATTAAAGTACATACTATTGGAAAAGTAATTGCTCAAGGCATTGGTATTGGAACTAAATCAGTAAGTGCTCAAGCTGTTGTGGTTAAGAATAATACTGATCTGCTTGATGTAAAACCTAACTCTATAGTTATATGTCACCAATCAGATGCTAGCTATGTCAATGCTTTGGCACAAGCAGCTGGAATTATAACTGAAACTGGGGGTCTAAGTTCACATGCAGCGATTGTAGGTTTGAATTTTGGTAAACCAGTAATTGTAAATGTGCCAAATATTATGGACCTAGTTAAAAATGGTGATTTAATAACAATGGATTGTGAAAGAGGTTTAATCTATTCAGGAAGAGCTACTATTCTTTAATTAACAACATGGAGTGAAAATATGAAGAAAATATTAGTTGTTTTTGGTGGAAAGTCTGCTGAGCATGAAGTATCAATTGCTTCAGCAGCTTCTATCTTTAAAAATATCGACAGAACTAAATATACTATTGGTGCTTTGGGAGTTGCAAAAAATGGAGAATTTGTGGTAAATGTTGACCCCACAAGTATGCAGCCTATGAAAGAAGAAGTCAGTCTAAGTTCAAAAGAATTAACTAACTCTTCTGGCTTTTATAAAGGAAAGAATTGGTTAGAGTTGGTTAACAAAGCAGATGTTGTTTTCCCACTTATTCATGGACCTGGAGGGGAAGATGGAAGTTTACAAGGACTTTTTGAGATTTTAAGAAAAAAATATGTCGGTAGTAAAGTTACAAGCTCTGCAGTTTGTATGGATAAAACTATAACGAAAACTATATTGCAACATAATAATATACCAGTAGTACCTTTCAATATATTAACTAAAATGGAGTTTGATGAATCAGGTATTAATGGGTTGCAAAATTCTTTAAAAGACTTTCCACTTTTTGTTAAACCAGCTAATCTTGGATCTTCAATTGGAATAACTAAAGTAAAAGAGAAAAAAAGTTTAATAGATGCAATCAAGCTAGCATTTAGTTATGACGATAAGATCTTAATTGAAAAGGCCATAAATGGAAGAGAACTTGAAATTAGTGTACTAGGTAATCAAAATATAAAAGTATCTTTACCAGGTGAGATTGTTACAAAAAGTGAGTATTATGACTATAATACAAAATATATTACAGATGATGCAGAGTTAATTGTACCAGCTGAAATTAATGAAGAAATAGTAAAAGAAATAAAAGAATTGGCTATTAAAGCTTATAGAACACTTGATTGCAAAGGATTAGCACGTATAGATTTTTTCTTAGAGTGCGGTCAAATATATATTAATGAAGTAAATACAATTCCTGGCTTTACTAAAATAAGTATGTATCCAATGTTATTTTTACATGAAGGAATTACATATAAAGAACTTATTTCAAAACTAATCCAATTAGCTGAAGATGAGGAATGATTTTATGTATAAAAGAATAATTTTAATAATTTTAGATAGTGTGGGATTAAAAGCAGCTCCTGATGCAAAGCAATTTGGAGATGTAGGAGCAGCTACTCTAAAACATATATACGAAAAAACTGATTTAAAAATGCCAAACTTAGAAAAGCTAGGCTTGAAAAATTTACTAGATGATTCTAAGTTAGAAGCAGATGCAGTTTATGGCACTATGAAACCTGAGAGTGCTGGTAAAGATACAATAGCAGGGCATTGGGAAATAATGGGTGTAGTCTTAGAGGATCCGCTTCCAACATATCCAAATGGGTTTCCAAAAGATGTAGTAGATGAACTTGAAAAAAATTTTGGCTCTCAAATACTTGCTAATAAGCCTGCATCAGGTACAGTGATAATTAAAGAACTTGGTCAGCAACATATACATAGTAAACGCCCTATTGTATATACATCTGCAGATAGCGTTTTACAAATAGCAGCACATGAAGAGATAATTCCAGTAAACAAACTTTATGATCTGTGCGAGAAAGCTAGAAAGATTATGCAAGGTAAACATGCTGTAGGTAGAATAATTGCTCGGCCTTTTATTGGTGATTTCCCAAACTATGTTAGGACTTCAAACAGAAAAGACTATGCACTGGAACCTGCTGAAAAAACTGTTTTAGATATATTAGTTAAAAATGATGTAAAAGTAGTCTCTATTGGCAAAATATCAGATGTTTTTGCCAATAAAGGAATTTCAAAAAGTATAAAGACAAAAGACAATACAGACGGTATGAGAAAAATTGAAAAAGTAATCAAGGACAAAGCTAATAAGAATACACTAGTATTTGCTAATCTTAATGATTTTGACTCGAAATATGGTCATAGAAGAAATGTAGAAGGTTATTCCAATGCATTGAAAGAGTTTGATGATTTTCTCCCCGAAATATTAAAATCTTTAGATAAAAGTGATTTACTAGTTATAACAGCAGATCATGGTAATGATCCTACTTATAAAGGCACTGATCATACCAGAGAAATTGTTCCAATACTAATATATAACCAACAAGATTCATCATACTTAGGTCAAGTTAATTTCAAAGATTTAGGAGCAACTATTCTCAATAATTTTGGAATCAAGGAAGAAGTAGGAAAACCATTTTATGATAAGGTGAGTTCATAATGAATATGTATGATATTATTACAAAAAAGAAAAACAAAAACTCTCTTACAAGAGGAGAATTAACATATTTTATTAAAGAATTTAATGATGGCAATATCCCAGATTACCAAGCAGCAGCTCTTTTGATGGCTATTTGTATTAATGGCATGGATGAAGAAGAAACAACCAATTTAACTAAAGCAATTGTTGATACAGGAGAAATACTTAATATCAGTGAAACATTTGATTTCACTGTAGATAAGCATTCTACTGGAGGAGTTGCTGATACAACAAGCTTAATTGTTACTCCAATTTTGGCATCAATTGGCTTGACGGTAGCAAAAATGAGTGGTAGAGGATTAGGACATACAGGAGGCACAATTGATAAATTAGAATCATTTCCGGGATTTAATGTTGAATTGAGTAATCAAGATTTTTTAAATCAATTAAAAAAAATCAATTTTGCACTCATAAGTCAAACAAAAAATCTGGCTCCTGCAGACAAAAAATTATATTCTTTAAGAGATGTTACAGCAACTATTAATTCAATACCATTAATAGCAAGTTCTATTATGTCAAAAAAAATTGCTTCAGGTGCTAAAAATATAATTTTGGATGTAAAATTTGGCAAGGGAGCATTTATGAACACTATTGATGAAGCTAAAAATTTAGCTAGATTAATGGTTAAGATAGGTAAAAACTTTGAGCGCAATGTCGTAGCATTAATCAGTGATATGGATAATCCACTGGGTATGGCTATTGGAAATACAATAGAGGTAATAGAAGCGATTGAGATTTTAAATGGAAAATATGTTCCACGACTAAGTGAACTTTGCGAAAGATTAGTTATAGAGTTATTGTTAATAAGTGGATACTGTGAAGAAGAAAAAGAAGCTAAAGATTTATACAAAGATTCTATTGAATCTAAAAAAGGATTAGAAGCTTTTAAAGAACTAATAAAAGAACAGTCTGGAGATTATACCTACATTGAAGATCCAAACAAATTTTGCAAAGCTGAATTTTCTTATGAAATATATTCTGAAGAAGATGGTAGTGTAAAGAGAATAGATGCTTTGAGTTTGGGCAAAGTTGCAATGGATTTAGGAGCAGGAAGAAAAGTCAAAGGTGATGAAATAGATATGCAAGCCGGGATAAAGATGCATAAGCATGTTTATCAAAAAGTAAATGAAGGAGATTTATTAGCTACCTTATATTCAAATAAGAGTATACCAGATGATTTAGTTAGTATAGTAAAAAATAGTTTTTACATCTCAAAAGAACAAATTGAAGAGCTGCCTGTTATAAGGAATATTATTAAATAAAGGAGAAAAAAAATGAGATTTTTGTCTTATGACTTAGATGGAGAAAGAAGCTATGGTGCGTTAACTGAAGACAAAAAACATATTATAAATTTAAGTGAAAAGTTTAATTATGAAACTTTACTAGATTTTATAATAGAATATAATGAAAAAGATTTAGATAAGACAGTAAAAGATATATTAAAGTCTGAAAAAAATTTAATTGATCTAAATGAGGTGGAAATAGTAAGTCCTATACCAAAAACAAGACGGAATATTATATGCTTAGGACTTAATTATTTAGACCATGCAAAAGAATCTGAAAAATATAAGGATAATAACTTTAGATTACCAGAAGCACCTGCATATTTTTCAAAGATGTCAGCTAGTACTATAGGTCATAATATGAGTCTCAAATTAGATGAAAATCTAACAGAAAAGTTAGATTATGAAGTAGAATTAGCTATTGTTATTGGGAAAGAAGGAACTAATATTCCTAAAGATAAAGTAAACGATTATATTTTTGGTTATACAATCATGAATGATTTTACAGCACGAGATTTACAAAGAAAACATACTCAATGGTTTAAAGGAAAAAGTTTAGACAATTATACTTCTCTTGGCCCTGTAGTTGTACATAAAGATGAGTTTGATTTACCACTAGAGGTATATCTAAAGTCTTATGTCAATGGAGAATTGAGGCAAAGCTCTAACACAAGGCATTTAATATATGATATTGAAGAAATTATTAGTGATTTTTCTAAAGGTGTAACACTTTTACCTGGAGATATAATAGCAACAGGAACTCCTGCTGGTGTAGGAATGGGCATGCACCCTCCAAAGTTTTTGAAAAAAGGAGATAGTGTTATATGCGAAATAGAAAATATTGGTCTTTTAGAAAATAAAATAGTTTAGAAGTTATAGAATTATTTGTAAATAAACTATTTAATCCAGATAAATATCTGGATTTTTCTTTGTCCTAAAAAAGCGACATAATTTGCAGTAGCATCTTAAACAGTATATAATGATGTTTAGAATTTATAGACACAGAGGTGAAAAATTGAATATTTTAAATAGATTAACAAATCCAGATTTAATATTTTTAATTCCTGCAATAATCATAGGTATTACAGTTCATGAGTTTTCACATGCTTTTATGTCTGTTAAACTAGGTGACCCTACACCAAAATTCCAAGATAGATTGACGCTTAATCCTTTATCTCATATAGATCCATTTGGACTAGTTGCCTTAGTTCTTTTTGGCTTTGGTTGGGGAAGGCCAGTTCAAATTAATCCAAGTTATTATAAAAATGGAAAAAGAGATAGAATTTTAGTTTCTTTGGCAGGTCCATTATCTAATATTTTAGTTATATTAATTACTGCAATAATTTTTAGATTTACCATTAATATGACATCAAACTTTATATGGAAACTGGGAGCTTATATTATAAATATTAATGCAGTTTTATGTATTTTTAACTTACTACCTATTCCACCTTTGGATGGGTCTAAAATATTACTTGAAATATTACCATTAGATAATAAATATCAGCTATATTATAAACTACAAAAATACTCGCTTTTGATTTTCATTGTATTTTTAGCAACAGGTTTAGCACAGAAAATTCTTATGCCTGGAGTAAATGCAATATTATCAATAGCTATGAGTATTATATGGTAACATCTAATGTTTGAAGTTAATACATATCAATATCAAGGGCCATTGGATGTTTTATTAGACCTTATAAGAAAAAAGCACTTAGATATAACTAAAATTTCTTTAGCAAAAGTATCAGATGAGTTTATTCAGTATTTTCAGCAAGCAGAGTTAAGCATTGAGGAGACTACTAAGTTTTTAGAAATAGTGACAATCCTTTTAAGAATAAAAAGGAAAACTCTTTTTCCCAATGATGAGCAGGATATAGAAGATGACGAGACAGTTTTACTTGAGCGTTTATTTAATAAACAGTATTACACTGTTTTAGCAGATATATTAGATGAATGGCAAGCTAGTTCTAGTGGATACTTTTCAAAGGGTAATTTTGATTACTTAGACAAGATAGATTTAGTTGAAACAAAAGAATATCTAAAAGATGTTAACCTGCTTAAATTATCAGTAGCATTTAATTACATGATGAGTGAAAAAGAAGAGGAGCCTGAACTCTTAATAGACCATCATGATATTACTGTTGTAGATCAAATCAGCTGGGTTAAAAGAAACTTAAAAAACCGTAAAATGAAATTGTCTAATATAATGATGCAAATGCCAAATAAATATAGTGCAATTGTAACATTTTTAGCAATATTAGAATGTATTAGAACAGGTATCATTAGTATTTTAAGTTTAGAATCTAATGATTTCTTAATAATTCCTGGGAATAACTTTGAAGGAAGTGAACTTGATGAATGATATATCTTCAATTATTGAAGCAATTATATTTGCATCTGATAATCCAGTAACAATAGATGATTTGATTAAAATAATTGAAGAGAAGAAAGATGTAGTTGAAGTAGGAATTACTGAGTTAATGAGGAAATATCAAAATTCAGGTGCAATAGAATTAAGAGCTACAAATGAAGGATATGTTTTGGTTGTTAAACAACAATATAACGATTATCTAAAGAAAATGAAACCAGCAAGATCAAATTCTTTGTCTAGAGCTTCAATTGAAGTTTTAGCGATAATAGCTTTTAAACAGCCTATTACAAGAATTGAAGTAAATGAGTTAAGAGGAGTTAGTAGTGATAGTGTAATTAATTCATTACTATCAAAAGGTTTAATTGAGGTAGTTGGCCGACTTGATACTATAGGTAGACCTATAATATATGGCACTTCTAAAGATTTTTTAGAGTTTTTTGGTTTAGATTCTATCAAAGATTTGCCAAAACCAGAAGATATTAAGTTATAATAAAAGAGTAATAAAAAAAAGGAGTGGTGTTTGTATGAATTTTGAGAAAAAACTGAACGATATGGGTATTGAACTAAGTGAACCAGCTAAACCAGTAGCATCATATGTGCCTGGAGTTAAAACAGGAAACTTAATTTTTGTCTCAGGACAAATTCCTAAAAAGAATGGTGAAATAATTACCGGTAGATTAGGAGAAGATATTTCTATAGAAGATGCTTATGAAGCTGCAAAACTATGTTGCATTAGCTGCTTATCTGTTGTTAAATCTATGGTAGGAGACTTAGACAAAGTTAAAAGAATAGTAAAAGTAGTAGGTTATGTTAATAGTGTTCCAGAGAGTGGAGATCAGCCTAAAGTAGTAAATGGTGCAAGCGATTTATTAGTAGAAGTGTTTGGCGATAAAGGTAAACACGCTAGAGCTGCAATCGGACACAGTGGATTACCTTTGAACGTTCCTGTAGAAGTAGAAATGATTGTTGAGGTAGAATAGTTTTCAATAAGCTCTTCGCTTTCAAGCGAAGAGCTATTATATTTAAACGAATTATATATTTATAAGTAGGATGTTTCAATCTTACTAAGTGTTTGCATACAGATGTTTTTCTATTATAATATAGTGGGTGATTCAATTGACAGAGGAAAGACTTCAAAAATATATGGCTCACGCTGGGATTGCCTCTAGAAGAAAATCTGAGGAAATTATTAAACAAGGTAAAGTGAAAGTTAATGGCCATGTCATAACACAAATGGGATTTAAGGTTAGTGAAAGTGATAAGGTAGAGGTTGATGGTAAATTGATTGAATCAAAAGAGAAGAGAGTATATTATGCTGTCAACAAACCAATTAATGTTATTACTACTACTGATGATCAGTTTGATCGAGATACAGTTTTAGATCTTATAGATGTTAAACAGAGAGTATATCCAGTTGGTAGACTTGATTTTGATTCATCAGGATTACTATTGATTACAAATGATGGAGAACTGACAAATATTTTAATCCATCCTTCTTATGAAGTTTGGAAAAAATATATTGTTGAGATAA
Organism: uncultured Clostridiaceae bacterium; assembly: GCA_964497955.1. Lineage (GTDB taxonomy): Bacteria > Bacillota > UBA994 > PWPR01 > PWPR01 > PWPR01. Next base: position 22,208 of record CAZCFQ010000002.1, read on the forward strand.
ATAGTTTTGTCAGTGATAATCATATAGAGAAATTATCAAATGGGGTAGTGCTTGAAGATGGTTTAACAGCTCCAGCTGAATTAAAAGTTTTAAAAAGAAGCAAGAGATATTCAAAAATTGAGGTTAATATTCGAGAAGGTAAAAATAGACAAATAAGAAGAATGTTCAAACATTTTGGTTATGAAGTAACTTCTTTACATAGGACAGAGTTTGGGCCAATATCATTAAATAACTTAGAAAGTGGTCAGTATCGTAAACTAACAAAAAATGAAATAAGACTTCTCAAAATTATAAAGGATGAAAACAGGTGAAAGATAATCAAAAAGTGGTTGCAATCAGAGGTGCAATTACAGCTAATTCAAACACAGAAATAGAAATATTGCAACAGACTGAAGTTTTGTTAAAGCAAATATTCAAAACTAATCAATTGAGCAATGATAGCATTATTAGTATTTTCTTTACAATGACTGCTGATCTTGATGCTACATATCCAGCAAAAGCAGCAAGGATATTAGGAATTACTCAGGCAGCTTTGATGTGTGCAAGAGAATTACCTGTCCCTAATTCTTTGAAAAAATGCATTCGGGTTATGATTCATTGCTATCTGGATGAAAACAAAGATCCTAAGCATATATATTTAGGAGAAGCAAAATCTTTACGACCTGATTTAATGGAGAATTAATTATGAAATATAAAATTACTATTGATGGACCAGCAGGAGCAGGAAAAAGCACGATAGCCAAGGAGTTAGCAAAAGATTTAAATTATTTTTATATAGACACAGGTGCTATGTATAGATCAGTAACTTGTGCATCAATTCTATATCAAATAAGCTGCAATGATGAAGAAAAGCTTTCTGGGTTAGCAAGTAAATTAAAAATAAAATTTTCTGATAATAAAGCACAGTATTATATTGAAGATCTTTATATAACACCATTTATTAGATCATTAGCAGTAAATAATTTTGTCTCTGAAGTATCTGTACATAAAAAAGTGAGAGAAGAGCTTGTAAAGATACAAAGAAGATTAGCTGAAGATAATCCTTTAGATGGAACTGTAATGGAAGGCAGAGATACAGGTACAGTTGTATTACCTGATGCAAATTTAAAAATATATTTAACTGCTTCGCTAGAAGAAAGAGTTCGAAGAAGGGTTGAACAATATGAAATACAGGGTTTTGAAGTTGATTCTGTTAAGATTAAAAATGATTTAGCAAAAAGAGATAAAATAGATAGTTCAAGAAGTATAGCACCTTTAAAAAAAGCTAAAGATGCAATAGTTGTAGACTCTACAAATCTTCGTATTGAAGAGGTTTTAGAAAAAATAAAAAATTTGATAAAGTTGTGATATAAATGCTATATAAGTTCATAGTAGGTTTCATTAAGCCTCTTTTCTATTTATTCTTTAATATAGAAGTTATTAATAAACCAGATATAAAAAAAAATAAAAGATTATTAATTGCAGGAAATCACACAAGTTGGTCAGATCCTTTTTTCTTAGCAATCACTATTAAGAGAAATATCAGTTTTTTAGCAAAAGAGGAACTTTTTAAGTGGTGGCCTGTTAGAAAAATACTTTTAGCTTCTGGTATGTATCCTGTAAAAAGAGGCACTCCGGATAGAAAGGCTATAAGTTTTGCACTAGATATATTAAAAAATGATAAATGCTTAGGGATATTTCCTGAAGGCACACGTAACAAAGAAAATATTGGTCAAGGACACAATGGCACAGCTTATTTTGCCTATAAAACAGGAACTAATATTTTACCTGTAGTAATCTATAACAAAAGTAAAAATTTTAGAAGTAAAGTCATTATAAAATATGGCGATATTATAGAAGTTGAAAAGGCAAAAAGAATACAAAAAAGCAAGCTAAGTGAACTAACTAACATTTTGATGAAAGAGATTAAAAAAGGTATGAATGAAATTGAAAAAAAGGAAAATAATATTAGCTAAACATGCTGGATTTTGTACTGGTGTAAAAAGAGCTGTAAAAATTGCTCAAAACTCATTAAAATATGATACAATAGTAGTTGATGGTGAACTTGTTCACAATAAAGACGTTATTAAAGACCTTAAAGGCAAGGGTTTAATAATGTGGGATGGAAAAGAAGTAAAAAAAGGGACAAAAGTTTTGATCAAAGCACATGGTACAACAAAAGGCCAAGAAGACTACTTTATAGAGAAGAAGTGTGTTTTAATTGATGCTACCTGTCCTCACGTTAAAAAAATTCACAAGATAGCGGAGGAAGCAAAAAGAAGAAATATCACGCTAATTATATTTGGAGAAAGAGACCATCCCGAAGTAAAAGGAATTGCAAGCAGGGGAGGAAAAAATGTTCAAATTGTAGAAAGTGAAGAAGAATTAATAGATGCTATAGATAATACCCGTGAAATGTATGTTGTTTGTCAAACTACCGCTAATACCGAAAAATGGAACAGAATAAACGGTAAAATTGCTGAAAAATACGAAAATCTAACGATTTTTCAAACAATTTGTCCAGCTACAACAATTAGACAACGTGCAAGTATTGACTTAGCGCGTCAAGTTGATATAATGCTAATTGTGGGCGGATATAATAGTTCCAATACCAGAAGATTACACGAGTTGTGTAACCAGACCGGAGTACGTGCTTATCATGTTGAAAATGCGTCTGATTTAGATTACAGTTGGTTTACTGATAATGATCTTAAGATAGGTGTAACAGCAGGAGCCTCGACCCCGGACTGGGTGATCAAGGAGGTCATTGTGCAGATGGAAAAGAATTTAGAAAAAGACAATGTTGAAGAAGTAGTAGAAGAAGTTAAAGAAACTGTTGAAGAAGTAGTAGAAGAAGCAAAAGACAACGTTGAAGAAGCAAAAGAAAACGTTGAAGAAGTAGTAGAAGAAGTTAAAGAAGAAGTGGTTGACGAAGAAAATCAAGAAGAAGTAGAAGAAGCTACTTCACAAGAAGATACTGAAGATGAAGCCTCAGAAGATGATGACGAGGAAGAACAGCCTACTAATATGGAAGATATGTTAGATGATGATTTTGCTTCATTAAAAAAAGGCAGTATTATTAATGGTACTGTTGTCCGCGTAAATGATGATGAAGTATTAGTAGATATTGGTTTTAAATCTGAGGGAATTGTAACACTTCGTGAACTAACTAATGACAGAACATTAACTCCTTCAGACTTAGTTGAAGAAGGAGATGAAATAGAAGTATATGTGCTTCGCGTAAGTGATGATAATGGTAATCCAGTATTATCAAAAAGAAGAGCAGAATCTATAGCTGCTTGGAACAAAGTAAAAGAAGCATATGAAAACGAAGAAGACGTTACTGGTAGAGTAGTAGAAGCTGTTAAAGGTGGATTACTAGTAGACGTTATGGGAATGAGAGCTTTTCTACCAGCTTCTTTAGTTGATAGAAATTATGTTCCAGATTTATCAGTTTTCACTGGCGAAGATATTACTGCAAAAGTAATTGAAATTGATAGACAAAAGAGAAGAGTAGTTCTATCAAGACAAGCTTATTTAGAAGAAATCTATAAAAAGCAACAAGAAGAAACATGGAATAGCTTAGAAGAAGGCCAAGTTATTAAAGGTATTGTTCAAAGGATTACTAATTTTGGTGCTTTTGTAGATGTTGGAGCTGTTGATGGTCTTGTTCATATTTCTGAGTTATCTTGGGGAAGAGTAGAACATCCATCTGAAGTTTTAAACGAAGGTGATGAAGTAACTGTTAAGGTATTAAGTGTAGATAGAGAGAAAGAAAGAGTATCTCTAAGCATTCGCCAAGTTACTGATGATCCATGGACAAAAGTAGACAAAAACTACGAAGCAGGCGAAATAGTACAAGGTAAAGTTGTAAGAACTGTATCTTTTGGTGCTTTCGTTGAATTAGAACCAGGTGTAGAAGGTCTAGTACATATTTCTCAATTAGCATGGAATCATGTTGAAAAGACTGAAGATGTAGTAAGCCCTGGTGATGTAATTAAAGTTAAGATCTTAAGTGTTAATCAAGAAGAAAAAAGAATCAGCTTAAGTCTTAAAGAAACTACAGAGAGACCTCCTCGTAAAGAAGGAAGATCTAATAGAAGAAAGCCTACTACTGGACATTCTGAGAATGCAAGCGTTACTTTAGGCGATATGTTTGGTGATTTACTAAACAAAGCTAAAAAGAAAAACGATGAACAGGAAGCCGAAGTAGAAGTAGAGGAAGTTGCTGAAGAAGAGACAGAAGAAAATCCTGAGTAATTATTTTCAGATTATTAGAGAGGCGGTTAAAATTCTTAGCTTTCTGCTAGGATTTAATCACTCTCTTTTGTTTTTTTAAATATATAGTATAAAATAAAGATAGCGAATAAAAAGATGGTGGTTAGATGTCAAAGGCATTAATTGGTAACATAAAAAAAGATAGTATTGCTTATGATTTAGGTTTGTCAAAAGGTGATTATATTGTAAAAGTAAATAACAGACCTATAGGTGACATAATAGACTATATAATAGAGACCTCGGATAATTATATAGAACTACTGGTTGAAAAGGGAGATGGAGAGTTATTTCTTTTTGAAATTGATAAGTATTTTAATGAGGATTTGGGCATACATTTTAATCCTCCTACAATAACTCCAATAAAAACTTGTCAAAATAACTGTATGTTTTGCTTTATAAATCAAATGCCCCCTGGACTTAGAGACTCGCTTTATATTAAAGATGATGATTATCGATTATCTTTTTTAAACGGGAACTATATCACTGGTACAAATTTAGATAATAAAGATATTGAAAGAATAATGACTTATAATTTGTCACCATTATATATATCAGTCCATCAAACTGATATTAATAGAGATGTTCTAATGGGTAGAAAAAAAACATTCTCTATTATGAAAATGTTAAGAAAGCTTAAAGATGGGGGAATATTCTTTCATACTCAAATAGTTTTAGTGCCTGGATTTAATGATGGAAATGTTTTGAAAAATACTTTAAAAGATCTTAATGAATTAAGACCTAATATTTTATCAGTTGCAATAGTACCAGTTGGTTTAACAAAATATAGAGATGATTTGCCAAAAATTAATCAAGTTAATAAGAATGTAGCTATTGAAACTATTAATATTGCTAATCAGTTTAATAAAAAACGTAAAGATAATATTGTATTTGTTTCTGATGAAATATTTTTAAAAGCAAAATTAGATATACCTGAGTCAGAATATTATAATGATTACTCTCAACTTGAAAATGGTATAGGAATGTTAAGATTATTTAAGGATGAATTCGAAGATGCTCTAGAAGAATTAGAAAAACGAATACGTGAATTGAATTTTGAAAAAAAACTCATCTTAATTACAAGCGAAATAACAAATGATTATTTATCTAACCTTATGAAAAAATTTCAAGAGTTGAATGAGAAATTTCAATATGAAATAGTTGCAGTAAAAAACAACTTCTTTGGAGATAGTGTTAATGTAACTGGGTTATTGGTTGGTAACGATATATTAAGTAGTATAGATAATAATAAAGAAATTATTGATAATAACTCAGTAATTATGTTATCAGAAGACACTTTAAATTTCGAAAATAGGAAGTTTTTAGATGGATTAACTTTTGATAAATTTAAAAAAGAAATAGAAAATGAAGTTGTATTAGTAGAAGTTAATGGTAAGATTTTTGTAGAAAAGATTTTGAAAGAGGGTGTAGATAAATGAAACCGGTTGTTGCTTTAATTGGTAGACCTAATGTAGGTAAATCTACCTTGTTTAATAGAATAGTTGGGTATCGTCACGCAATTGTTGAGGATACACCAGGAGTAACACGTGATAGATTATATTCTGACTGCGAGTGGCTTGGTAATCATTTTAGAATAGTAGATACTGGTGGAATTAATGATATTGATGAAGCCCCTTTCGTTGAAGAGATTAAAACTCAAGTAGATTATGCTTTAGTTGAAGCATCAGTAGCTGTTTTTATTGTAGATGGTCGTGAAGGTATTAACCCATTAGATCGAGAAATTGCTAGCTATTTGAGAAGTAAGAATGTTCCAGTAATAATTGCTTGTAATAAAATTGATACAGTAGATTTAATGGATCAAATATATGAGTTTTATAATTTAGGGTTTGAGGTAATTATTCCTGTTTCTGCAGAAGGTGGATTAGGAGTTGGTGATTTATTAGATGAGATAATATCATTATTACCTGAATCTGCTAAAGACAAAGAAGATGATCCGATAAAAGTAGCTATTGTAGGTAGACCTAATGTAGGAAAATCTTCATTAACTAACAAAATTTTAGGTGAAAATCGCACTATAGTCAGTGAAATACCTGGTACAACTAGAGATTCAATCGATAGTTTCTTCAGATATAATAATCAGGATTATGTTTTAATAGATACTGCTGGATTGCGAAGAAAAAGCAAAATAAAAGAAGATCTAGAAAGATATAGCGCTAGCAGAACAATAGATGCAATAGAAAGATCAGATATTGTAATTCTTGTAGTGGATGCTTTGATAGGATTGACTGAACAGGATAAGAAAATTGCAGGGCAAGCACATGAAAATGGGAAAGGTTGTATAATTGCAATTAATAAGTGGGATGTATTTGAAAAAGATAGTCACTCTTTGGATAAGTATAAAAAAGCACTTCAAAATGAAGTTCCTTTTTTGAGTTATGCCCCAATAATATTCATTTCTGCTGTAACTGGACAAAGAATACCAGAATTATTAGAGTTAGTTGAGTATGTTTCAGAACAACAAAATATTAGAATACCTACAGGTGTATTTAACTCAATAATAGAGGAAGCAATTTATATGACACCTCCTCCAAGTAGAAAAGGAAAGCAGCTAAAAATATTATATGGAACACAAACAAGAATAAAGCCACCTGTTTTCATATTATTTGTCAATGATAAAAAACTGATGCATTTTTCTTATCAGAGATATCTTGAAAATATTGTTAGACAAGCATATGGATTTACAGGAACGCCTATAAGGTGGATAATTAGAGAAAGATCAAGGAGGTAATATGATGCAATTTACAAATGTTGCAGTTATTGGAGCAGGAGGATGGGGTAGTGGGATTACAACTGTCTTAGCTGAAAATTTTGATGAAGTAACTATTTGGGCTAGAGAAAAAGAGGTATGTAGACAAATTAATCAAGACCATGTAAATAAAATGTATCTGCCTAATGTTATCTTATCTAAAAAAGTTAAAGCTCTTAATGATATTGAATCAGTTGTAAAAGATAAAGAATTGATAATATTTGCACTTCCTTCTGAATATCTTTCTAGAACAGCTGAAAAGTTAATAGGAAAAGTCAATCCAGAATCAACTTTAGTAAATATAGGAAAAGGATTTGACCCCAAAACACATAAAAGATTAAGTGAAATATTAAAATCATATTTTCCTAAAAATAAAATAGCTGTTTTATCAGGGCCAAACCATGCAGAAGAGACAGGTAATAAAGTACCATCAGCAACTGTAGTTGCATCACATGACTCTAAGACAGCCTTAGCTGTACAAAATGCACTAATGACTCCTTTTTTTAGAGTATATACCAGTAAAGATGTTGTAGGAGTAGAAGTAGGTGGTGCATTAAAAAACATAATAGCTTTAGCAACTGGTGTTTTAGATGGTATAGGTTTAGGAGATAACACTAGAGCAGCCTTAATGACAAGGGGATTGAGTGAAATAAGAAGACTTGGTATAAGTATGGGTGCTAAAAGTGTTACTTTCTCAGGACTTTCAGGTGTAGGTGACTTAATTGTAACATGTACTTCAATGCATAGCAGAAATCGAAGATGTGGTATTGCTATTGGTAAAGGAGCAAAACTAGAAGAATACCTAGCTAGTACAAATATGGTTGTAGAAGGTGTAAGTGCTTGTAATATTGCTTATGAATTATCAAAAGATCTAGATGTTAGAATGCCAATTACAGAAACTCTTCATAAAGTTTTACACAATGAGGTTGATGTAAATGATGCAGTAGAATATTTAATGACTGGTGATAAAAGACCCGAAGTAGAAGATATTGTATATTAGGAGTAATTATGAATATAGTTGTTAAAAAATTTGGTGGCAACACTTTAAATAAAGCTAACAGTAAGGAATTATTGTTAAAAATAGCTAAAGAATCATTTGAAAAAGAAGAGTTTCCAATTATCGTAGTTAGTGCTTTAGGTAGAAAAGAGAATCCATATTCTACAGATGGATTACTAGAGATATTAGATACTTATCACGTCAAGGTTAATGATAGAGAAAAAGACTTATTAATGTCTTGTGGAGAAATAATATCTGCAGTAGTAGTATCTGGATTTTTAAACTCATTAGATATTAAAACAAAAGTTCTAACAGGTCCACAAGCTGGTATTAAAACAAGTGAAGATCATTTAGAAGCTAAGATAATTTCTATTGATAGTAAAGTCATTAATGGTTTAATTAAAAGTAATACTATTCCTATAATCACTGGATTTCAGGGATTAAATGAAAAAAATGATATTACCACTTTGGGTAGAGGTGGGTCTGATATAACTGCAATTGCCTTAGGTGCTTCTTTAAATGCTATAAGAGTAGAAATTTTTACTGATGTTAATGGTGTTTATACTGCAGATCCAAGATTGGTTAAAAATGCTAATTTACTTAAAAATATATCCTATACAGAATTATTTCAAATGGCTAACCATGGATCAAGAGTAATACATCCTAGAGCAGTAGAATTAGCAATGTCTAATAGCTTACCATTATTTGTCTGCAATGTTGAAGATTATACTTTTGGTACAAATGTTATTAAAGAAAAGGTTCAATTACTGGAAAGTATTAAACCAAAAGTCTTAACAGCTTTATCACATGAATCTGATTTAGTGCAACTTTTTTACCCGGATATAGAATCTGGTGTAAGTGAAAAACTATATCAAAAACTTGCCAGTCAAGGAGTGAGTTTAGATCTTATTAATATAACCTCTAAAGGTCATTATTTTGTAATTAAAATTGATCAACTCGAAAAAGTTAAAACTATTAATCAAAATTTAAATGTTGTTTATGAAATTAAAGACAATGTTTCAAAAGTATCATGTGTAGGATTAGGAATGCATAGACAGCCAGGCGTCTTTTCGAGAATAATTTCTACTTTAGTAAATAATAATATTGATGTTATTCAAACTACAGACTCTCATATGACGATAACATGCTTAATTCAGGACAATTATTTGATATTAGCTTTAGAAGTTTTACACAAAGAATTTTTTGAAGAAGAACTGGGGCAAAAATATGTTTAAATCATTGTTATTAGGATTTGTGCAGGGGGTATCAGAATTTTTGCCTATTAGTAGTTCAGGACATTTAGTAATTTTTAGTCAATATCTAAATGTATCATCAGCCGGGAATACGCTTGAAATAATGCTACACGTAGGAACTCTTTTTTCAGTTATATTTTGCTTTAGAGATAAAATAAAGAAACTCTTTTATGATTTCTTTGGATTGTTTAAATCTAACTACAAAAGTCATTTTGAAACAAAGAATAATTTTATTTTACTAATAATCGTTGCTTCTATACCAGCTGTGATTACTGGTTTATTCTTAGATTCATTTTTTACAAATCTTTTTGATTCAATTTTATTTGTAGGAGTGTTTTTATTATTAACAGGTATAGTTTTATTTATTTCAACAAAAGTTAAAATTGGTAATAAAGAAATGAAAGATCTAAACTACAAAGATGCATTATTCATTGGACTTTTCCAAAGCATTGCTGTTATCCCAGGTATTTCTAGGGCTGGTATGAGTATTACTGCTGGTTTGTTTAAAAATTATAATAGGAAAACAGCTGCTGAATGGTCTTTTATCATGTCTTTACCAGTAATTGCGGGAGCCGCTATTTTGAAAATTCCTGATTTATTAGACTCAACAAACATTAATTTAGCATTCTTAGGTGTGGGTGTGGTTTCATCATTTATTTTTGGAATATTAGCTATTAAAGTTTTGCTCAAGATAATACAAAGTGACAAATGGAAATATTTTTCTTATTATTGTATTACTATTGGTATTTTGCTAGTAATCTTTAATGTGTAAAGGAGTTTATGATGGCGAATAAAAATGATAGATTTTCATACAAAAAAGAGGCAATGGCTATAGCAATTTTTGCACTTGCTGCATTACTGGCTTTCTTTATATATAAGCAAGGTGATGCAGGAATTGTAGGTGGATTTGTCTTTAGACTGTTAGCTAGTTTATTTGGAGAACAAGGTTCTTATGTAATTGTATTTTCATTAGTAGTTGCTGGGTTAGCAAATTTATTTTCAAAAAACAAAATGACTATAAGTAAATATATATCTTTAGCGACTTTTATATTAGCTATTTTATCTTTTATACATATATATGTAATACCCAGTGCATCACTTACAGATGCCTATTCTTTAGGACTAGAAGGACTAGGAGGAGGATTAATTGGAGGATCAATTACTTCATTCCTCTACAAAGCTTTTGGTGTTGTTGGAATGTATATCTTACTTATTGCTGTAACAATTGTCAGCTTTCTTATTTTTACAAATGTAAGTATTGCTTCAACAATACAATTAATAATTAATAAAATAGTTACTTCTCTAAAATCTATTCGATCTTCTCTAAAAGAGAGAAAGATTAAAAGCAAAACCCAGAGTATAGAAGAAACTAAAAAAAGAAAACCAAGTGAGTTAGTCATTGAAAGTCCTAAGTATAACTATAATGACAAGCAACTGATAGAAGATGAAAGCCCAGTTAGTGAAATAAAAGAAGCTGATAAAGTTGATGAAAAAGAATCTATAACAAGTTTAATCAGTTCAAACTCTAATGACAACGATGAAGAGTTAACAAAACTTGAGCAAAAAAAGATCAAAGACTTAGAAGAGGATTTAGATGAATCAAATGATAGTGTGGATTTAGATAAGGAAGATCTTCATTTAACAGTTCCAGATAAAGAGTATGATTTACCAAGTATTAACTTATTAAATAATCCTGATGATAAGTCTCTAGATAGCCAACAATTTTTAAGACAACAAGCTCATAAAATTGAAGAGACATTAAGTAATTTTAAAATTGATGCTAGAGTTACAAAAGTTTCTGTTGGACCAACTATTACAAGATTTGAGTTGCAAATAGCAGCGGGTATTAAAGTAAGTAAAGTTTCATCATTAGAAAATGATATAGCATTAAGTCTAGCAGTTAAAAGTATAAGGATAGAGGCACCAATCCCAGGAAAATCAGCAATAGGTATAGAAGTTCCTAATGAAACCACAAACATTGTATTACTTAAAGAAGTATTAACAAGTGAGGAGTTTGAAACTACAAAAGATGGTATCAAGATTGGTTTAGGTCTTGATATATCAGGCACACCTATTGTTGGGAAAATAAATGAATTACCTCATCTATTAATAGCCGGAGCTACAGGTTCTGGTAAGAGTGTATGTATTAATGTAATTATTAATAGCATCTTGTTAACAAAAAAACCTCATCAAATAAAGTTTGTACTAATTGATCCTAAGAGAGTAGAACTTAGTATCTATGACGAGTTACCACATTTGTTAACACCTGTAGTTACAGACCCAAGAAAAGCTGCACAAGCGTTAATGTGGGTAGTTCAGGAGATGGAAAAAAGATATCAATTGTTAGCAAAAAAAGGTGTTAGAAATATAACTCAATACAATAAAAAGATAAAATCAATGAAAGATGATGATAAAGAACTACCATTTGTAGTTATAGTTATTGATGAGTTAGCAGATTTGATGATGGTTGCATCAAAAGATGTAGAAGATTCAATATGTAGGATAGCTCAGATGGGAAGAGCAGCTGGAATTCATTTAGTAATTGGAACACAAAGACCATCAGTAGATGTAATTACAGGTCTTATAAAAGCAAATATTCCTGCAAGAATAGCTTTTGCAGTTTCATCATCAGTTGATAGTCGTACAATTTTAGATATGTCTGGAGCAGAAAGACTTCTTGGTAATGGAGATATGTTGTATATGCCTCCAGGACTTAATAAACCAATAAGAGTACAAGGGTCTTATATATCTGAGAGTGAAATAAATAAAATATCAAAGTTTATTAAAGACCAAAAAGATGCTAATTATGCAAAAGAGAATTTTAATAAATCTAATGGCACAGTAATGAGTGTGTTAGAAGATAGAGATGAATTGTTTGAAGAAGCATTATTAGAATTCATTGATTATGGTTCAGCTTCTATTTCTTTATTGCAAAGAAGGTTTAGGATAGGTTACACTAGAGCTGCAAGAATTGTAGATCAACTAGAAGAAGCAGGAGCAATCTCAGGCTATGCAGGTAGTAAGCCTAGAGATGTTTTGATGGATAGTAAAATAGTAAAAGAATTAATAAATAAAAATGATAAATAGGAGGTTTTGAGATGAGTGAGTTAGGATCATATATAAAGCAAGAGCGCGAGAAGAAAAATATGTCACTTGAAGAATTACATGAAGAAACCAAGATAAGACAAGTGTATCTTGAAGCAATTGAAAATGGAGAGTTTAGTACTTTACCAGGAGAAGTCTATCTAAAAGGATTTTTAAGAACAATTGCTAGAGAGTTATCACTAGAATATGGTCAGTTATTAGAGTTTTATAGTCAAGATATTGGTGTTGTTTATGAGAACAATGACCAGAATGATAAGACTAACAAAGCTTTAAAAGAAATAGAAAAAGAAAATGATGTTAAGAATAGGACTCTTATTTTAGTAGGAAGTCTAGTGGTTTTAGGTGGCGTTGTTATAGCTTTGATGTTGATTTACTCATAAACAAAATGAGAAATTTTTATATAAAAAAACTTGGTTGTGACAAAAACGATGTAGACGCTGATGTTATGCGAGGCTTACTTATAAATAGTAATTTTAAGGAAGTAAAGAATCCAAAAAGGGCAGATTTTGTTATTATAAACACCTGTGGATTTATAAAGCCTGCAAAAGAAGAATCAATAGATGCAATATTAGAAGCGATTAATCTTGATCATAATCCAAAAGTATATGTTACAGGATGTTTAGCAGAGAGATATGCTGATGAATTGATTAATGAATTACCAGAAGTAACATCATTTATAGGTATAGGACATTTTGATCAAATAGATAAAATTGTATCATTAAAAAACCCTAATAAAATATATAATGAAAATAAAAATATTGGTAATAAATTTCTAAAAAGAAAAGTTGATAATAAACCATATGCTTTTGTTAAAATTGCAGATGGGTGTAATAGTAAATGCTCATATTGTGCTATTCCTAGTATAAAGGGCTCATTTCAGAGTAGATCAATAAAGGATATTGTTAAAGAAGTTAAGTTGTTAGCGGAACAAGGAGTAAAAGAAATTAACTTAGTTGCTCAAAATACAACTGCTTATGGATTTGATTTAAATCAAAAGATAGGGATAGTAGACCTCTTAAAAGAACTATTAAAAATTAAAGAAATTAAGTGGTTTAGATTACTTTATTGTTATCCAGGATTTATAAAAGAAGAGTTAATAGAATTAATGTCTAATGAAAAAAGAATAGCCCCATATCTAGATATACCTATACAACACTCTCATCCAAAAATTCTAAAATCAATGAAAAGAGGCGCTATTAGTTTAATTAAACCAGAGTGGTTTCAAATGCTTAGAAATAGAATCAATGACTTAACTTTAAGAACAACTCTAATAGTTGGCTTCCCTGGTGAAGGAGTTGAAGAGTTTAATCATCTAGTTAATTTTATAAATGAAGTTAAGTTTGATCATTTAGGTGTTTTTGCATATTCTGAAGAAGAAAATACACCAGCAGCTGATTTAGTAGATAAAATTGATGAAGAGGTTGCAATTGAAAGAATGAACAAAATTGTTGAAGAGCAAAAATTTATTGCATACAATAAAAAACGAAACTGGTTAGAAAAAGAAGTTGAAGTCATAGTTAAAGAGAAATTATCGAGATCTAAATATGAGGTTAGAAGTAGAAACAATGCTCCTTCAATTGATGCTCATTTTTACATTGACTCATCAGATGAGTTGCAAGTAGGTGAAATAATAAAAGTCAAAATTGTAGAAATAGATTTTGATGCATTTTATGGGAGGTTAGTATGAAAAACATACCAAACATCATTTGCATAATTAGGATTATTTTAATAGTACCAATATTAATTCTTACACTTAGTGGTAATGCAGCTTATAATCAACTAGCTTTAATATTGTTTTTAATTGCAGCTATCAGTGATTCTTTGGATGGTTATATAGCAAGAAGATATAACTTAGTCACTAATCTAGGGAAGTTACTTGATCCGTTAGCTGATAAACTATTAGTGTTATCAATCTTTATTGCATTTTTAACTAAAAACCAACTTTCCATTGTGTTTATATTAATAATATTAGCAAGGGAGTTAACAATTACTGGATTGAGATCAATGGCAGCGGCAGAAGGGGTAGTAATTCAAGCTAGCATCTTTGGGAAATTGAAGACAATTACACAAATGATACTGATTTTTTTATTATATTTAAAAAACATCACAAATATTAATATGGTCAATACCTCAATAACAGTTTTTGTTGCAGTAGTAAGTATTTTAACAATTTTTTCAGGTATAGATTATATTTATAAATCAAAAGAAATATTTAAACATTAAGCTTTGCTAATGAAGTAAAGCTTTTTTTACTTTAAAAACCATATTGTATGTAGTATAATCAACATAACAATGGACTAGTCCATTAAGCCAATCTAGGAGGTGCTAAATGTCTATTGAATTAAATAGAAAATCTGGCGTGCCTTTATATGTGCAGATTAAACAGTATATAACTGCACAAATAGAAGAAGATATCTGGCATCCAGGTTCTAAGTTGCCTACTGAAAGAGAATTGGCCAATATGTTGAATGTATCAAGGAGTACTGTTAGTGTTGCGTATAAAGAGTTAGAAGATGAGAGTATTTTAATTTCTAAACAAGGTAAAGGTACTTTTGTTTCGGAACAATCTTTAACAGAACAGAAAGAAAAACTTGATGCATTGCTTGAAAAATTTGTTGTTGAAGCTATTGAGCAAGGATATGGTAGAAAAGATATAACAAAGATGGTCAATAAGTTAGCTAAAGAAAAAATTAAGCAATATACCAATGTTCACATTCTATTTATTGAATGTAACAAAGAGCAAGTTGATTTTTTCTCAAACGAGTTATCTAATGAATCAGGTATTTTAGTAAAACCCTTAGTTTTGTCCCAAATATTTAAAGACAAAAATAAATTTTACACAATAGCAAATGCCTATGATTTGATTGTTACTACTTTTTTTCATTATGATGAAGTTGTTCAACTATTAAGAGAGTTAAAGATTGAGAAAGAAGTTATTGCAATCTCATTGGAACCAAAACTGGAAACAATGATTAAAATTGCGAAATTTGATCAATCGAAAGATGTTGGTCTTGTATGTATTTCAGAAAACTTTGCTAAGAAAGTTAAAAGTGCGATACAAGACTCTGGTATAAAGTTAGATAAATTTGATTACACAACTACTAATGACAAGAGAGCACTTAATGATTTTATTGGTTCAAAAGATTATTTGCTTACTTCACCTGGAAGAAGAAGTGAAGTAATAGAATTAGCAAGTGATAAAAGTGAAGTAATAGAATTTGTTTATCGACCTGACGTGGGTTCGATTAATATGTTAAACAATGCAGTACTGAGTTATCAAAAATGTTTGGTTAGGAGAGAATAGGATGAGTAAAAACAAATCAGAAATAACAATTAATTATGACTGGTGCAAAAGATGTGGAATATGTGCAACATTTTGTCCTGTAAATGTATACGATTTGGACGCAGATAAAAAGCCTACAGTAGCAAGACCTGAAGCGTGTATTGTATGCAGAATGTGTGAAAAAAGATGTCCTGATTTAGCGATTAATGTTAAGGAGTTGAAAGATAATGGATAAAAATATTAAATTATTACAAGGTAATGAAGCCTGTGTAGAAGGAGCTTTAGCAGCAGGAGTTACCTTTTTTGCTGGTTACCCAATAACACCTTCAACAGAGATTGCTGAAATTTTATCAAAAGAACTGCCTAAAATTGGTGGCAGATTTATACAAATGGAAGATGAAATTGGTGGTATAGCAGCTACAATTGGTGGATCTTTAGCTGGAAGAAAATCTATGACTGCTACTAGTGGTCCTGGATTTTCACTTAAGCAAGAAAATTTAGGATTTGCATTTGCTACAGAGATTCCCCTTGTAATTGTAAATGTAATGCGTGGTGGACCTTCAACAGGCCTTCCAACTTCTACATCACAAGAAGATGTAATGCAAGCAAGATGGGGAACTCATGGAGATCATGCAGTGATAGCTTTAGCTCCATCTTCAGTACCAGATACATATTATACTACAATAAAAGCATTTAATTTAGCAGAGAAATACAGTATGCCTGTTATAATTCTTTTAGATGAAGTTATAGGTCATATGAGGGAAAAAGTTGAAATTCCAGAAAAAGTTGAAGGAATTGAGCCAAGAAAGAAGCCAACAGAATCACCAGAAGAATATCTTCCATATAAAGCAGAACCTACAGAAGGACCTGTTTTAGCTCCTTTTGGTTCAGGATATAGATACCATATTACTGGTTTAACACATGACTTTACTGGTTTTCCTACTAGTGATCCAGAAGAAGTAAAATACTTAAAAGATAGATTATATAATAAGATATACAGCAATTTAGATGACATTTTAGACGTAGAAGAAATTGAAACAGAAGATATGGACCTTTTAGTAGTTTCTTATGGATCAGTTTCTAGATCAGCAGAAAGTGCTGTATTAGAAGCAAGAGAAGAAGGACTAAAAGTAGGTATGTTGAGATTAAGAACTGTTTGGCCTTTTGCTGATAGTTATATTGATAAATATGCAGATAAGGTTAAAGCAGTTATTGTACCTGAACAAAATCAAGGTCAGATCGTTAATGAAGTTCGCAGAGTTGTTGAGGGAAGAGCAAAAGTATTTGGAGAAAATAGGTATGATGGTGAATTGATCAAACCTCAACAGATTCTTGAAAGAATTAAGGAGGTCCATAAAAATGCTTAATGATTTAAAAAAATATTTACGAGAAGATAAAATGAGTCACATTTTATGCCCAGGATGTGGCCATGGAACAATTATGAATGCAATGTTGCATTCAATTGAAGATCTAGACTTAGACCAAGATAAAACTGTAATTGTCTCTGGTATTGGTTGTTCTTCAAGAATTCCTGGATATATGAATTTTAATACTTTACATACTACTCATGGTAGAGCTATTGCATTTGCAACAGGAATCAAATTAGCCAACCCAGAGTTAAAAGTAATTGTAATTACAGGAGACGGTGATGCTTCAGCTATTGGTGGAAATCACTTGATTCATGCTTGTAGAAGAAATATTGACATAACAGCGATAGTTTTTAATAATAATATCTATGGTATGACTAGTGGTCAATTTTCTCCAATGACTCCGATTGGTAGCTATGCAACAACAGCTCCTTATGGTAATATAGATAGGGGTTTTGATTTGTGTAATTTAGCAAAAGGAGCAGGTGCAACTTTTGTAGCAAGAGGAACTGCTTACCATGTTTCAATGCTAACTAAATTGATAACACAAGCAATAGATGCTAAAGGATTTAGTATGGTTGATGCTATTTCTCATTGTCCAACATATTATGGCAGGAAAAATGGATTAAAAGATGGTATAACTATGTTAGAGTGGGAAAAAGAAAACGCCATGCCAGTAAAAGCTTTTGATAAATTACCAAAAGAAAAAACAGAAGGAAAATTCCCTATAGGAGTTATCTATCAAGAAACAGCTCCAGAATATTGTGAAGTATATCAGGAAAAGGTTATTGATGTAGCTCAAAAGGAGGGAAAGTAATGTCTAAACAGATTAGATTAAGTGGCTCAGGTGGACAAGGAATGCTTTTGGCAGGAATTATTCTTTCTGAAGCTGCTATTATAGATGATAAAAATGCAGTTCAAACACAATCATATGGACCTGAAGCACGTGGTGGAGCAAGTAAAAGTGAAGTTATTATTAGCCAAGATAAGATTGCTTATCCAAAGGTGACTTTACCAGATATAATGCTTGCACTAACACAAGAAGCTTATGGAAAGTATGCAGTAGATATGAATGAGAACGGAATCTTAGTTGTTGATGAGTCTATTAAACTATCTGGAAATGATAGATGCGAAGTAATGTCACTTCCAATCATTAAAAGTGCTCGGGATGTATTAGGTAAGGTAATTGTAGCAAACATTATTGCACTAGGAGCTCTAACAAAAGCTAGTGGCGTTGTTAGCGAAGAAGCTTTAGAAAAAGCTGTGCTAAAACGTGTTCCAAAAGGAACAGAAGAGCTCAATAAAAAAGCTTTGCAAACTGGCTTTAAGCTAGTAGCAAATAAATAATAAGTTCGGAGGGAGCTAAATTATGTCAAAAGAAAATTTGAATCCAAAAGAGATTGCACAAGCTCAAATTAAAAAGGTATGTGACCTTTTAGGTGCTGATCCATCAGTTTATGAAATCTTAAAAGAACCTGAGAGACTTTTACGTGTAAACGTACCAGTTAAAATGGACGATGGAAGTACAAAAAGTTTTGTAGCTTTTAGATCTCAACACAACACTGCTTGTGGACCAGCTAAAGGTGGTTTACGTTTTCACCAAAATGTATCACAAGATGAAGTTACAGCTTTATCTATGTGGATGACAATCAAGTGTTCTGTAGTAGGTATTCCTTATGGTGGCGGTAAAGGTGGAATCATTGTAGATCCTAGAGATTTATCTAAAAATGAGTTAGAAAGATTATCACGTGGATTTATCCGTGCTATGGGTAATTTCATTAGCCCAGTAAAAGATATTCCTGCTCCAGATGTTAATACTAATCCTCAAATCATGGCTTGGATGATGGATGAATATGACCAAATGAATGGTTCTAATAATCCTGGTTTGATTACTGGTAAACCTGTTGAATTATATGGTTCACTAGGTAGAACAGAAGCTACTGGTCGTGGTGTATTTATTACAGCTAGAGAAGCTGCTAAGAGATTAGATATTGATCTTGAAGGTGCGAGAGTAGTGTTCCAAGGATTTGGAAACGTTTCATCATATGCTGCACTCTTATTTGAAGAAGCTGGAGCAACTGTAGTAGGTGTACGTGATTACTATGGTGGAGCTTATAATCCAGAAGGTATGAGTGCCAAAGAATTGTTTGATTATGTATACAACAATGAAGATAATGAAAGAAAAACTGTGCTTGGCTTCCCAGGTTCAGAAGATATTGAAAGCAATGATGCATTATTTGCAATTGATTGTGATATTTTAGTACCAGCAGCTTTAGAGAACATGATTACTGGTGCTAATGCTGATTCTGTTTCAACAAAATTAATCGTTGAAGGAGCAAATGGTCCATTAACACCAGAAGCTGATAAAATTCTTAATGATAAAGGAATCTTTATTGTTCCAGATGTATTAGCTAATGCTGGTGGAGTTACTGTATCATACTTTGAGTGGGTACAAAACTTACAGAACTTCTACTGGACTTTAGAAGAAGTAAATAGCCGTCTAGAGCGTATCATGGTTGATGCATTTAACCAAACATACAAAATGATGGAAGATAACAATGTTACCATGAGGGACGCAGCTTATATGAAAGCTATTAATACAATAGCTTATAACTTAAAGATGCGTGGAAAAATTAACTAAATGAAAAATTGCCCTCCCTTTTTTAGGGAGGGCATCTATCATCATGGTAATTCTTTACAGAAATACAAACCTCTGATTTATTATTAAATTTTACACAAATAGGAGTGTATATTATGTCATATGAAGATATGAAAGAAAATTTAAAAGAAGAAATGGGAAAGTGGGAGGATGGCCCTTTAGCAAAAACTTTAGCTAGAGCTCCTGAACGAAGAGAAAAGTTTACTACAAGTTCTGAATATGAAGTAAAACCAGTATATACCCCATTAGATATAAATGAAGATGACTACAATAAAGATCTAGGTTTACCTGGACAGTATCCATTTACCAGAGGGGTATACCCTACAATGTATCGTGGTCGTTTATGGACAATGAGACAATATGCTGGAATGGCAGATGCTGCAGAATCTAATAAAAGATATAAATATTTACTTGACCAAGGGCAAACAGGATTGAGCGTAGCTTTTGATTTACCAACTCAAATTGGATACGATTCAGACCATTCTTTATCAAATGGTGAGGTAGGAAAAGTAGGAGTAGCAATAGACTCATTAGCTGATATGGAATTATTATTTAAGGATATTCCGCTTAATAAAGTTAGTACATCAATGACAATTAATGCACCTGCAGCCGTTTTATTAGCAATGTATATAGCTGTAGCTGAGAAACAAGGTGTAAGTATTGAAAAAATTTCTGGTACAATTCAAAATGATGTTTTAAAAGAATATATTGCTAGAGGAACATATATTTATCCACCAACAGAATCAATGAGACTAATTACTGATATTTTTGAGTATTGTTCTCAAAATGTACCAAAGTGGAATACAATTAGTATTAGTGGATACCATATTAGAGAAGCTGGTTCTACAGCAGCTCAAGAAGTAGCATTTACTTTAGCTGATGCAATAGCATATGTCGAAGCAGCAGTAGAATCTGGGTTAGAAATTGATCAGTTTGCCTCAAGATTATCATTTTTCTTTAATTCTCATCTAAATTTTATCGAAGAAATTGCCAAATTTAGAGCTGCAAGAAGATTATGGGCTAAATTAGTTAAAGAAAGATTTGGAGCTACAAATCAAAAATCAATGAGAATGAGGTTCCATACCCAAACAGGTGGATCAACTCTAACTGCACAACAGCCTGATAATAATATTATAAGAGTAACACTACAGGCTTTAGCAGCAGTTTTAGGTGGAACTCAATCATTACATACTAACTCAAAAGATGAAGCGCTGGCACTACCAACAGAAGAGTCTGTTCGAATCGCTTTAAGAACTCAACAAGTTATAGCACATGAGAGTGGAGTTGCTGATACTGTAGATCCATTAGCTGGTAGTTATTATGTTGAAAAATTAACAGATCAAATAGAAAAAGAAGCTATGGAGTATATTAAAAAGATTGATGACTTAGGTGGAGCAGTGAAAGCAATTGAGCATGGATACATTCAACAAGAAATTGCAGACAGTGCTTATAAATATCAAATGGGTGTTGAAAGTGGCGAAAATATAGTTGTTGGTGTTAATAAATTTAGTGCACAAGAAGAACCACCAAAAAATCTTTTGAGAATAGATGATGAAGTAGAAACACGTCAAGTTGAAAGACTTAATGAGGTTAAAAAGCAAAGAGATAATCAAGCAGTTAAAAAAGCACTAGATGAGTTAAAAAAAGTAGCTCAAGGATCTGATAATTTAATGCCATATATTTTAACAGCAGTTAAAGAATATGCAACTTTGGGTGAGATTAGTGATGTATTGCGAGATGTGTTTGGCGAGTATAAGCCTGCGCAAATCTTATAGAGGGTGAAGAAAATGTCAGAGAATAAAATTAGAATATTAGTTGCTAAACCTGGTCTTGATGGTCACGATAGAGGAGCAAAAGTAGTTTCAAGAGCATTAAGAGATGCAGGTATGGAAGTTATTTATACAGGATTAAGACAAACTCCAGAACAAATTGTAAAAGCTGCTATTCAAGAAGATGTTCAATTCATAGGGCTTTCATGTTTATCTGGTGCACATAATCATCTTTTCCCAAAGGTGACTGAGTTGTTAAAAGAAAACGATGCAGAAGATATAGTTGTTTTCGGTGGTGGAGTTATTCCACAAGATGATATCCCATCGTTAAAGGATAAAGGAATCAAAGAAATATTTGGTCCTGGAACAACTACTGATAGCATTATCAAATTTATCAAGAATTTAAAAAATGAGTAGTATTGAAAAATTTGGTGAAGAAATATTAAAGGGTAATAAAAGATTTATTGCCAGAGCTATAACATATGTAGAAAATGAAGATAGCCAAGCAGCTCAAATTATTAATAGTATTTATCCTCATTGCGGAAATGCAAAAGTAATTGGAGTAACTGGCCCTCCAGGTGCTGGGAAAAGCACTTTAGTAGGAGAACTTGTTAAGTATATAAGAGAAAAAGGAAAAACTTGTGGTTTAATTTTAGTTGACCCTAGTAGCCCTTTTACTGGAGGTGCAATTCTAGGAGATAGAATAAGAATGCCTTCATTGACAAATGATCCAGGAGTATTTATTAGATCTATGGGTAGTCGTGGAAATCTTGGTGGATTAGCCAAAGCTACCAGAGATTCTATAAAAATTTTAGATGCATCTGGCTATGATTATGTTATAATAGAGACCGTTGGAATTGGACAAGCTGAAACAGATATAATGCAGATTTCAGATGCTATAATTGTAGTATCCGTACCAGGGTTGGGTGACCATATTCAAACTCTAAAAGCAGGTATAATGGAAATTGCAGATATTTTTGTTGTTAACAAAGCAGATAAGGATGGTTCTAGAAAAACAGTACGTGAATTGCAACTAATGATAGAAATGAGCGATTATAAGGCTGATAAAAGACCTCCAATTATACCAACAATATCACTTAGTGGAGAAGGTATTGATAATCTATATGACAGTATTTGTGAATTTTTAGAAAAAGCTATTCAAAGCGGAGAGTTTGAACAAAGAAGAAAAGATCAAATAATCACTGAAATTCAAGATATTTTGCAATACAAAATGAAAAAGCACATTAATCAGACAATCGATCAATCACACTATATGCAAAAGGTTGACCAAGTTTATAATCACGAAACAACACCTTATAAAGTGTCTGATGGATTATTCAATATTTTATTAGAAAAAGGAGAATAAAGATGTTAGAAAAAATTGACCATCTTGGAGTAGCTGTAAAAAGTATTGAAAAAGCTTTGGAATTTTATCAAAAGACTTTAGGTATAGAACCTACTGGTGTAGAAGAAGTTCCTAGTCAGAAAGTTAAAGTAGCTTTTTTACCAGTAGGAGAAAGTAATATTGAATTACTTGAGCCAACCTCAGAAGATAGTGCAATAGCAAGGCATATTGAAAAAAGAGGAGAGGGTATTGCTCATTTAGCTTTTAAAGTTGATGATATCCAAGAAGCTCTTAGCACTTTAAAAGAAAAAGGAGTAAGACTTATAAATGAAACTCCTCAACCAGGTGCTCACGGAGCAAAAATAGCTTTTATACATCCAAAGAGTACAAATGGTATTCTAATTGAGTTGTGTGAACGCGATAGTTAAGGAGGAGTTATGATGGAGCACGTTATTGAACAACTAAAAGAAAAGAAAGAAAAGATAAAAAAAGGCGGAGGTCAAAGAAGAATTGACTCTCAGCACTCTAAAGGAAAAATGACAGCTCGTGAAAGGCTTGAAATTTTGCTTGATGAAGATAGTTTTGTAGAAATAGGTATGTTTATTAAGCATCGTTGTACTGATTTTGGTATGGAAGAAAAAGATGCACCAGGAGAAGGTGTTGTTACCGGGTACGGTACAATTAATGGTAGATTAGTTTATGTTTTTGCTCAAGACTTTACTGTTATTGCAGGAACTTTGGGAGAAATGCATGCTAAAAAGATTACTAAAGTCATGGATTTAGCTATAAAAAATGGCGCACCTTTAATTGGAATTAATGACTCTGGTGGAGCAAGAATTCAAGAAGGTGTAGATGCTCTAAATGGTT
>CAZCFQ010000003.1:0-39121 GCA_964497955.1 uncultured Clostridiaceae bacterium
GCTTTTGGTAAGTATATATTTATCACAAGGGAGATAATATTTGTGGAGTTTTTTGATGATTTTAGAAAAATAATAATAGATGAAGTGCCTTTAATTGATGTTAGAGCCCCAATAGAGTTTGAAAAGGGTTCATTTAGAAATACAGTAAATATTCCTATCCTTTCAAACAAACAAAGAGAATTGGTGGGTAAAAAATATAAAGAAGAAGGTAATGAAGCAGCTACTAAACTAGGTTATGAACTGACAAAAGAAGACAAGAGAGAAAAGTTAGATCAGTGGGTTAGATTCATTGATAATAATCCAAACTGTTTAATATATTGTTTTAGAGGTGGACAAAGGTCTGAAATAGCTCAAAAATGGATTTATGAGAAAACTGGTAAGATTATCCCAAGAATTAAAGGTGGTTACAAAGCAATAAGAAACTACCTTATAGATATGTTATTGCCAGAAAACCAAAACTATCAAGCGTATAGATTGGGAGGATTAACGGGTGTAGGAAAAACAATTTTACTTCATGAGATAAATGAAATGATTGATTTAGAGGGTTTGGCTAATCATAGAGGTAGCATATTTGGCCCTAAAATTGACCCTCAGCCTAGACAGATAGATTTTGAAGACAATTTAGCTTATGATCTAATCCAAAAGCAGAGTAAAGGTTATAATTTTTTAATATTTGAAGATGAAGGAAGACATGTAGGGAAATCTTTTTTACCTCATAAGTTCTACGAATTTTTGTCAAATAGCCCATTAATAGTTTTAGAAGCTAGTTTTGATCAAAGAGTTGATAATATCATGCAAGAATATGTATATGATGAACAGAAAGAATACAATAAAGAATTTGGTAGTGAAGGACTAGATAAGTGGCAAGAATATATTAATGAAAGCATAACTAAAGCTGAAAGCCGTTTAGGCAATAAAAGATATAAAGAGCTAATAGAGTTAGTTGATGAAGCTGTAAAAAAACAGAAAAACTTCAATGATAAATCTGGTCACAAAAAATGGATCAGTAGGTTCTTATCGAATTACTATGATCCTATGTATAAGTATCAACTTGAAAAGGGAAGTGACTTGATTGTTTTTAAAGGAAATCAAGAAGAGGTTAAGAAGTTTATAAAATCTATAAGATAGTGAGGTTGGTTTATGGAAAATGTTATTATTAGTAGAAATGTTATAAAAGGGTGTCCTTATTATTTGCTTTATAAAGATAATTACAAAGGAGTAGTATTTGTTTTGCATGGTCTTACAGGAAATCATAAGGATGGTCTAACTAGTGCATATAAGTTAGCATTAGCAGGTTATTTAGTCGTTTTGCCTTTAGCTAAGTGGCATGGAGAAGAAAGACCAGATAATTTTTCTTATTTGTTCAATGGAGATAATTTTTTAGGATCGATAACTAAAATAATGAATGATTACATTATTAGTAATATTACAATATTGAATCATTTAACAATCAAACATAAGTTAAGTAAATTAAAAATTGGTTGTGTGGGATTTTCAATGGGGGCTTATGTAACCTACTTATTACCCCTATTTGATAAAAGATTTAAGACAATAATCCCAATAAGTGGATCTCCTTATAACTATGATCAAAATGCGATTAAGCATTTTAATATTAATAATACTAAATCAACAAAAGAAGTTAGATTTCAAGCAGCTGACAAAATAGAGTCTTTTATTGATCTAAATATTTTAATTATCCATAATAAAGATGATGAAACTGTATCATATCTTGGTAGTGAAAGATTTTATAATAATTTGAAACCTATTATGAATAATGGTGAAATTAAAATGATTCTAAACCAGCTTGGAGGCCATAGTTATTATTCATATTTTGATAAGGAAGTAATAAATTGGTTCGATAAACATCTATATATAGTCTAAGGCATAAATAAAACCCCAAAAGCTTAATCTTTTTTTGATTAGATTTGCTTTTGGGGTTAATTTTTTATTCAATATATTTACTCTTCTTCTTTCTTTCTTTTTGGGAGGAATTTAAAACCTTGGCTTTCATAGAAATTGTAGATCTTTTCATTATAACTTCTCTGCACTAGTGGGTTATAGTGCCAGCCAAATCTATATTGTGCTCTGTTAATACCACCTTGTTCTTCTATTTTTTCTACAACTTTTTTGGCCCATTCTTCACCATTAACTTCATTTGCAACATCATAAAAATGATTAATGTATTTTTTTAAGACATCACCACTTAATTCTTGTATCCAATTATTATATTTATAGTCAACTATCTTCTCTTTCACTTCTTTTTCAGTAAGTGGTGTATAAACTTCATTGTGAACAACTACATCTTTAGATAATTTTATTCTATTCATACCACTGTCATCTGAATATCCTAGGCAAGTAATAAGTACAGGTATTGTTAATTCTGGAAGAGATAAAAACTTTTTCATTTCATCATACCTAGCATTTACTGTGCCAATATAGACATTCCCTACACCTAATAAGTTTGCAGCACACTCAATAGATTGAGCCATACACATAACATCTTCTAAAGCTATTATAAAGTCTCTAAAAGCTTGTTCTCTGCCAAAAGGAGCTTTTTGAACTTCTGTCCATTGTTTTAATCTGTAATAATCAGCAACAAAAACTAAAAGTGTGTCAGCATCTTTAATAAATCCTTGATTACAAATGGAGGCAATTTCTTCTTTTCTCTCTTTTTGTTGAATTTTTATTATACTAACTGGTTGTAAATTCCCACCACTAGCAGCAGCCAAGCCTACTTCTAATATCTCATTAAGAACTTCTTCTTCAATTGGCTTATCAATAAATTTTCTATGACTATAACGATTTTTGAGAATTGTTAAAGCTTCTTTTTGCATTTCATTCATTTCACTAAACCCTCCTAATATTTCTTATAAGTATAGTTCTCTATTATAAGGATTAATTCCTGCAATAAATGATATAATGACAAAAAAGATTGAAATAACACAAGTTGTTTTTGTATACTACATAGGTAGACTTTTAATGAGGGAGATTAAAATGAAAATAATTAAATTAATAGCACTTTTATCAATAATATTATTGATTTTTGTTGCTTGTAGTGAAAAAAATGATACTTCTGGTGATAATTTGGTACCTAATCCAGATGAATCTCTCGAACAACCTGCTGAAGATGTTACTGAAAAAGAAGTGGACCCAATAGTTTTACAACCTGAATTGCCTGGTGCTTTTTTTGCTATGATTGATAATCATCCCAAAGCGAGGCCTCAAAGTAACCTAGATAAAGCTGATATAGTTTATGAGATAGTTTGTGAAGGAACTTATACAAGATTTTTAGCTGGATTTTATAAAACTGATCCAGTTATTGTAGGCCCAATAAGATCTATTAGATATTATTTTGCTCAAATTGGACATGCTTATGATACTATCATTTCTCATATTGGAGGCAATATGGATGCGTTAGCTTATCTTAAGAATAATGGTCTAAAGAGCATGTGTGATATCACTAATGCTAGTGGATATTTTGAAAGAGATAATACTAGGAAAATGCCTCATAATGCTTATGTTAGAAGTAGTGAGGTAATTAGATTATCAAGTAACAGATCAATTGAGCTATCTCCTTTACCAGAGTTAAACACTGGTGAAATTGTAGGTAATGAAAAGGTGGATAAAATATCTATTGATTATGGCACACCTAAATATCCTCATATGGTAGAATGGCAATATATTTCACAAGAAGAACAATATGTGCGCTATCTAGATGGAGAGAAGCTTTTAACTGCGGAAGATAATGAAGTTAAAACTAATAACATTGTTATCATTGAAGCTTCAGTTAAAACAGTTCAGGTTCCAATAGATGGAATCCAAAGTGAAATTAGCTTATTAGGTAAAGGTAATGCTTATTTCCTAAGAGATGGCTACATTTATCAAGGTAGCTGGGAAAAAACCAGTGCTAGTAGCCATTTTAGATACACACTAGATGATGGCGAAGAATTCATTTTTAAAAATGGGAAAGTTTGGGTACAACAAGTTGCTTCTTTTGATGAAGATCTTGATATTATTTATAGTAATTTAGAACAATAAACCTATAGGAGGAATAGTTGTGAGTGAAGAGTTGAAAGATCGTAGTGCATTAGTAACTAAAAGAAAAGATTTAGGTGTAACACAAAAACAAGTTGCAAGTGACTTGGGAATTTCAAGGAGTTTTTATGGACTGATCGAAACAGGTAGAAGAGATCCTTCATTAGGATTGGCTATGGAGTTAGCAAATTATTTTGAAACTACAATAGTAGATTTATTTTTTAATGACTATTGGGTTAAGTTTTTAAATAATAATAAAGTGATACTTAGCTAGGAGTATAGTTTTGATTTATAGCTTTGCACCAATAGTATCAAAAGATTCAAAAGCAATTATATTGGGCTCAATGCCAGGAGTTACTTCTTTAAATGAAAGAGAGTATTATGCTTATACCAGGAATCAGTTTTGGGATATAATCAAAGATCTTTTTAATATTTCTGTTTATAATGATTACAATCATAAACTAAGTAGTATTTTAGATAACAATTTAGCTTTATGGGATACTATAAAGTCATGTGAAAGAGTTAATAGTTCTGATTCAAATATAACAAATGTTACAGCTAATAATTTTGTTTGGTTATTTAAAACATATCAAAAAATTGAATACATATTTTTTAATGGAGCTAAAGCAGAAAAGGTTTTTAGAAGGAATGTCGATAAAAAATTATATAAATATAAATCTTTATTTAGATTGCCTTCCACAAGCCCTGCAAACACTCAAAAAGTTACATATAAGCTTAAAAAGTGGAGTATAGTTAAGGAAGTCTTACAATGAGTCATCTAAAAAGATGGCTTTTTTGTATTTTCCATCTTATTTAAGTGAAAAATGATAGTCAAATAACTATATTAGTTGACAAAAGTTAAGTATTTAAATACAATATGAATATGAATTCACATTCACAATTAAAAAGGAGGTATTAAAGTGCCAAAGAAGACATTTTTTAATTTAAATAAAGATAAACGAGAGAGGATAATACAAGTAGCTTTAGCTGAATTTGCTTATAAACCTTATCAAAAAGTAAATGTTACAGACATTATTAGTAATAGTAAAATTGCTAGAGGTAGTTTCTATCAATATTTTGATGGATTAGCTGATTTATATAACTATTTAATTGAACATGGATCAGAGATTAAACAAAAATATGTTAATAAACATTTAGATGGAAAACAAATAACTTCTATGAAAGAGTTTTTGTCAGTAGTTTTTAAAGCAGGTCTTGAGTATGCAAGATACCATCCTGCATACACTAGAATGTTTTCTTTAATGATTAGAGACAATACTTCTAATGAAGTAGTAACTAAAGAACTTTCTGAAAGACTTAAGATGAGTGAAAAAATATATATGGATTTAATAAAGCAATTTAATGCATTACCTAATGCAGATAATGAGGAACTTAAATTTACAGCTCATTTGCTTACAAAAATTAATATTATTTTTGTAGATTATTATTTAGAAAATCTAATAGGTGAAAAGGAAATAGATAGAAATGAACTAGCTAACAGATTTATGAACAAACTATTTAATGGATTTTTGGAGGTATAATTATGATTAATGTTAATAATTTGTTTCACTCATACACAAAAGATGATAATTACGCAGTTAAAGATGTAAGTTTTAATGTAAAAAAAGGTGAAATATTTGGTTTTTTGGGACCTAGTGGTGCAGGAAAATCAACTACTCAGAATATTTTAATTGGTTTATTAAAATTGCAAAAAGGTAAAGTAATAGTTGCTGATAAAGAGATTAGAAGGTTTGGTAAAGAGCTATTTAACACAATAGGTGTTTCTTTTGAACAGCCAAATGTGTATAAGAAATTAACAGGAATTGAAAATTTGAAATTTCACGCAAGTATGTATTCTGTTCCAACTAAAAATCCAGAAGAGTTGTTAACTATGGTTGGTTTAGAAGATTCGATTAATAAAAGAGCTGAAGGATATTCAAAAGGTATGTTGCAAAGACTTGTTTTTGCTAGAAGTATGATAAATGATCCTAGTATTTGGTTTTTAGATGAACCTACAAGTGGTTTAGATCCTACTACTGCAGCAAAAATTAAAGAGATTATAAAGCAAAAACGAAGTGAAGGAACAACAATATTTATGACTACACATAATATGCAAATTGCAGATGATTTGTGTGATCGGATTGCTTTTATAACTGATGGTCAGATAAGTGCTATTGATTCACCTAGAAATCTAAAACTTAAATATGGCCAAAAGTTAGTTAAAGTAACACAGAGAACTGAATCTGGAATTGTTGAAAAGAGATTTTCTATTATTGATAATAAAGAAAAACAACAACTTAAAAAAATCATCGATGATAACAATTTTGAGACTATGCATAGTCAGGAAGCTACACTTGAAGAAATTTTCATTAAAGTTACTGGTCGGAGGTTAGAGTAATGAATAAGTTTCTATCTCTACTTGATAAGGAGTTTAAACTAACAATAAGAAATTATTATTTATTTATTGTTTTAGCAATTGCTTTGATATTAATTTTAGTTATAAGATTTGTAGTTCCAAGTGAAATAAATATGGAAAAATCTCTATATTTGTATCCTAACAAAGAGGCTGTAAAAACTCTTGAAGATACTAATTATCAAAATTTAGAAAACAAAAGTACAGTATTTTCTTCAAAAGAAGAAGTAATAAAAGCAATGGAAAAGGATTATAATAGTTTAGGGCTGATATTAAAAAGTAATAATGGTGAAGCAGGGTTTGAACTAATAACTCAAGGATATGAAAATGATGACATTATTAATATGGCTATTGTTGATATTCAATCATACTTAGGAAGAATAGAGTTTGATGATTCTTCACAAGTGACAATTTTAAGAGAAGGTTCTAGTTTAGAAAATATACCCTTAAATCTTAACGTAGTGCCTTTAGCCATTATGCTTGAATCAGCATTAATGGGTCTATTTTTAATATCTGTTATGTTAATACTTGAAAAAGATCATAAGACTATAAAAGCCTTTGTTACTACTCCAACAAATGTAACATTACTTCTTGGAGCTAAATTAATTACAATGTTGCTATACTCATTCTTATCAGCAATATTAATAGTTGTATTTACAGTTGGAGTAAATGTAAATTGGGTAAATACTCTAATCTTAATTGGATTAACAAGCATTTGGTCATCATGTTTAGGTTTAACTATAGCTAATTTATATAAATCTTTAACCTCTGCAATGATGCCATTAATAATTGTGTCTCTTTTATTAGGAGCTCCGGTAGTATCATATTTTGCACCGATGTTTGCACCAACTTACTTAAAAATTATGCCAACTTATTCACTGATGCTAGGTTTAAAAGAAGCGCTATTTGTCAGTGGAAGTAATACTATGTTTTTAGAAGCAGCTAAATTTAGTATTTTCTTAGTTATTATCTTTTCAGCTAGTACAATAATGACTAAAAAGTTTGCAACTGGAAAGCAGTAGGAGGTCTAAAATGAAGAGAATAATATCAATTTTTAAAAGAGATGTAGTAGTAGCAACAAGAGATTTTGTACTTTTATATATAATAGTGGCTCCCATATTACTAGCTTTACTGCTTAGTGTGTTTGCTCCAGATGTCGCTGACTCTTCTGCTATATTTGTTTATGATGAGTCTTTGAAAGAAACTGAAATTAATAAGTTAGAAGAAATTGGCCATGTTATAAAATTAAATGATAAAGATGAAATAATCACAAGAGTAAATGATAGTGATGATGTCTATGGTTTAATTAAAAACAAAGATAATTACGAAATTATATTAGAAGGAAATGAAGCTGGTAACATAGAAGGATTGATGAAGCTTGTTGTATCATATTTAAATAGTGATAAAGATAATTGGCTCACTTATAAAATTAGTTCAATAGATTTTAAGTTGCCACCAGTAGTAAGTATCGGAACAACTAGTTTAATAATAACTTCAATAATTCTAGGCGGAATGATAATTGGTCTAAATATTGTAGAAGACAAAGAATTTTCAACAATTAATGCTTTAAATACTTCACCACTTGGAAAAATAGAGTATATATTAGGTAAAAGTGTATTAGGAATAATATTACCTATAATTCATACTCCAATAGTATTAAAAATAATGGGGTTAGAAGGATTAAAGTTAACTCAACTAGGATTCATTGTATTGGTTAGTTCATTGTTTACTATCTTTTATGGTTTAATGATTGGTACAATTAGTTCAAATCAACTTTCAGCAATCGCTAGTGCAAAAGGAATGATGTTTGTACTTGCTGGATCAATTTTAGGAGCAATTGCACTAAAAGAGAGTTTACATTATCTACTATATTGGTCACCGCTTTATTGGATATATCAAGCAATATATAAAATAGTAGCAGGTATTTCAACATGGAGGTATTTATGGATTTCAAGTGGAGCTATAATTTTAATAACAATGATACTATTTGGAGTTTTGAATAAATATCAAAAAAAATATAATACATTATAATTTCTTAAACTCGTTGTTAAACGAGTTTTTTCTTTTCTTTGCAGGAATTTGGAATTTATTCTTGAAAATATAAAGGTTAGAAAAGAAGGTGAAACTTTTGAGAGCTTTAATAAATGCTCATTTAATATCAGATAATCTAAATATTGATAGAGGATATATAGTCTTTGATAAGAAAATAATAGACTTTGGCAAGGGAGATTTACCAAAAAAGTATTCTTCTTTAGAAAGTTATAATGTTAATGGCAGTTATGTCTTCCCAGGGATGATTGATATCCATACCCATGGAGCTATTGGTTATGATTTTTTAGATGTTAATGAAGAGAAATTGAAAGAGATTATAACCTTTTATAATAAACATGGTGTTACAAGTTTTTTAGCAACTACAGTAAGTGCTAGTGAAAAAAAACTTATGAGAGTTTTGAGTAGGTTTAATAAGTTTAAAAACAATTATAGTTCGTTATTAGGAGTGCATTTAGAGGGCCCATTTTTAAACAAATTAAAATCAGGGGCACATCAAAATAAGTATTTAACCAAACCTAATTTAGAACTCATAAATAAATTTAAAGATTTGATAAAAATAATAACTTATGCACCAGAGGTTGACCCAAATCATTTACTTAAATCTATTAGCCACCAAGGAATAGTCTTATCAGCAGGACATACAAATTGTTCTTATGAGAATTGTAGTAAGCATTTAAAATACATTAAATCTGCTACACATATATTTAATGCTATGCCTACAATACATCATAGAAAGCCAATGATAACAACTGCTATTTTACTTTCAAATTTATATTCTGAAGTAATAGCAGATAAGGTTCATCTACATCCTTCGTTTTTAGAACTCATTTATAGACTAAAAAAGGATAAAATAATTCTTGTGACAGATTCAATTTCAGCAACAGGAAGACCTGATGGAGTTTATAGATTAGGAAATCAAATGATAAACATTGATAGTGGAATAGCTAGATTAGCTGATAGTGATACATTAGCTGGAAGTACTCTTAAGTTAATAGAGGGTGTTAAAAACTTTTATGATTCAACTAATTCAACTTTAGAGGAAGTTATTTCATATGTAACATCAAATCCAGCAAAACTTTTAGGCATAAAAGATAGAGGGTATATAAAAAATGAATGTAGAGCAGATATTGTGATTGCTGATAAAAATCTTAAAATTGAAAAAGTTTTAATTGGAGGAATAGAGGTATGTGTTTAGCAATTGTAGTAGGTAAAAATGCTTCAAAAACTAAAAATGTAATATGTGGTCATAATGAACAAAACTTTAATAGACATCCAGTTAATTATAGATATATTGATAAAAACAAGGAAAGCCTTAGAAGATATAAGCTTAAAGATAAGTCATTTAGTTACTTTTACACAGAAATTCCTAAACTGCATTATAGTGATAATTGTATAAATGAAGTCGGAGTGGCTATAACAGGCAATGGGTGTCCCTCTAAAAAGACTAAATTAGAACTAGCAATTAATAAAGGTGAAATAACGAAAGGCATAGGTCAAGCTTTTCCTCAAGTGATTGCAAAACATGCTTCAAATTCTAGAGAAGGTATTGAATTAGTATCATACATTATGAAAAATTATGGCTATATATCTAGCGGTAGGACTTATGTAATTGCAGACAAAAAAGAAGCATTTATTCTTTCAGTTATGCTTGGAAGAAGTTGGTTAGCATATAAAGTGCCAGATGAAGCTGTTGTTGTTATTCCTAATACATTTGTGACCTCAAATATAAATAAAGAAGACTTTGAAATAGAATACTTTGGCAGTATGGATATGCTTGAAAGAATAGATAATGATAATGACTTTGATTTTGCATTTGAGTTTGCAGCAAAGCCTGAATCTAAAAACATGAGATATGAAACAGGAATAGATTCCAGACAACACTATTTACAAGAATTAATCTTAGGAGAAGAAATAAATACAAAAGATAAATTAAAGTTTGCAATTAAACCTAAAAATAAGCTTGATGTTTTAGATATCATGAGTTTATTAAGAAGTCATCATAGTAGTGAAAATGTTCATCAATCTGAGGAAGAAATAGAAGGTGGATATTACAGAAGTTCATGTAATATTGCTACTCAAGAGAGTGCAATATTTGACTTTAGCAAAGATGTAATTTATAAAGCTATGTCAGTTCCATGCCATTCAATATATATACCCTTTTTTAATAATGTTAAATTACCAGATAAGCTTGGTATTGAAATTAGTAATCATTATAAGCCTGATCAAATGATTTATAAAAATGAGACTTTAGATTTTTGGAAATTTTATAAATTTGCGCATTTATTAGAAAGGGAGAAATCACTTAAACCAAAGTTTATAGCAAAAAGGGAAGTTTTTGAAAAGAATCAAATAAGCTTAGTAAATCAGCATTATAATAAAAGTAAAGAAGATAAGTACCACTTTAGCAATAATAGTTTAAATGAGGCTAAAGATATTTTGAAATCAATTGAGGGTAGTTTGAAATGAGAAAAATAGAAGTTTGCGTTGATTCACTATCATCTGCAATAAATGCAGAGGAGTGCGGTGTGGATAGATTAGAAGTTTCTAGCTGTTTAGAATTAGGAGGGGTAACCCCTAGTTTTGGCTTAGTTAAAGAAATCACTAAAACCATACAAGCTCCTGTAATGGTTTTAATACGTCCTAGAAGTGGTAATTTTACATACTCAAAAAAAGAACAATCTGTGATGTTAGAATCAATGAGATCTTTTACAAGCTTAAATATTGAAGGATTTGTAATAGGAGCTTTAGATAAGAATGGTGACATTGATTTACCATTTATAACTAGAGTAGTGGAGTTGTTTGGTAATGCCTCACTAACATTTCACAGAGCGTTTGATTTTGTTAATGATCCATTCAGTGCACTAGAATGCTTGAAAAAACTTAATATTAAAAGAATTTTAACATCTGGTCAAAGTGATGATATCATAAAAGGTAAGGAACTAATTAAAAAGTTAGAGATTAAAGCTGATAATAAAATAATTATAATGCCTGGCGGTGGAATTACACCAAAAAATGTTTATGAGTTAGTTGATTATACTAAGGTAAAAGAAATTCACACATCAGCAAGTAGTATTATAAATACTAATATTGAATATGCAAATAAGAACTTAGATATGGGTAATATGAAGAATCTAAAAATTTTTGATCAGAAAAAATTTTATTTAATAAAAAATCAATTAAGGAGAGTGAAAAACAGTGAATGAGCTTATTTATGTTGTTGATGATGATAAAAATATTAGAGATATTATATCAAAATTTTTAAAAAACGAAGGGTATAGAGTAAAAACATTTGCAGAAGCAGAACCTGTTTTGCCCGCTTTAGAAGAAGAAAATCCGGATTGTATTGTACTTGATGTAATGCTTCCTGGGATAAGTGGGTTAGATTTAACAAAGAAAATAAGATATGAATATACTACCCCCATAATCTTTGTCTCTGCTAAAGGAGAAGAAATAGACCGCATATTAGGTATAGAGTTAGGTGGAGATGATTATTTAGTAAAACCTTTTAGTCCAAGAGAGTTAATCGTAAGGATCAAAGCTATTTTAAGAAGAGCAAGTATGCAAGAAGAAGATGAGAGTAATAAAGAGTATACATTAGGTAATACAAGGATTAGTTCAGAACTTAGAGAATTTTTCATAAATGGTAAGCAAGTTTCAACAACAAATAAAGAATTTGAAATGCTTTTGTATATGCTAAAAAACCCTGATAAAGCATTATCAAGGGATCAGATTATTGAGAACATTTGGGGATATGATTATGTAGGTGAGACTAGATCTGTAGATGATTTAGTAAGAAGGCTCAGAAAAAAACTAAGAAAACACGATGCAAAAATATCAATAGAAACGATTTGGGGTTATGGATACAAAATTGTCCAAGACTAAAACTTCTATTGGATTTAAAATAACAGCAGTTCAAGTGTTAGTAATTATAATGGTTAGTGTTTCTGTTTTAATTACTACAGCCTTTACAATTACAAATTATATTTCTGAAAGAAATTTTTATGAATTAGAAACTACTGCTAATAGTGTAGCTCAAATTGTTCTTAACACCTCATACAAAAATGAAAGACTAATTCAAGAACTAGTTGCACAATCACAATCAAATATTGAAATAATATTACTTAATAGCGAGTTAAATATTGTTTTAAGTAGTTTTCAAGGTTTTAATGAGACAGTGGTATTGCCTGAGGAGCTAAAATCTGCTATAAACCAGTCAAAAGAGCAAGGAAGCTGGAGTGAATATAATTACGTTGTTGAAAGATTTAGTGGAGTTGATAGATCAGGGTATGTATTAGCTTTAAGCCCTAGAGATGATCAAATAATAATTAGAGATAGCTTTTTATGGTCAGTAGTTAGGGTAATTATTATTGCAGTTTTAATTGGAATATTATTTGGAAGTTACATAACTAACAAAATAATAGAGCCACTTCAAAATTTAGAAAAAAGGTTAAAAGAAATATCAATTGGAGATTTTTCAGGAAGGTTAAAAGTTGAAGAAGATGATGAGTTGGGAGACATTGCAAAAGCTTTTAATAATATGAGCCAGCAACTTGAAAGATATCAAAAAGCGCAATCTCGATTTATTCAAAATGCTTCACACGAACTTAAGAGTCCTTTAATGAATATTCAAGGGTATGCAGAAGGATTGCAAGCAGGAGTATTTAATGAAGTTGAAGAAGATGAAGCTTTTGAGATTATTGTTTCTGAAGCTCAAAGACTAAAATCAGTAGTAGAAGAACTACTATTTATTAGTAAGATTGATGATGAAAGTATAACAGTGAAGTTTGATAAAGTAGATATAAGTGATGTAATGAATGAAGCTTTAAGAACTGTTTATACAAGAATTCAGCAAAAAGAGATTGATCTACAAGTTATCATAGAAGAGGATCTTATAGTTAAAGGGGACTATTCTTCGTTAATGAGAGCATTTGCAAATATTTTAGATAATGCTGTAAGATATGCAAATGAAAGAATTTTAGTTCAAGGATTAAGTGCAGAAAAGCAAGTAGTAGTTAGAATAGTAGATGATGGACCTGGTTTTGAAGAAAAAGAGATTCCAAAAGTCTTTGAAAGATTCTTCAAAGGAGAAGAAGGTAGTACAGGTTTAGGAATGGCTATTGTAAAAGACATTATTAATATGCATAAAGGTGAAGTTGAGATATACAATCATTCAACAGGTGGTGCAGTAGTAGAAGTGAAATTACCAACTTAAGGAGGACTTTTTATGACAAAATTAAGATTTAATCACTATTATAATTATAATGAGCTAACAAATGCACTAAAAGAATTAGCTGATAATAATGATCAGTATGCTAAGCTCTCAAGTATAGGCAAAAGCTATGAAAAAAGAGATGTGTGGTGTATTACTATTACAGATTACTCAAGTGGCAATCCAGAAGAAAAACCAGCTATATACATCGATGGTAATACTCATGCTGGTGAAGTAACAGGTTCAATTACTGCGCTTTATACAGCAAATTATTTATTGGAAAACAAAGATAAGAAAGAAATAAGCACTTTACTTAAAGATATTACTTTTTACATTATTCCAAGAGTTAACCCAGATGGAGCAGAATTTTATTTGACTACTCCTAACACTTTAAGAAGTAGTGTTAGAGTATGGCCTGATGAGAATATTAGTACCCTTCCAGGTCTTCATAGGGAAGATATTGATGGAGATGGATATATTCTTAATATGAGAGTTAGAGATGACAAACGAGGTGCATGGAAGATTTCAAAAGAAGATACAAGATTAATGGAACCTAGAAGATTAGATGAAAGAGAAGGAGAGTTCTTTCATATAATTCCAGAAGGGTTTATTAAAGATTTTGATGGTGAACCTATTGAGATTAATCCAGTTCCTTGGAGACTTGATTTAAACCGAAACTATCCTTCTGAGTGGAAACCTGAAATAAAGGGTGGTGGAGATTATCCAACTTCAGAGCCTGAGATTAAAAATGTTGTAGACTTCATTATAAACCACAAAAACATTGGAGCACTTGAAGCGTTGCATACTTCTGGAGGTATCTTATTTAGATCACCATATACATACCCAGAAGAAGAGTTTGATAAAGATGATTTAAGATTATTAAAAACTATTGGAGAGCGTGGTGAAGAGTTAACAGGTTATCCAGATGTTCCAAGTACAGGTGGAATTTTTGCTGCTACTATAGTAGATTGGGCCTATGAACACCAAGGTATCCCTGGATTTACTCCAGAGCTGTGGGATTTATATGGAAGAGCTGGCGTTAAAATGGATTGGCATAAAGCTAGAAAATTATCAACTAAAGAGAAACTAGAAAGAGAGCTAAAAGTATTAGAATTTAATGATAAAGAGTTATCAGGAAAAGGATTTATAGACTGGCATGAGTATGACCATCCACAATTAG
This sequence comes from uncultured Clostridiaceae bacterium, assembly GCA_964497955.1. Classification (GTDB taxonomy): domain Bacteria; phylum Bacillota; class UBA994; order PWPR01; family PWPR01; genus PWPR01. The sequence continues at coordinate 14,890 of CAZCFQ010000003.1, forward strand.
GTCAAGTTGAAATAGGCGGATATAATCCTAAATATTTTAGACAAAACCCACCCCATAAGTTATTAGAACAAGAATGTCATAAAATGACTATGTTTCTATTAGCACACGCTAAAGCATTACCACAGATTGCTATTGAAGAATGTGATTTGACAAAAGTAGATAAAGATGTATATCAATTGAATATTTTAGTTGCTAATCATGGATTTTTACCAACTAATCTAACAAATAAAGGCAAAAAGATTAATGCAATCAATAAAGATAAAATTGAATTGAGTTTTACTGATAAAGTAGAATTAATTAGTGGTGAGATGGAAACTGAAATAGGATATCTAAATGGGTATTTCAATGCACAACAAGACTATAATCGCAGTGAGGGGTACAACAATGGATGCAAAAGGTTTAGTTTTGTACTCAAAGCTAAAGCTAGTAGTAAAATAACAATTAAAGTTGACTCTCAAAAAGGCGGGGTTATTGAAAAAGTTGTAACAATATAAAAAAGGCTCATTACGAGCCTTTTTCTATTCTCTATGATGAACATAAAATGAGTCCAAACTTATTTTTTCAAATTTGTAACCAAGATCTCTTAGGTATTCTATAATTACAGGGAGAGCATCTAGAGTTGTTTTTTTCTCATGCATCAAAACAACAGCGTGTTTTTGCTTTCTTACTCCTTCAATTGTCCTTTGAATGATTTCACCGGAAGTTAGTGGTTGAGCCAATGCATCACCACTATCAATATTCCAATCAAAATACTGAAAACCTTCATTTAGAAGTCTATTAATGTAAGGTTTATACTTTCCTCCAGCTAAATGTTGCGTAGAACTTCCTCCAGGAAATCTAAAAAGCTTTGTTTCTAAACCTGTAGTTTCATAAATCAAATTATTTAACTTATAAATATCACTCATAAATATATTAACATCACTATATATGTTTTTGTAAATATGAGAGTAGGTATGATTACCAATAGCATGGCCTTCATCAACTATTCTTTTGTACGTGGCTAAGCTTTGTTGATTATTCCTACCTACTACGAAAAAAGTACCCTTTATCTTATAATCATTTAAAATGTCTAAAACCTTATTAGTATTAACACTAGGTCCATCATCAAAAGTCAAATAAACAGTTTTATCTTTTGGCATTACAGGTTGACCAGTCATTCTTTCAATTCTATCTTCTAAATCTTCTATATAAGATAGTTGTGAAGATATTTGGTTCTCATATTTTGCTTTCTGATCATCTTTTTCTTCTTTAAGTAAAGATATTTGTTCATTAGCAACAACTAATTGGTCTTTAGCAGTACTAAGTTGTTGTTCTAAATTTTTAATGTTTTGATCTAGCTCTTCAAACTTTTTATTAATAGCATATCCTATTGTACTAGAAGTAACTAGTAATAATACAAGAATGAAGATTAGACCCTTTTTTGATATTCTCATAACTATCACCCCATTAGCTGCCAATATTATACACTAGTTGAGCTTAATTTAGAAGTAGATAAATAGTTTGTTTATTTATTTAAATTAAATAATGTTTTTTTAATATTTTTAGTGAAATTAATGATAAGATTATATATAATGACTACGGTATGAATAAGCATATTTGATCTTAAGGGAGAGAATAGTATGGATGTTGCAGCGATTACTGCCAGCATGATTGCTGGCTTAGGGTTATTCTTATATGGACTTAATCTGATGGCTGATGGCTTACAAAAAGCTGCTGGCGATCGAATGAGGAAATTACTTGAAGTACTAACAGACACTCCTCTCAAAGGTGTTTTAGTGGGTACTGGTGTAACAGTAATAGTATCTAGTAGTAGCGCTACAAGTGTTATGGTTATTGGTTTTGTAAATGCAGGACTTATGACTTTAAAACAAGCTGTGGGTGTTATATTAGGTGCAAATATTGGTACAACTTTTTCAACTCAGCTTATTTCTTTTGATTTAGGTGAGTTAGCTCCATTTGCAATAGGAATTGGAGTATTGATGAAGCTTTTCAGCAAGAAGAAAAAGTTTAAAAACATTGGCGAAATTATTTTAGGATTTGGAATTCTTTTTTATGGTATGTCTACAATGTCAGACGCAATGAGACCGTTGAGGTCTTATGAACCATTTATAAATATGTTAGCAAGTTTCGCAGCGCACCCAATATTAGGAGTTTTGGTTGGTGCAGCTTTTACAGCAGTTATTCAAAGTAGTAGTGGTACCACAGCGATAGTGGTGGCACTTGCATCGCAAGGCTTGATTTCACTTGAAGCAGCTCTTCCTTTAATTTTAGGCAGTAATATCGGAACAACAATTACAGCAGCTTTGGCTGCCATTAAGAGTTCACTAGCATCAAGGAGGACAGCACTAGCACATGCACTTTTTAATGTTGGAGGATCCATTCTATTCTTGTTTATACTTGGACCGTTTTCATCAATAGCAGTACAAACATCAACTTTAGTACATCGTCAAATAGCTAATGCTCATACTATTTTTAATATTTTTAATACTGTGTTGCTATTACCATTTTTAACACCGTTTGTAAATCTCATTACCAGGATTATCCCTGGTGAAGAGGAAGCCAGAGATGAGTTTGCTACTTTATACTTAGATAGAAACTTCTTAGATACTGCATCTTTAGCACTTGGTCAGGTAACAAGAGAGTTAGTTAGAATGGGTAAAATAGCAGGTGAAGCTCTAGATTTAACAGTACAAGCAGTTTACAAAGAAGACATGAGGTTAGTAGAAAAAGCTAAGAAAAAAGAAGAGCTAGTAAACTTTTTAGAGAAAGAAATTATGTCATATTTGGTTGAAATATCTCAATTATCCTTAACAGATCAACAGTCTAAGCGACTTAACTATCTTTTTGAGTGTGCTAATGATATAGAGCGAATAGGAGACCATGCTGATAATGTAGGAGAGTTAGCAGAATATAAGGTCGATCATGAGCTAGAGTTTACTGATGTTGCAAAAGAAGAGTTATCTGAAATGTATAGTGTTATAGAGAGTATGCTTAAGGATGCATTAATTGTAATGAATGAGTATGATCAGGCCGTTTCTAGAAAAGTTTATGAACAAGAGAAGTTAGCTGACCTTATGGAACAACAATTAAGACAAAGCCACATTCAAAGAGTAAGTGAAGGACTCTGTGATTCTAGTTCTGGGATTGTTTTTCTAGATGTGATTTCAAATTTTGAAAGAATTGCAGATCATTGTAACAATTTATCTATTAGAGCAAAGGATTTATAAGAATAGAGCTTAGCAAATAGCTAAGCTTTTTTATATGATACTACACGTGAGAAGAGGATTTAACCATGAAAGATTTACTTAAAGAGATTAATATTAAACATATAATTATTCCAGCTATATTTGCCGCTATTTTTTTGTTGCTTCCTATTGAACTTTCTTTTACTCAGAAAGTAATAATTGCAATAATGATGACAACAATTTATTGGTGGGCTACTGGTGGAGTAAATATGACCTTTGCTGCGATTTTTATGATTGTTGGATTTTTAGCTTTTAGTGGAGTTCATCCTCTTGCTGTTCTTAATTTTCCAACATCATTGACTTTTGTTCTAATACTATCAGCTTTTTTACTTGCTATAGGTATAACTAATACAAAAGCTGCAGAACAATTAGCTGAAATAATTTTACAAAAGTTTGGTACCAGCGCAGTTAAACTGATAATATTAGCTTTTGTTTTGGGAATAATCTTAATATTTCTAATACCACATCCATTTCCGAGACTTATTATATTAGGTAGTATCTATAACGTTTTTTTAAGTCAATATAATATAGAAGATTCAACAAAGTCTGTTATTATGATGAGTGTATTTGTAGCAGGAACTGTAGTTCCAACTCTATTCATTAATGGAGATTTTATATTAAATTATTCAGCTTTAGAGTTTGCAGGAGTAAACCTTAGTTTTTCACAATGGGCTATCAATATGACTTTACCAGGATTATTTGCAAGTGGAATTATTTGTTTAAGCTTAATAATGGTGTTTAGAAAAAATCTTGATAATGCAAATTGGAAATTTAATAGTGAGTCAAAAAAAATAACTCTTAATCATGATAGAAAAAAAGCATTTTTTATAATGGGTATTGTTGTAATATTATGGGCTTTTGAAAGTGTTCATAAAATACCTTCAGCTTATATTGGATTAGCTGGAGTTATTGCTATGTTTCTAATGAGGATATTAAAGGTAAGTGATTTTAAGAAAGTCAATTACAATCTATTAATATATCTGACTGCTATTTTTTCAATTGGAAGAGTTTTGAATGCAAGTGGTATTAGTAAGTATTTGCAAAACACGTTAACTGGCTTTGTGCCAAATACACAAGGGGTAGGAATTTATCTATTTATTATAGTGGCTGTAATGGCTGTACACATGATCTTGGGTAGTTGTTTAACTACTATGAGTATTACTATTCCTTTACTAACAACAATGCTTACAGGGGTAGTCTCACCTCTTATAATAGCTTATATAGCTTACATAACAGTTTCTTTCCATTATATTTTACCCTACCACCACTTATCTGTAGTGATTGGAATAGGAGAGGGTTATTATAGCGAGGCTCAGCTTCGCAAGTTTGGCTTAGTGATGACCCCGCTTACTTTTATTATAATACTGTTACTGTATCTTCCTTGGTGGAACCTGTTAGGTTTACTCTAAACTAAAATGTTAACGATGTAACCAAGCAAAGGCAGAAGTATCAGATAAACAGCTGTAGCAAAAATCGTCGTATTAGTTGTTAAATCACTAACTTGATCAAGTTCCGCTAGTAAAACAAAGTTTGAAACTGCACAAGGAGCTGAGAATAAAACAATTCCAATGGCAATATATACTAACTCAAATCCTAAAAGATAAGCAATAATTGTAAACCCAATTGGTAAAAGGATGAGTTTATTAATAATAACTAAAATCATTCTTAAGCTTATTTCAGCTTTTTTCATTGAACTTATGTCAAAGTTAGCTCCAACTATTATCAGTGCTAAAAACATTGTAGGTTTAGTTGCTTGCGAAATTACTTCACCTAAAAGTGGATGCCATAAACCTGTTATATTAAAAATGATACCAACCAAAAGACCCTGAACTAAAGGGTTTTTTAATATTTTTAAAGGATTTGCACCACTTTGTTTACTTCTATAAATAACTTCAACACCAAACAAAGTCATTGGTGATAATGCACTAGCTAAAACCATTCCAAGTGGTAAAATTTCTACTGGTAGAATCTGAATCATTACAGGAAATCCTAGATATATTACATTACCTCTCACACCGTTAACAAAAGCTTCAAAACCTCTTTTTTTATCAAGTTTAGCCCAAAGAAAATAATATACTATCATTTGGGCAAACATTACACCATAAAAAAGCAATGTTTGTCTATTAATATCTACTTGTGCTGTTGCTATTTTATCAAATATTGAAAGTGGTAGTAGAATTCTATAAGTTATGAAACTTATAAATTCATTAACCTCACTCGTATAATGCTTACTATTTTTCAACCACCAACCTAGTAAAACTATTACATAGATTGGAATAACTAGTTCTAAAATATTCATATTTCTTCAGCCCTCCAAAAAGTATCACTTACACAGTATATATTTATTTAAGTTCTTTTTCAATTATTTAGTTATGCTAAATAATCTATTCAAATGATTTGGTCATTAGATAGAATAATTTTCTTAAACTGTCATAATCTTTGCATCAATATGCTAAAATATAATTAATAGTGTTTAAAAGAATAAAAGAAGGTGAAGTAATGCAAAAAAAGTTAATATTATCTAATAAATTTTCTCCTCTTTCAGAGCAAAACTTAGAAGAGTTCAAAAATCTAGCCAATAATGGAGTTACATATTATGTTTTGCCTAGTGCAAACCTTATTAATCAAGCAAAGAAGATAGTCCTATCAAAATCAAAAAATATTTTAGTTAAAAGTAATATACTTTCATTAGCAAGATTAGCTGAGATAGTAGTGGATAGAGAATTAGTTTGGCAACAAATTGATCAAGATCAATCATTAGCATTAGTTTCAAAGGTAGTATTGAATCTATATAAAAGTAATTCTTTAGAATGGTTTAACCAACTGGATAGTGTTGTTGAGTCAATTAGTGAAATTCATAATATAATAATGGATCTTAAAAATGGTGGAGCTGGAAATAACTTAGAGATAAAAAATGTTTTAACTAAAAGAGAGAAAGACTTAGTTTTGATATACAATGAGTATCAAAAACTTTTGGTATCACAAAAACTTTTAGACCAAGTAGAAGTTTTTAACCAAGCAATAAGATTACTTTCTAAAGATAAGTTTAGTCTTGGAGAAAATATAATTATTTACACTTATGCATTAAATCTAGTAGAGGAAAAATTTATTACTCATCTCAAAAATTGTTTTAATACGATAAAAGTTTATTATCATTATGACTTTGAAAGCACTGATCTTTTTAAGGATAACCACAAAACTCTTACGACTTTTAGAGAAGATGAGTATGAGATAAGAAAACTTAAGACGAATAAAGGAAATATCTCTGACTATCTTTTCAGAGATGAGATTACTCATTATCAAAGTGATGTAGCAATTGATGTTAAAGGTTTTTATTCAAAAGCTATTGAAGTTCAAGATGTTTTACGAGAAGCTAAAAAGTTGATAGTTAATAGTGTTTCGCCTACAGATATAGCAATTGTTAGTTATAGCTTAAAAGAATATAAACCATTACTAGAGTATTATTCTAAACAATATAGCTTGCCACTTGATTCTATTAATGATTCTTTATTAAAAGAAACATTCATTAAAAAACTTTTACTACCACTAAGCCTTAAAAGATTGGATTTCCCAAAAGAAGAGTTTTTAGAACTATTAAGGTTACCCCTTGACTGGCCAGAAACAATTCAACCAGCATTATTATCAAAATTCATAATGTTATCACCTTTTGATAATTCAATTTCTAAGTGGCAACAAGCATGCCAAGCTCAGCAAACTATAAAAGATGAAAATATGATTTTTTCTCATGATGAATTATATAAAATCTCACAATCACTAATATATCTAAAAACATTGTTTAATAAAATACCTAATAAAGGTTGTTTTAGTGAAATGACTAATGCCATTTTAGAGATATTTGAGTTTCTTAATTTTAGCGATTATCTTTCTAAACAACTTGAAATTTCTGATGATGATCTTAGTGAGAAGATGTTTAGTCTTTGGCAGAGCTTTAATATGTTTATCTATCAAGAAAATGAGTTTGATTTATGGCCAAGTCAGATGAGTTTCAATGAGTTTTATGAAATCTTTAAGCAAAGCATTACAAAAAGTTTTGCAAATAAAGAAACTTTAATAGATCAAACTATTGATATTTTAAATCCTTATCAAATTGCAGGTTTAAAAAAGAAATATGTATTTTTAATTGGTGCAAATGAAGGAACTATTCCAAGCAATACTAACTCATGGATAAGAGGGCTTGAAATTGACGAGTTAGAAAATCTACCACTTAGTATGAATCATAATGAATTATCTTTTCAAAAAACATTATTCTTAAAAGTAATAGATTCAGTTTCTGTTAAGTTATCAATGAGTTATATTGTAGAAAACTTCAAAGGAGAAGAGAAATATATTTCACCATTTGTAATAGATGTTTTAAATTTGATTAATCAAGAACCTATTATTAGTGGTAAGATATGGCCTGAACTAGAAAATGTTTTAAATGAGTCTGAGCTGCAACAAGTTTTAGCAAATTTGAGATTAGTTGATAACCTTAATGAAAAAGTGAGACTGAATTGTAAAATAGAATCTTTAAGAGAAAACGCAGTTGCTAGTATTTATAATGGAGTAATGGAGTCAAAAGATATAAAGCAAGACTTAAGACTCAAATTCTCCGATTATTATACAATGAGCACTTCTATGCTTGAAGAATATGGCAAATGTCCGTTTTCTTTTATGATGAATAGAGTAATGAAAATTAAAGAAGCAGAAGAGTTTGAAATAGGCATTACACCTTTAAAAAGGGGTTTGATATTACATTCTGTTTTAGCTAGATTTTTAAGCCAATATCTTAATAAAACACTTGATAGTAAAAAGAGAGATAAATATAGTTTAGAACTAATTAATATTTTGGAGGATGAGTTAGAAAAAACAGTCAATACAAGTGCTATATCAAATCAGTGGGTCGAACTAGAAAAGAAAAGATTTAGTTATATATTAAAAGAATGGCTTAATGCAGAGATTGAATTGCAAGAAAAGTCTTCATTTAGACCTATAAACTTAGAACAAGAGTTTAAGTATATTTTAGAACACAATAACTCAAAACTTAGTTATACAGGATTTATTGATAGGATTGATAAAAGCGGAGATAAGTTCATAATTTATGACTATAAAACAGGATATCCACCAAAGATGGACGATATAAGTGATGGAGTTGCTTTTCAATTGCCGTTATATATAAAAGCTGCTTTTAGTTTAACAGATCTACAAAATAGTTGTGGTGGAGGCTATTATCAAATAAGTAGTAATTTTAGTCGGACTAAAGGAATGTGGAAAGAAGAATGCTTAGATGATCTAGGTCTTACTAGGAGAATTAAAGATTACTTAGAAGAAGAAAAGTGGAGTGAATTAATAAATGAAACAATTATAAGAGCTTACGATTACAGAGAATTAATGAGAGATGGGTATTTTCCTTTAATGCCAAAGATTGAAAAAGTCTGTAGTTATTGCCCTTATAAAGATGTTTGTAGATTGACAAAAAAGCTTGATACCAGATTGGAGGAAGCTAATGAAGTTTACTAAAAGTCAAAAAGAAGCTATTGAGACTAAGAACAAAAATCTCACGCTAAGTGCAGGTGCTGGAAGTGGTAAAACTACAGTGCTAGTAAATAGATACATAAGCTTTCTAGCTTCAAAATCGGTTAATATAAAAGAAATATTGGCTATTACTTTTACAAATAAGTCTGCAGCTGATATGAGGGTTAAAGTAAGAGAACATATTAGTAAGCAAATTAAATCTTCCTTTGGTAAGAATAAAAAATATTGGTTAAATATTAAAGATCAGTTTGAACAAGCTACAATCTCGACAATACATGGTTTTGCACTTCAAGTTTTAAGATCACATCCATTAGAGAGCAATATAAATCCAGAAGCATCTATGATGGATGAAGTAGAGTCAAAGATTTTGTTAACTGATACAATCAGAGAAATAGTTAGAGAATATTACCAAGATGAAGATATGCAATCTCTAGTACAAACAGTAAAATCAGTTAATTATACAATTCAATTACTAGCTTCTATTTATCAAAAAGTTAGGTCTTTAGGGCAACCTATTGAAAATATAGCTTCTAAAGCTTTAAGCCAAGTTGGACAACTTGATAATGAAATTAATACTGCTAAAATGAATATAAAACTTTTATTTAAAGAGCTTAATCAAGTAGTTGATAATTACAATAAAACTTCAGTATTTACTACAAGATATCAAAACTATGATATAGAAGATATTGTTAATAAGATAATGAATGTTAAGAGTTATCAAGATAGTGGTTTTAATTTAGTACTAAAGGATATTAAAGCTATACTAAATAGACCAGTTAAAGATGCAAAAGAATTATCTCAAGAAATCAAAGAAAATATAAAAACAATAAAACAAGTACTAGCTTTTTTAGATACTTTACCATTATATGATTTGCTTGAACGTATATTTGTTGAAATTGATGAGAAGTATTCAAATAGAAAAAGAATGCAAAGAGTGTTAGATTATAGTGATTTGGAATGGGGCTTATTAAAAATATTAAGAGAAAATAAGAATGTAAGAACTTACTACCAAAACAAATATAAATATATTCTAGTTGATGAGTTCCAGGATACAAGCCCTTTACAACAAGAGTTAATAAAACTCTTGTCTCCTTATAAAAAGAATGGTCTATTTATAGTAGGAGATCAAAGACAATCTATATACAGATTCAGAGCAGCAGAACTAGCTGGGTTTTTAGAGATGAAAGATGAAATTGTAGATAATAATGGAAAGGCTTTATATTTAGCTGAGAATTTTAGAAGTAAACCTAATTTAATAAAGTTTCAAAATGAGTTTTTTAGCTACTTATTTAATCACTCAGAGTTAAACTATCAAGAAGTTATACCTGGACTGAATGAACCTGATAATCAAAAAAGAGTAAAATTATGGTATCTTCATAAAGATGAAATAACTGATGAAATGAAAATTAATGATTTAAGACAACTGGAAGCAAAGTTTATTGCAAAAAATATTTATAAACTTAACAAACAAGGTGTTAGTTTTCAAGATATTGCAGTTTTGTTTAGAGCAATGACTAATGTAAAAATGTATGAGTTAGAACTACAAAAGCTCAATATTCCTTATCAGGTAACAGGTAGCAAAGGATTATTTGACAAGCAAGAAATAATAGATATATTAAATCTAATGAAGCATTTTGCTGATACTAGTAATGAAGTAAATTTGTTTGGTTTATTGCGTTCTCCATTTTTTTCTTTCAGCGATGAAGAGCTTTATAGAATAAGAAATGAAAAAGGTTTAGATCAAGAGTTAAATAAAAAAGCAAACGAAAAGTACCACGAAGTTGTAAATGAGCTAAAATCGTGGAATCAAAAACTAGTAGTTGAAAGTGTTTCTGATTGCCTAGAAGAGTTTATCTCACTTAAAAACTATAAAGCATCGTTATTAATGGCAAATGATTACGGGAAGCAAGCAGTGGCAAATATTAATAAACTTATTGCTTTAATAAGAAGCTTAGAATCCAATAACACAAGTTCTTTATCTGATATTCTTAATTATATAAATGTTATGAGGCAAGGAAATGCATTAATGGGAGAGGCAAAAGTAAGTGAAGAAACTAACTCTGTACAAATTATGTCAGTTCATCAATCAAAAGGTTTAGAGTTTGATACAGTAATAATTCCGCAAATGGATAGAAAGTTAGCTAACTCTCCTAAAGATATGATTTGTTACACTAAAGAGCACGGATTAGCAATAAGAACTAGAGGATATGCTGATAATACTCAAACGAACTTCTATTTTGAAGATATGAAAGAAAAGGAAATATATTTAGATTTAGAAGAATCTTTTAGACTTTTTTATGTAGCAACTACTAGAGCAGAGCGAAGTCTCATTCTTTCCACTGCTTCGATAAAAATATCTAATAGTAAAAAGTCTTATCTTGATTACTTTGCAGATTACTTAGGAGTTGATGAATTACCAGATGAGCTAACTTCCATTGGAGAGGTGATTGAATTAATACCTCAAAGAATAGAAGAAGTACAAAAAGAAGTAGTTAAGAGTAATAAAAAAGAAATGCCTAAGCTAAACTTGCTAAAAAAAGTAGATTATAAGTCAAATACAAATCTATTTTTGTCAGCAACAGCTTTAATGATTCATCATGAATGCCCCAAACAATACTACTATCGATACATTAAAAATATACCTGAGTTTAGAGGAAAGGCCACTAAGGGTTACAGTGCTACAGAGTTAGGGACTGTTATTCATAAAGTTTGTGAAGTAATGACAGAAAATAATGGCTATGAGATTTTAGAAAAATTATTAACTAGAATTAATAAAGAAGATAAAATAATTTCAATGTATAGAAGAAATGGTAGAAGCATGATAGATAATTATTTAAAAAGTAAAGTATTTGGACTAATGAAAAAAGCAGATGAAGTAAAATCAGAGCTTGAGTTCAATTTAGCTATTTCTGATAAAATATTGACAGGTGTTATCGATAAATTTATTATAAATAATAGAAATTATGTATTAATGGATCTAAAAACTGGTATAATAAATACAAAGCAATTAGAAAAATATAAGTTACAAAATGCTGTATATGCTTTAGCTATTACTCAAGCATATGATCAGTATCCATCTTCATTGATAAATTATTATATGAGTAATAGTGAAATTTATGACTATATTGGAGAGTTGCCAGACTATGATAGTAGCTTTAATCTTATCAAAGATAGGCTAAAAGCTCTTGATTATGACTTGGCAAGTAAAAGTTTTGAGAAAAATTTAGAGTCTTGTAGGAATTGTGCTTATTTAGATTTATGTAAAAATAATAAGGGGGATAATAATGCGTAACTTAAACAAGAAATGGGCTATTATTAGTATTGTTGCTGGTATTTTAGCTACAGCTGCTCTTATTGCAACTTTGTTTCTATATTTTAGGAAAAATGAAGAACAAGAGATTGAGGAAAAAAAATATACTGAGATTGAATTATAGTAAAAAGGGCTGCTAATTTAGCAGCCCTAATCATTTACCTTCTAAAATTATCTCCTATGGGATAAGCATCTTTTGGAACATTGTTATACTCTAAAGTCAGTAGGTTTGGTGCTCCTATTCCTGGTGCATCAATTTTATAGTCTACTTTAGCTATATCATCCCAATAAGCTCTATGATGAACCCTTGATTTAAGAGGAATTATATCAAGTTTTGTATAGTCAATATTTGCAGCAGTATAAGGAGCACTATCATTAGCACCTCTCATACGATCTGAAACAACTACATATCTATCTTGACCCATATCAATTGTTACAATTTTACTATCTTTTATTTTTTGTCCATGTCCCATGGGTCCTACTCGTTTGTATTCAGGACTTCCCATAAAGATTATCTCACCGCTGATTTCAACAGGTTCTCCAGAAAACTTAGAGGCCCATCCGCCTACTTTAATAGTTACATTATCACCAACTTGATGATTATTAAATAGATACTTTATAGCTTTAGGATCACTCATACCAGGGATAGCAAAGTTTGTTGCACCTTGTTCAATTAATTCTCTTAAAACATGGGTGCTGTCACCGGTTCTATCTGCTCCATCTGCAACTGTAACAGGACCTTTCCCTTGGTTTACTAATTCAATAACTTCAGCAATACCTTCTTTAGTTTTAGGTAATTGTTTGTTCAAATCAAATCTTAAATCCCATGCTTTTTGGCATAAATCATTAACTATTTCGTTGGCTAACTCTTCATTATTATCTGTTACAGCAATAATTGACATTCCAATATCAACTACATCAGCATAAGCAAATCCAGGAGCTACACTAACAGCAATCACATCACTTCTTTTTTCATACTCTCTACAAAGATCATATAAAACTTTCATTGGATGATATTCAGAACCTTGGAAAATACTAGCTGAGACAACTCCAGGTTTTCTTAATGCTTGTGTAGGTTTAACTTTGCCTTTGATAGTATCTATCAGACATTTAGCAGCTTTTTGACCTGTTTCATCGGTATCAATATGGGGATAAGTTCTAATTATAAATACTGCATCAGAAGCATCAGTAAGCTCATGGTCTTCATTTGCATGTAAATCTAAGGTAACCATTATTGGTACTTCACCTACTACTTTCCTAACTCTTCTTACTATTTCTGCTTCAGGTTTTTCTACCCCTTCAACAGCCATTGCACCATGCAAAGCTAATAAAACTCCATCAACTGGCATTTGTGATTTAATCTTATTAGCAATTTCATTAGAGTATTTATCAAAACATTCTGGGGTAAACCAAGAAGTGTATGGACCTGGAGCCATTCCAACACTTATAATAGGGATAATATCAGTATCATTATCTTCTAAAACTGATATAAAACCATTTAAGTAATTGGGAATACCTTTGTTTTCATCAATTACCTCCTGACCTCTTTGGACATAAGGTTCTAAAGAATCAATGGTAGTTCTTTCTGGACAAAAAGTACAAGTTTCGTGAGAAAACTGAGCTATTGCTATACGCAAAATTGATCACTCCTTAAATTTTTTTGAAAGTTGGTTAGTTATGATACAAATCGCTAAAGTACTAAATTTAAATCAAGCTACTGGAATACATGTGAAAGAGAGTAATAATTTTAATTTCTTAGATTCTAATCTAGGTATTTTTATGATTTCTTTAAGAGACTCTATCAATATTTTTACATCAAATAAATATTATAAATATTTAAAAGAAATAACTAAAACACTTGATATTGAAGACATATTTGAAGTAAGCTTTATCACTTTATTAGAAAGCTTATTGGCCAAAGATAACCATTTGCTTTCAGGACCCTTTTTAATTTTCACACCTAAAGAAGGCACTATAATAAGTATGGAAAACGAGTATATAATTGAAAAAACCTTTAATGACAATAAGAAGTTATTACAATATACTTCATATAAAAATGCAATCAATGTAAATATTGCTAAAGATTTTTATTTATATTTACTAAAAAAAGAAAATAAAGTTGTAGCTGTTTGCAGTGCAAATAGAGAAGTTTGGCCTATTTATAGTATAGGGATTGAAGTAGACCATTATTACAGAAATAAAGGATTAGGTTCATATGTACTAAAACATGTTGCTAATGATTTGATTTCAAATGAACTCATTCCAATCTATTTAACAAAAATATATAACATTAATTCTATAAATTTAGCTAACAAAGCTAATTTCAAAGCAATTGCTACAACTATTTTTACAATATAGTTATAAAACTTGATCTAGGTCATCTAAAGAAACAAAATTAGAATTTAAGTTATGATAATTAAAAGCTTTTGTGTCTTTCAAACCACCACCAGTTGCAATCATTACTACAGTTTGGTTTTCTTTGATTATGCCTTCATTCATTAACTTATACACTGCAGCAAGAGGAACAGCCCCAGCTGGTTGGGTGAAAATACCATAATGAGCTAGTTCTAAATGAGCATCTTTAATCTGATCATTATTCACTGTTAAAGCAAGACCGTTATATCTTTCAAGGAGTCGTAAAACTTCATTGCCACTTGGAGGATTAGGATTTCCTATTGCAGGAGAGATGGTATCAGTTTTACCAAAATGAGATATTTTCTTTTCGCCTTTTATATATGCGGTTGCAATTGGAGCGGCCCCAGCAGATTGCACACATATAAATGTTGGTAGTTTTGTTATTAACCCAGCATTTTTAAATTCAATAAAACCTTTTACAATACCTCTGAAATTACCACCAGCGCTTGTTGGAACTATTACGTAATCAGGAGTATCAAACTCTAATTGTTCACATATTTCAAAAGCTATACTTTTTGACCCTTCAACTCTCATTGGAACATCAGAATTAATGAAAGCTATGTCTTTTTCTTTTCCAATTTTTAAGCTTTTATCATAAAGCTTTGCATAGTCTCCTTTTACTTGTAATACTTTTGGCCCATAGATTGCAATAGGGTTTAACTTTTCTTTAGCCATATCTTCTTTAACTAATATGGTTGTCTTAAGATTAGCTTTAGCTCCATAAGCAGCAACACTAGCTGCCATATTACCAGTAGATACTGTTCCAATTTGAGAATAACCTAATCTTAGTGCATTAATTACTCCAATTACACTACCTCTATCTTTAAAAGACCAAGTAGGGTTTTGCGTTTCATTTTTTACAAAAACATTTGCTAAATTCAACTTATTTCTTAAGTAGTCTATTTTGACTAATGGGGTAAAACCTTCGCCTAAACTAATTCCATAATCTTTAGTTAGATATGGGTAAAAATCTTTGTATCTAACCCAAAAAGGGTCACTTGGTTTACTATTTTTATTTATTTTACCTTTTTCAATATATTCTACGTTTAAAGGTTCATTACAAATTGGGCATCTAGGGTAACTTTCATCTAGTTTTGTGGTATGATTACAATTAGAACAAACATATTTTAAATCATTCAATTTTATCACCTCATATAGTATTACTACAAAGAGACTAAAATTCCTTTATTGAAGTGATAAATATTTTTAAGGAGGTTAGAGATGCCTAATAAAAGGTGGAGAAAACACCTAGAATTAATACCAGTTATTATTATAAGTATAATATTATACAAGTATATAGATTCATCAGAGCTTTTTTCAAAAGGGTTTGGTTATGTCGTTTCACTTTTCTCATACTTTTTATGGGCTACAATTTTAGCTTATTTTTTAAATCCATTTATTGTCTGGGTTGAAAAGAGAACAAAGATTAGAAGAATAATCACAATCTTTTTAGTTTATACACTTATGTTTGCGTTTATATATCTACTACTTAGAGCACTTACCCCAAGATTAGTTGAAAATATTAGTGAGTTAATTGAAAACATTCCAGCTTATTATACAATTGCACTTGAATGGGTTAATGAAACTATCGCAGAACTTGAAGTTAATGATACTATAGGCATTATACCAGCTATACAAAATGCAGTAGGAGATTTAACAGAGGCTACATCAATGGCTTTGAATCAAGTTCTAAATAGTATTTTAGATGGTGTCGCTGTAGGTACGACATTTCTTACAACATTTGTATTTGCAGTAGTTATTTCTGCTTATATGCTTTTTGATAAAGAAATTATTTTAAAAGCATCAAAGAAAATAATTAGAGCACTCACTGTAGGTGAAGATTCTGCACAAGAAGTTTTTAGTTTTGCACAAGAAGTAGATGATATTTTTTCTAGATATTTAAACGGAAGAATAATTGATTCTGCAATAATAGGACTACTTTGTTATATTTTAATGATGATTTTTAAAATTCCGTACGCAGCGGCACTTAGCTTTACAGTTGGTGTAACAAATTTAATACCATACTTTGGTCCTTTTATCGGAATGATACCTGTTTTTATAATATCTCTATTTTCAGGTTTATGGGTAGCGTTTACAGGCCTAATTCTAGTATTTTTATTGCAACAGTTTGATGGTTTTTACTTAGGGCCATTGATAATGGGTGGAAAAGTAGGATTAAGACCTTTATGGATTATTTTAGCTATTTCAGTAGGTGGAAAACTTTATGGAGTAGTAGGAATGTTTTTAGGTGTACCAATAATGGCGGTCCTAAAAAGATTGTTAGATGCGTATATAGAAGCAAAGTTAGAAGGTAAAACAGCTAGTATCAAAACGGAACCGGAGGATTAATAATGAAAAAAATTATTATAATCATTTTTATATTCTTTATTGCATTAGAAGTTGGTTACGCTCAAGCCAATTCTAGTGTATATAGCTTATATTTAGAAGATGAGTTAATTGAATTTGAAACACCTTTACAGATAAAGAATTCTAAGTTATATGCACCCGCAAGGCAAATTGCTGAATTATTGGGTGCTAAAGTAGCGTGGAAACAAGAATTATCTGCAATGGCATTATTTAAAGATAGGGAAGAATGGCTTTTTTTTACGAGAGAGAGTTTAACTTATCGTAATGGTAGAGAATATAGTAATGAAATCAAAGCAGAACTTATTAATAATAGATCAATGTTACCAGTTAGATTTCTAGGTGAGCTATTTGATATGGAAGTAGAGTATGATGGTGAAACTAGTAGTACTTATTTGAGAAGTATTGACAAGTTAGAACAAGAAATACAGTCTACAAACATATTAGGACAATCAATTGCAACTGCTGAACAAATGGCAAATTATGTGCTTGAAAATAATCCAAACTATAACTTAAGTGTGTCAGCTTTAGAATTAGCCCAGATATTTTTAGAAGAAGGTCAAGCAGAAGGAGTTAGAGGAGATTTTGCATTTGCTCAAAGTATTTTAGAAACAGGTTTTTTCAATTTTCGTGGTGATGTCAGTGCTAGTCAAAATAACTTTTGTGGATTAGGAGCTACTGGTGGAGTTCCGGGTAACTCTTTTGAGTCTGTTAGAATTGGAGTAAGAGCCCAAATACAACATTTAAAAGCATATGCTTGTTATGATGAACTTAATAATGATTTGGTTGACCCAAGATGGCTGGGGAGTTCTGATATAAGAGGTAGTGCTCCAAAACTAGAATTCTTAGCACAAGCACTAAACCCGAGTGGAAGTGGTTGGGCATATCCTGGATATCCTAGTTATAAATATGAAAATGTAGAGCAAGCTTTTGCAGATGGACAGACATATGGTCAAAGAATTCATAAAATATTTTTAAAAATTATTAAATCGAATGATTAATAGTTTTAATTTGTTAAAATTGATATTAAGATGTTGTTATTTGAATACTTATGTAATATAATTATCACAGATGGGTAGAACAAGGAGGTGCATGCTAGTTGAAAAACGTGTCTAAGATTTTAGTCTTAGTTTTGGTGTTGTCACTGTTTACAAACGTTGCGCTAGCTGAAGTAGAAGTAAATGATTATCGTGTAGAGTTGATGCAAAAGTTAGTAGATAGGACTAATGAGTCAATATTACAAGACGTAGAGAGAGCACAAGAAAATTCGGAAATGATAATGGAGTATCTTGGTGATAACTTTCTTAGCAGATTTATTGTTGATGCAATAATAGATTCGTTAGTAAGAACTACTAATGCCAAAGCAGACGCAACAATTAGAATTGGTGAAAGATTAGGTATTACGGTAGTCTGTGTCTATGTAGAGTATTTTGTTGGATATAGAACTGTAGAAATAGATCCCCTTTATGTAATAGCGGATTAATAGAATTAACGATTGATGCTTTTTTGAAAGCATCAATTTTTTTTATTTAAACTTTTTTTTAATTTATAAATAAAAACTTCTTATATTTCTGTTATAATAATTATAGTTTAGAGAATATATCAGTATTAAGAAAGAGTGATATATATGAGCGGATTTTATATTGAAAAAAAAGGTAGTTCTATAGAACAAGTTTCCCAAAACTCTGCTACTCTTGATTTATTAGCGAGAGGAGACGGGACAGAAGTATTGCTTCAAGAGATTGATTCTGACAAGATAATACAAATAGCTTCTCCTGATAGAAAAAGTGTTTTAGAATTTTTTTATATTCTAGAAGGAAGTATGATTTGGATGAAAGAAGATGGATCAAGTGAGGAGTTAACATCTGGTGACTATTTCTATACTAATTATTTCAGGGGTAAAAAACATTTAAAGACATCTTCTAAAACAAAGATATTATATTTTTCTACTGACCCTATTTTTCATCATATATCAGATGTTATAAAAGATTTAATGAATATGATTAACCAGGTAGAAGATAAAGATTATTATACCCATAGTCATGGGAATAGGGTCCAAGAGTATGCTACAAAAATAGCTGAAAAGTTAGGAATAACTGGAGATCAATTTGAAAGATTAATGTATGCTTCACTTTTTCATGATATAGGGAAAATAAGATTATCAGATAAAATAGTAAGTGGACATGATAAACCTACATGTGAGGAGTGGGCTCAAATTCATAAGCATCCTATTTACGGTAAAGAAATAGTTGAAAAATCTTTACTTAGAAATATTGGTGAAATTATTGAACAGCATCATGAGAGATTAGATGGTAGTGGTTATCCTTATGGGCTTAAAGGAGATGAAATTTCTCTTGAGGCTAGGATAATATCGGTTATAGATGCTTTTGATGCAATGACTACAGACAGATCATATAGTAAGGCTAAAACTATAGAGCAAGCTATTGATGAAATAAAATTAGATGCGGGATTAAAATTTGATTCACATATTGTAAACCTTTTCATTGAAGTTTTATGTGAAGAAGGTATATATAGAAAGACGACTTAGAAAGGATTAATATGAGTAAAGGTAAGTTAATTGTAGTGGAATCGGGAACTGATGCTAGTGGTAAAGCCACTCAAAGCCAACTGTTATATGCAAAGCTAGAAGCGCTAAATTATAAGGTTAAAAAGATAGAGTTTCCTAATTACAAGAGTAAAGCTTCATACCCAGTTCAAATGTATCTTAAAGGTGAATTTGGGAACAATCCAGATGATGTTAATGCTTTTGCAGCATCAACTTTTTTCGCAATAGATCGATTTGCATCTTTTATGCAGGAGTGGAAGGATTTCTATGAAGATGGTGGTATAATAATCTCAGATAGATATACTACTTCAAATATGGTTCATCAAGGGTCTAAAATTGATGATAAAAAAGAAAGAATAGAATATTTAGAGTGGTTGGCTGATCTAGAATATAATAAGATTGGCTTACCAAAACCAGACCTGGTAGTATTTCTTAATGTTGACCCTAAAGTTGCATTTAATTTAATGGAAAAGAGAAGTAGACAAAAAGACATCCACGAAACTAGCCAAAACCACTTATTATCTTCATATAAAACTGCTTGTGAAATTGCTTTGATACAAAAGTGGACATGGATTGACTGTATCGAGTTCAATCGTATGAGAAGTATTGAAGATATTAATGAAGAGATTTATGGTTATGTAGAAAAAATATTATAACTTATAAACTTAGATGAAGATTCTCTTTTTGAGAGTCTTTTTTGTTTTTTGCAAAAATATATTGACATAATAAGAATCAATCTCTATAATTGTTAACCAAGGTTAACTTTTAATTTTGGGATAGGAGGCATTACTTTGACTAAAACAGAATCGAGTGAGATGTATTTAGAAACAATATATTTACTAGAAAAAGTACATGGTCATGCCCACACAGTTGATATTGCAGATAAGTTAAATGTTTCAAAACCAAGCGTAACAAAAGCAATGAACAACTTAAAAGAAGAAGGTTTAGTAGAAAAGGAAGCATATGGCACTATCCAACTAACTGAAAAAGGTAGAAAAATTTCAAAGAAAATATATAGTAAACATAAACTTTTAACTAACTATCTTCATCACTCACTAGGATTATCTTTTTCTGAAGCAGAAAAAAATGCATGTAAGATGGAGCACATTGCAAGTGATGAAATGATGAAAAGAGTAAGAGATTATGTTGAAAAAACGGAAGGTTTTAAAAATGCAAATTAGTATGAACTATGATATGTTTATAGAAAAAGAAATGGATAATGTTGATATGGTTAAAAATTTATCACAAGCAAAAAAAGATAATCAATATATAATAAAAGAGATTAAGACAAATGATTCAGAATTAGAAAATTTCCTTTTTACTTTGGGATGTTATAAAGGAGAAGTTGTAACCTTAATCTCAAAATTAGCTGGTAATTTTGTAATTAATATCAAGGATGCAAGATATAGTATAGATGAGGATCTTGCAAAAGCTATTATATTAGAATAGCTTTTTTTTGCAAAAAAAGTTAGCCAAAGCTAACAATTAAAGATATTAAAGGAGAGGAATTATGAAGATTGCTTTAACAGGTAACCCTAATAGTGGGAAAACAACACTTTTCAATGCTATTACAGGTAACGTAGAAAAAGTTGGAAATTGGCCTGGAGTAACAGTAGATAAAAAAGAGGGTAAGATTAAAGATAGGTATATCAAAGGTAATGAAGCAATTACAGCAATAGATTTACCAGGAGCATATTCGATGTCTCCATTTACTTCAGAAGAAAGTATTACAAGTGCATTTGTTAAAGATGAAAATCCTGATGTTATTGTAAATATTGTAGATGCTACAAATTTATCTAGGAGTTTGTTTTTCACAACACAGCTTTTAGATCTAGGTATCCCTGTTGTAGTAGCATTAAATAAAGTTGATATTAATAGTAAAAATAACACTTTAATAAATATTGATAAACTAGAAAAACTACTTGGTTGTAAAGTAGTTGAAACAATTGCAACAAAAAGCAGTAATAATGGATTAGATGATTTAATTCAATCGGTTTTGCAAGTTAAGAATAATAAACAAACTGCACCTTTTACTTCAAATATTAATGACATTTCAAAGCCAGAAGATGTCAGAAAAGATGATATAAGAAGATATAATTTTGTAAAGAAGATAGTAGTACAAGTAGAAAAAAGACTTATAGATGTAAAAAAAGAAAACTTTCAGGATAAGATAGATAGATTAGTTGCTCATAAATGGTTAGGGATACCTATTTTTGCAGTTGTAATGTGGGCCGTTTTTGCTATATCACAAGAATATATAGGTCCATTATTAGCTGATACTTTCGTTGGCTGGATTGATGGTATTTATGTATGGCTTGAAGCAATTATTGGTCAAAATGTTTCTCCATTTCTAAAAGCTTTATTCTTAGATGGAATAGTTGGAGGTGTAGGTGCATTAGTAGGATTTTTACCACTTATTATGGTATTGTTTTTCTTACTTGCCTTACTTGAAGATAGTGGATACATGGCAAGAGTAGCTGTGGTTATGGATAGGTTTTTCAAAAAAGTGGGCCTATCTGGGAGATCAATAATACCTATGGTAATTGGAACTGGTTGTGCTATCCCTGGGGTAATGGCTACTAGAACTATAAAAAATGATAGACAGCGTAAAACAACAGCAATGCTTACACCCTTTATGCCTTGTGGAGCTAAATTACCTATAATAGCTTTATTTGCAGGTGTTTTCTTTAATGATGCAGCTTGGATAGGTACATTGATGTATTTTTTAGCAATTGCCATAATAATTGTGGGAGCATTAATTGTTGTAAGGATCACAGGAGAGAAGAATAAAAGATCTTTCTTCATTATGGAGTTGCCTAATTATAAGTTGCCAAGTATGAAAAAAGCAGCAATTTCTACGTATACAAGAGGTAAGGCATTTTTAGTTAAAGCTGGTACAATAATATTAGTATCTAATGCAGCAGTTCATTTAATGCAAACATTCAATTGGAACTTAGAAGTAGTAGCAGAAGGGGCAGAGCAAACTAGCATTTTGGCAAGTGTAGCTTCGCCTATAGCTTATCTTTTAGTTCCTCTAGGATTTGGAACATGGAGATTTGCAGCTGCAGCAGTTACAGGGTTTATTGCTAAAGAAAATGTAGTTGGAACACTAGCTGTTGTTTTTGGAATAACTAACTTTATTAACACAGAAGAGTTAGTACTTGTTTCAGGAGCATCTGATGTGGCTGGAGTTATGGGATTAACTTCTGTAGCAGCGCTTTCATATTTAGTATTCAATTTATTTACACCACCGTGCTTTGCTGCAATTGGTGCAATGAAAGCAGAGTTAGAAGACAATAAGTGGTGGCTAGGAGCAATAGCTTTTCAATTTAGTATGGGTTATGTAGTTTCTTACCTTGTATACCAAATAGGTTCATTAGTTACTACTGGAAGTTTTGGAGCAGGAGTGATTCCTGGTTTAGTAGCTGTAATTATTATTATAACAACAATTGGATATCTTATGATAAAAGGTGAAAAGTCATACCAAGATAATCTTGTGAGGTATGCACAGAAAGGATAATTATGGATATATTATTATCAATAATAATATTAACTGTTTTAGCAATTGCCATTAGAAAAATTTATATAGATAAAAAAAATGGATCAAAATGTAGTAGTTGTCCATATGCAAGTGTTTGCAGTATTAGTATGGATAGTAAACAGAGCAATAGATGTGAGATTAGTGAAGATATAAAAAATACAGTTATTAATAATACTTAAACAAAAAGCCAAGCAGAATATGATTTTTCTGCTTGGCTGATTTTATTTATTCTTCTTTTTTTACAAAACCATAGCTTTCAATTTGAGCTTTAAGGTTTCCTCTAATACTAGCAAGATATTCTTCTTTGAGTTCTTTGTATTCCTCTAACAAAGACCCCATTAAAGCTCTTTCTTTTTTGATTTTGCTTAATTCTTCTAGTCTTTCAATTTTTTCTTTTTGCAATTAACTCACCTTCATATCTATTAATTTTTCTATCATTAAAGATAGGTTGTAGACTGCCTTTTTTAAAAACTCTGTGAAATTTTCTACAGCACTACCATCAGCTTGGTCTGAGATACTTCGAATTACAACGATAGGTATCCCAAATATAGTCGCTACTTGTGCCCAAGCAGCACTTTCCATATCTACACAAAATCCTCCAAATTTTTGATAAAGTTGTTTGCCTTTATCATCTTTAATAAAACTATCTCCAGACATAATTGTACCCGTGAAAACTTCGTGACTTGTAATGCTTTGAGCACTTTCTTTTATGGAGTTAATCAAATTTTGATCAGAATAAAAATACTTATCACTAAAGCCTGGAATTTGGCCAAGATCGTAACCAAAAGCAGTTACATCAGCGTCATATTGGATAAACTTGTCGCATATAACTACATCACCAATTTCAATCTCAGGCTTTACGCCACCAGCAACACCTATACCAAATATTTGGTCTGGATCAACTAGTTTTATAGCATAAGTCAAACTACTGGATGCATTCACTTTACCCACTCCACTTACAAGTGCATAAAGTGGTTTATTCTTATGTTTATATATTTTAAAGTATTTATTATTAATGATTTCTAGATTCCATTTTTCTAGTAGTATAGATATTTCTTCATCCATAGCACATACTATAAGAGTTTTTTTCAAATGAATAGCCCCTTTCTGATAAAAAAGAACACCTACGGTTAGTTAGGTGTCCTAGATCTTGCTTTTGGTGCGGATGGTGAGATTTGAACTCACACGAGTAAATACTCACTACCCCCTCAAGATAGCGCGTCTGCCAGTTCCGCCACATCCGCATAGCAATTTGTATA
>CAZCFQ010000004.1:0-38940 GCA_964497955.1 uncultured Clostridiaceae bacterium
AGAAGATTTGGATGTAATATCTGATATTATTAGTACATCAAACAGAGGTTTAATATCAATGCATGTAGCAAACAAAGATATATTAAATAGAGAAAATTTAATTAAAAGAAGTGAAAGAATAATAAAATATTTGTTTAGAGGTAAGAGATAATGAAGAAAAAAATAATTATAAGTGTGCTGGTAGTATTTATTATATTAGCTGTTGCTATAGGAATTACTTTAAGTCAAGCAACAAAGAAAGTTGATAAATTACTGCTTGAAGAAGTATGTAATGTAAATTTGAGTGAAATAAAAGATGGAGAATACTTAGGATCTTATGATGCAGGTCTGGTAAAAGTAGAAGTAGAGGTATTAATAGAAAGTGGTAAAATAGAAGAAGTTAAATTACTAAAGCATACTAATGGTAAAGGTGAAAATGGTGAAACAGTGATAGATAATATTATTGAAAATCAATCACTTCAAGTAGATACGATTGCAGGTGCTACAATCAGTTCAAAAGCCATAATTAAAGCCGTTGAAAATGCTTTGGTTAAGTAAAAAATGTAAAATGTTTTTAAAAAGCAGAGCAATCTGCTTTTTTTCGCTTTAAAGAATATTTAATTTCAGATTAAATAATATTGTAAGACGATTTGAACATAATAATGTATAATAAATTTAAGAAAGAAGGGCTGAAATGAAAAAAGTAATAATTATTCTAACATTGATATTTTTAATTACTGGGTGTACAAGAATTATTGTCCCACCAGAAGATTTTAGTGAGGAAAATCAACAACTTGCTAGCTTACTACCAGAACAAGAAGGCTACGAATGGATTTATAATGGATTTGCAGAATATGGACATACTTTAACTCTTGATTCAATAAGTGGCGATGATGAATATAAAGAGTACATTATTTCAGGAACAGTTCATGATGCATCAGGTGGAGAAGCAGAAGGTGACTATTCAATTGAGATGAAGTATGAAATTGAAAAAGGTGAACTTAGACAATATATTGATGCAGAAAGAATGATGGATCCATCTTACCAAGGGATTATTTTACTTAAATCTCCACTAACAATTGAAAACTCATGGGAGCAAACTCTCATGTTAGATGGTGAAGAAACAACTTTTAATTGTCATATCTCTGAAGAAAGAGATACTGAAGAAGGTATAGAGTACATTGTAATGTATGAAGATGTAAATAGTGATTATTATGAAATCAGAAAATTTAGACAAGGTAAAGGATTAATTAGCTTTGAAAAACTATATCAAGACGATGAATCTGATTTCCCAATATCTTATCATCTATTTGATCCAGAAAACTCTTCACAAGAGACAATTATGGATGAAGAAGTATCAGCTTTAATGCCAGAAGAGGTTGGATTTGAATGGAATTATAGTGGTTTTGCTGAGTATGGTCATACAATGAGTTTAGTTGATATTTCATCAAAAGATGGAGTTAAAACATATAGAGTAGAAGGTGAAGTTTTTGATGCTTCCGGAGGTGAAGCAGAAGGTGATTTCAATGTAGATATTGAATACTACATTAGTAATGGAGAATTAAGACAATCCATTACAGGACCACAATTACTGCAGCCTCAATATCAAGATTTTATATTGATTAAATATCCATTCAATATTGGAACTAATTGGACACAAACAGTGACAGATCTAGATGGTAATCAATATGAATTTGATTGTGAGATTGATGATTTATCTGTAGAAAATGATAAGTGGGTTTTTCATGTCATTTATCAAGATGTAAATAGTGAATATTACGAAAAAAGAGAGTTTGCATATAATAAAGGTGTAATAGCTTATCAAAAACTAATTGAACTAGGCGATGAAATGACAGAAATTGGCTATAGACTAAACAATCCTGTAGATTAAAGGAGAATAAAAATGTATTATGCAAATAATCTTTTAGAAGTAATTGGCAATACACCTTTAGTGAAAATGAGTATGTTTTCAGATCAAGCAACTATTTTAGCAAAATGTGAGTTCTTAAATCCTTTAAGCCTTAAGGACAGACCAGTACTTAATATTATTGAACAAGCAGAAAAAGAAGGAAAGCTTAAAAAAGGAGATACAATTATTGAGTCTACCAGTGGTAATACTGGTATGGCTCTAGCTTATATATCTGCTATTAAGGGATATAAAGCTATCCTTTGCATGTCTGAGATTCAAAGCGAAGAAAGAAAACAGATTTTGAGAGCTTTTGGAGCAAAATTAATTTTAACACCTGCTAGTTTGGGTACAGCTGGTGCAAAGAAAAGAATGCATGAAATTCTTAAAGAACATCCAGAATACTTTTATTTAGGGCAACATGTTAATCAAGATAATCCTAGAGCACATTATCTTAATACAGGGCCAGAGATTTGGAGAGATACGGATGGTAAAATTGATATATTAGTAGCTGCTTTGGGAACAGGTGGAACTATTTGTGGAGCTGGCAGATATCTTAAAAAAATGAATGAGAATGTTAAGTTAATAGCAGTTGAACCAGAAGAATCTCCATACATATCAAAGGGTATCTTCAATCCACATAAAATGATGGGGACAGCCCCAGGTTTTGTACCTGATACTTTAGATAAAGATATTATTGATAAAATTGAATTAGTAAAAACTGAAGATGCTTTTGCTATGTGTAGAGAAATAGCAAAAAATGAAGGAATGTTAGTTGGAATATCTTCAGGTGCAGTTGGATGCGCTTTAAAAAGACTTGCTAGTGATGAGAGTAATAAAGGTAAAGTTATTGTTGGAGTATTGGCAGATACAGGTCAAAGATATTTAAGTGTGGATGGTTTATTCGATACAGAGAAAGGAGAGTAATTTCCATGAAGAGGGCTGGAATTATTGGAGGTATGAGTTGGGAGTCAACTTTAGAGTATTATCGTATTATGAATCAGGAAGTAAAAAGTAAGTTAGGAAAACTCCATTCAGCAGATATGTTGATATACTCTTTTGATTTTGAAGATATTGAAATAATGCAGCATGAAGATGACTGGGATGGCTTATCAAAAGCTATGGTCAATGCTGCTAAGGATTTAGTTTCTGCTAAGGCAGAGTTCATTGTAATAGCTACAAACACAATGCATAAATTAGCTCCAGATATAGTAAAAGAAGTGGATGTGCCACTTTTACATATAGCTGATGCTACAGCAGAAGAAATAAAGAAAAATAATTTTAATAAGGTAGCTCTTTTAGGCACAAGATTTACAATGGAAGGCAAGTTCTATAGAGATAAATTAGAAAATGAGCATAATATAGAAGTGATTGTACCAGATCTTAAAGACAGAAAATACATTCATAGCGTAATATATAGTGAGTTATGTCTGGGTGAGATAAAAAAAGAATCTAGAAAGAAGTTTGAACATATTATAGATAAGTTAAAGAAAAAAGGTGCCCAAGGAGTTATTTTGGGTTGTACTGAAATCCCACTTCTCATTAAACAGGAAACTAGCCCATTACCTATTTTTGATACATCAACCATACATGCAAAAGCAGCTGTTAATTTTGCTTTAAAAGGAGATAATTAAATGAAAGAGTTAAGATTACATAACAATGAAAGCCCTTTTTCACCAGAATCACTTTGTAAAGAATTATTAGACTTTGATTTAGAAAAGGCTAGACTTAATTACTATCAAAGCCAGGAAGAAGGACCATTAGTAGAGGCTTTAAGTAAATACACTGGTTTAGATAAAGAAATGATAGTAGTTGCTAATGGTGGAGATACACTTTTAAGTGAGGTATTTAACTCTCTAACTGGAGATAATAGAAAAATGCTTGTAAGTACACCTACCTTCTTTTTATATCTTTCTACTGCTAGAAAGCTAAGGCTTAATCTTATAGATGTACCTTTAAAAGAAGGCTTTGAATTACCAACAGATGAGATAATTAAAAAAGTTAATGAAGAAGACATAGGATTAGTTGTTATTTGTAGGCCAAATAATCCAACAGGTAATATATTCCCAAAAGAAAAAGTTTTAAAGATTGCAAAAGAAACTAATGCTAATGTCTTAGTCGATGAAGCATATTTTGAGTTTGCCAAAGAAACGCTGAAAGATGAACTAAAGAATTATGAAAATTTAATAATTTTGCGCACTTTTTCAAAAGCTTTTGCTGCAGCAGGGCTAAGACTTGGATATGGACTAGGCTCAAAGACAATAGTTACAAAAGTAAGAGAGTACCAAACACATTATAATATTTCTAATATAAGTCAATTAATTGGAGCAAAAATGTTAAAAAATAAGGAATTATTTTTACCATATGTTGATAAGATGATTAAGTTAAGAGAAGAGTTTAGAAAAAACTTAAATGAGATAGATGGAGTTTATGTTTATCCAAGTAATACTAATTTCTTATTAATAAAAACTAATAAGGATCCAGAGAAGCTTGAAGAATATTTTAGAGAGAATAAAGTATTAATTAGGCCAGTTCATAAATTAAGTCCACTAATTAGTGATACGATCAGAGTTTCAGTAGCTGATAAAACAACTAATGAGAAGTTTTTAAGCTTAATGAAAGAGTATATGAGCTAAATAATAATAAAAATAATATGCCTCCTGAAGTTTGTTAAAAACTTTGGGAGGTATATTTTTTTTAAAAAAGTACTTGATAAAATGATTTAGATTTGTTAATATGTTATAGGCTTTAATTCGTTAACTAAATAAAGGATGATATTATGAACAGAGAAAAGATGAGAAAAATTGAGTATAAACTCAGATGTGTAAATTTAGAATATGGTTTTAGAGAAGTATATGTGCCCATAATGAATAATTATGATATTTATCAAGGAAGTATTTTAGATAAACATTTATATAGATGTGTAAATGGAAAAGAAATCGAAGTATTGAGAGCTGATTACACAACTGCTTTAGTAGCAAGTTTTGCTAAGAGTGATAATAAGTTACCAAAAAGAATTGCATATTATGGTGAAGTTTTTAGAAAAGACAAATCTAAAAACTATAGGCAGATAGGTGTTGAGATTTTTGGTGGGGATGAAAAAGAAACTGATTTTTTAATTACTGAATTAGTATTTGAATATATAAAAACAATTGATATAAAAAAAGGAGTTTTTTGTATTAATTACTTACCACTAGTTAATATGATGATTGAAAAACTAGATTTAAAAAACAAAGAAGAAAAAGAATTTAAAAAGAGTTTATTAGAGCACAATTACGTTAAGATTCAGGAAATATTAAGTAATAAATTAAGTAAGAACGAATATGATTTAATCTGGAAATTGTTTAATGAAAGAGAAATTTTAAAAGCTTTAGATATTATAAAACAAGTTTTTCCAGAGTATTTAATGCCAAAAGCAGTATTAGAATTACTTGCCAAGTTTGCCAAGAGGCTTGTTTTTGATATTGGGTTAGTAAAAAATTTAGATTACTATACTGGTTTAGTATTTGAAGTGTATGTCCCTAAAGTGGCTAATCCAATAATTAGTGGCGGTAGATATGATGATTTGTCAAAAAGATTTGATAAAAGCTTTCCTGCAATAGGATTTGCTTTAGATGCTAACTATTTAGGAGAATAAAAATGAATGAACTTACAATTGTAATACCTTCAGGAAGACTTAAAAGTGAATGTGTGAAACTATTAGGGATTTGTGCACATATAGACAAAAATTCTAGTCGTAAATTAGTTTGGAAAGTTGGAAATTATAAAATAATCCAAGCAAAACCAGTTGATGTACCTATTTATGTAGAAAAAGGAATAGCTGATGTCGGCTTAGTTGGAAAAGATATATTAATGGAAAATGAATATAACGTTTATGAGCTATTTGATTGTGATATTGGTAATTGCCACTTAGCAATTGCCCAATCAGAAAGAAAAAAGATAAATGTAATAGCTTCAAAGTATGTCAATATTACTAAAGAATATTGTGTAAATAACAATATTAATGCTGAAGTAATCAAATTGAATGGTTCTGTAGAACTTGCCCCAATTTTAGGATTAGCTGATGCAATTTTAGATATAGTAAGCACGGGAAATACACTAAAGGCTAATGACTTAAAAGAAGTTGTAAAAGTAGCTGATGTTTCAGTAAGGTTAATAGCTAATATATCAAGTTACCAATTGAAGAGAAATTCTATAACAAATTTAATTAGCAGTCTTAAGGAGAATCAAGATGTTAAAGCAATATAGTGTTGATAAATTTATAAATGAGTACGCAAATGTAGATAATGTAGCAGGTATAAAAGTACAAGAGAGTGTTAGTAAAATATGTCAAGAAGTGAAAATAAGTAAAGATAAAGCTTTAATTAAGTTTACAAAGATGTTTGATAAAGTAGATCTAAAAGAAATAGAAGTATCTAGGTTTGAGATAGAAAAAGCATATAACTCAGTTGATAAAGATTGGTTAGATGCTCTCAAAAAAGCAAAGAAAAATATAGAAGAGTTCCACAAAAAACAATTGGAAAATTCATGGTTTGATACGTCTAATGGAGTAATCAGGGGAGAATTAGTCAGACCAATTGAAAAGGTCGGAATATACGTCCCAGGTGGCACAGCGTCATATCCTTCATCAGTACTTATGAATGCTATACCAGCAAAAGTTGCTGGTGTAAATCAAATCTTTATGACAACTCCGCCCAAAAAAGACGGTTTAATACCAAAAGAGACATTAGCAGCAGCATATTTATCTGGTGTAGATAAAATATATAAAATTGGTGGTGCTCAAGCAATTGCAGCACTTGCTTATGGTACTGAGTCAGTAACTAAAGTAGATAAAATAGTTGGCCCAGGAAACGTTTATGTCACTGAAGCTAAAAGATATGTTTATGGAAATGTTGGTATAGATATGTTAGCTGGACCAAGCGAAGTTTGTGTATTAGCAAATGAAACAACAAATTCAGCATATGCAGCAAGTGATTTATTAGCCCAAGCAGAACATGACCCTTTAGCAAGAGTAATATTAATAGCTACTAATCAAAGTATCGTAGATAAAATAAATCATCAAATAAGCAAACAACTAAACAAATTACCTAGAAAAAACATAGCCAGTCAAAGTATTACAAATGGAGCATATGTTATTGTAGATGATTTTATACAAGCAGCAAAGCTTATTAACACTCTAGCCCCAGAACATTTAGAAATTGCAATTGACAATCCTTTTGATTTTCTAGATTACATTGAAAATGCTGGATCAATATTTTTGGGACATTTTGCAGCTGAGAGCTTAGGCGATTATTTCGCAGGAGTAAATCATGTTTTACCTACCAGTCAAACAGCTAGATTTACTTCATCATTAAGTGTGAGGGATTTTTACACGGTTAGTGGAGTATTATATTACACAAAACAAGCTCTTCAAAGTTGTAGTGATGATGTAATCTTATTAGCAGAAAAAGAAGGATTAACTGGCCATGCTAATGCCATTAGGGAAAGAATGAGAAATGAATAAATATAATTACATTGAAAGTGGATTGAGGATGAATTTAAATGAACATCCACTATCACCACTAGAATTATTAAACAAATCAATTGATTTGGAACAAATGAGGCTTAATAGATATATCAAACAAGAAGATGGACCTTTAATAAAAGCTCTAGCTAGTTATAACAAAATAGATGAAGATTGTATTGTCTGTGGTAATGGAGCCGATGAAATAATCTCTAATTTGGTAGATTGTTTTTGCTCTGAAAGAATTTTAATCATAGAGCCAACATTTGGTGTATATAAGCATTATGCAAAACTTAAAAATAAAGAGATTTATTTACTTAAGTTAAATGAGGATTTCTCATTACCAGAAGATAAAATAATAAAAATAGCTAATGATAAGAAGATTGATCTAGTGATTATTTGCAACCCTAATAATCCTACTGGAAATCTCTTTTGTGCAGATAAGATTATAAAAATATTAAAAAACACCAACTCATATGTTTTGTTGGATGAAGCATATTTTGAATTTGCAAAAAAAAGTTTGGTTGATGATATTGCTAATTACAACAACTTACTAATAGTGAGAACACTATCAAAAGCCTTTGCTCTAGCTGGTTTAAGAGTTGGATATTGCATGTCTAATAAAGATAATATTAAGAAAATAAGAAATAGTCAGATGCCTTTTAATATATCAAATTTTAGCCAATTTATAGCTACAGCAGCTTTAGCTGAAAAGAAGACATTCTTAGATTATGTTAAAAATATAACTTTTGAAAGAGATAAGCTAATAGAAAAACTAAAGGAGTTAAATCTTTTAGTGTACCCAAGTGCAACAAATTTCATATTAGTAGATTTTGGAAACATAAGTAAAATGATTTATCAAGAGTTGCAAAAGAGAGATATTCATATCAGATTATCTGATTTCAATACAAACAATATGAAAAACACTTTAAGAATAAGTGTAGGATTACCTAAAGAGAATGATCAGTTTATTAAGGAATTAACAGAAATTATCGAGGGGATGCCAAATGAATAAATTAATTAGAAAGACAAAAGAAGTTGAAGTTGATTTGGAAATTAATAACTCTAGTGATATTAATATCAGTAGTGGTAATGGTTTTTTTGATCACTTATTAAATTCTCTATTCTTTTATAGTGGTTTTGGAGTAAACCTCAAAGTAAAAGGAGATGTAGAGACTGGCTTTCATCATAGTGCTGAGGACATAGGGATAACTTTAGGACAATTATTTAATCAAATGCTAAAAGATTGTAAGTATCAACGCTATTCTCAAGTATATTCTCCAATGGATGAATCTTTAATACTAATAGTTAGTGATATATCTAATAGACCTTTTTTAGCATGTGATGTAGATTTTGATATGACTCAAATTGCAAATTTCCCACTTGAATTAATAGAAGAATTTTTAATAGCCTTAATAAACAATTCAAAAATAACTATGCATGTGAAAATGATAAGTGGTAAAAACAATCATCATATAGCAGAAGCTATTTTTAAAGGAATTGGTAGATCTATTGCAAATCATTTTAATAAATCACTGAAGGGAGTTCAGTCAACTAAGGGGATGTTAATATGATCTCAATTATTGATTATAAAGTAGGAAATATATTTAATGTTAGAAATGCATTAAAATATTTAGGTTTTGAGAGTGAAGTAATTAATAAAAAGAATGAAATTAAAAATGCTAAAGCTATTATTTTACCTGGTGTAGGAGCATTTGATGATGCAATTAAACAACTAAAGAAAGATGATATCTATCATGATTTGAAAGCAAAAATATTAAATGGAGTTCCTACCTTAGGAATTTGTTTAGGAATGCAAGTATTGGCTAAAAGCAGTCAAGAAGGATTAGAACAAGGACTAGGAGTAATTGATACTGTAGTTGAAAAATTCTGCTCAAAAGAAGGAATAGTGCCTCATATGGGTTGGAATAAGGTTGATTATAATAACACAGAGTCTGCTTTCTATTATTTTATACACAGTTTTTATTTACCTATTACAGATTATACAGTAGGTTTTACAAACTATATAACCAATTTTTCAGCAGTGATAAAAAAGAATAATTTATTAGCAACACAGTTTCATCCAGAGAAAAGTGGAGTTGATGGACTAAAAATATTAAAGGAATTTGGTGATTTAGTATGATAGTTATTCCAGCGGTGGATATCTTAGATAAAAAAGTTGTAAGGTTAGAAAAAGGTAATTTTAATAAGCAGAAAATCTATAGTCAAGATCCTAAACTTGTAATAAAAAAATATATTGAAATGGGATTTAATACAATACATGTTGTTAATTTAGAAGGAGCAAAAGATAACAAGAATTTAAATCTACTTTTAGAACTGGTTAAAAATTTTCCCAACAAATTGCAAGTAGCTGGGGGTATTAGTAACTATAACTATGCAAATCAACTGCTCCTTCAAGGGGCTAAATCAATAGTAATAGGATCTGCTGCTACTAGAAAAGAAGAGTGGATTAAAACTTTAGCTTACCAATATAAAGACAGGGTTATTATTGCACTTGATGTAGTAGGCAATGAAGTTAAAAGTTCTGGATGGTTAAAAAACACAAACCTTTCTATTTTTACCCTAATAGATTATTGGTATCATAAAGGCATTAATAACTTTTTAGTAACTGATATTGAAAAAGATGGTTTATTAACTGGACCAAATACTAAACTATATAAGAAAATAATTAATAGATACGTAGGTATAAAATTAATTGCTTCAGGTGGAGTTTCTTCCATTGAAGATATTAAACAGCTAGAAAAACTAAAAGTTAATGCAACTGTAGTTGGAAAAGCTATATATGAAAATAGATTAGATCTGGGTGAGTTAAATGCTGGCTAAGAGAATAATCCCATGTTTAGATATAAAAAATGATAGAGTTGTGAAGGGAAAAAATTTTATTAACCTAAAAGATCAAGGAGACCCGATAGAGCAAGCTAAAAAATATAATAAATCATTAGCAGATGAGCTAACTTTTTTAGATATTACTGCAACAGTAGAGAGTAGAAATACTTTATACGAAACAGTTTCTAAAGTAGCGAGAAATGTTTTTATACCCCTTACCGTAGGTGGAGGTATTAAAAATATTAGTGATGTAGATAAGCTTTTACATTCAGGAGCTGATAAAGTAGCTATTAACTCAGCAGCTATTAAAAATCCTACTTTAATAAAAGAAATAGCAAAAAAATATGGAAGTCAATGTGTAGTTGTATCAATAGATGTTAAAAAAGAAAATGATAAATGGTATGTTTTTACTCATGGTGGAAGAAAAAAAACTGAAGTAACTCTTGCAAAATGGTCAAAGCAAGCAGTGGACTTAGGTGCTGGAGAGCTGTTGATTACTAGTATTGACAAAGATGGAATGAAAAATGGCTTTGATATAGAGTTGTATCAAAGTGTAAGTAAGCTAACAGTCCCCGTTATTGCTTCAGGAGGTGCTGGAAGTTTGAGTGATTTCTATGAAGTATTTAATAAGACTAATGTTACTGGAGCATTAGCAGCATCTATTTTTCATCAAAACTTAGTAAACATTAAGGAACTAAAGAAATACTTAAGTGATAGAAATATAAAGGTGAGATTATGAAGTTTAATAATAAAGGTTTAATTCCAGCGATAATACAAGACGATGAAACAGGATCAGTTTTGATGCTTGGCTATATGAATCAAGAATCCTATAATAAAACATTAGAAACAAAACAAGTTTGGTTTTATTCTCGATCAAGACAAAAGCTATGGCATAAAGGCGAAACTTCAGGGAATTTTTTAGATGTTAAAACCATAACTCTTGATTGTGATAAAGATGCTTTCTTAATTACAGTAAAACCACATGGAAATACATGTCACACAGGAGAGTATAGTTGCTTTTTTAATAAAGTATTAGGAGATAATAAGCTTTTTAGTCAGTTGATTGAGCTAGAAAAAGTAATTAAAAGTAGAAAGAAGAATCTTCCAAAGGAGTCTTATACAACTACTCTTTTCACTAGTGGCTTAGATAGAATTGCACAAAAAGTTGGTGAAGAAGCAATTGAGGTTGTTATAGCTTCAAGAAAAGAGAAAGCTGAATTAGTTGATGAGATAAGTGATCTAGTTTATCATTTATTAGTTTTAATGAGAGAAAAAGATATAGATTTAGCTCAAATTTATCACAATCTTTTTACAAGAAGTAGTTA
The DNA here is from genome assembly GCA_964497955.1 of uncultured Clostridiaceae bacterium. GTDB lineage: Bacteria > Bacillota > UBA994 > PWPR01 > PWPR01 > PWPR01. The sequence goes on from CAZCFQ010000004.1 coordinate 11,561, forward strand.
GACAAAAATATCCTTTAAGTGATATCATTAATTCAAGTCAATTAATGGGGTGATATAAGTGCTAGAAGCTTTTGAAATAACACAAAAAGGGATACAAATTAGTGTTTTGTTAGGAGTACTTATAGCACTTTGCTCTATCTTTTTAGGAGATAAAGTAATTACAAAAGAGAGAGATAGATCCCTATCTGGATTATTGCATTTATGGAAACGATCTCCCTTATTAACTATAGCATTGACAATTTTTATAGGTCCATTTTTTGAAGAAGTAGTTTTTAGACTATTAGGCATATCATTTTTAAATATCTTTATGCCTATATTTATGTCTGTAATAATTACTTCTATTTTATTTGGATTGGCGCATAATCAATTTCCACTAAATGTAATAAGCGGTATAATGGGTGTTGTTTTAGCAATTATTTACTTGGAATATGGTGTAATTGCAAGCTTTATCACTCATGGTCTTCAAAATGGATTAGTTTTAGCAAACCTTTATCACACAGTAATTGTTAAAACAGGTATGGATCTAACACAAGCCTTAAAAATATATAAAATCGACGAAATAATCACAATACTAGATAATTAAATATCTTCTTTCATTACTTCATTATAGTTTTCTGGATCAGTAATTCCTTCAGTATTTACCACTAAAACAGTACTTTTATTATTAAGATCTAAGTCTTTTCTTATACAAGCATACTTTTCATTAGTCATAATTTCACTAATTACACCAACTCCAATAGCCCCACTTTCACCAGATTTAATCTTTACATCACCCTCAATTGGATTAGCTAATATTTTCATGCCCTTTTTTGCAATATAATCATTTGCACTAATAAAACATGTAGAATTATTGTATATAATCGGGTAAGCAATTTTATTAGGTTCTCCACAAGCAAGTCCAGCCATTATTGTAGCTAGATCTCCTTTTACAGAACTAAACTCTCTATTTTGAGCAGAAGTAAAATAACAATTAGCATTTTTAGGCTCCACAATTATAAAGGTTGGTTTGTAGTTAAACAAGTTAGCAAAGGCATTAATAAAAGATCCTGCAAAAGAGCCTACACCAGCTTGTAAAATAATATGAGTTACCTTTTTGCATAATTGGTCTAGTAGTTCAAAAACTATAGTCTGATATCCTCTCATAATATCAGCTGGTATATCAATATAGTTCTCTAAAGATGTATCTTGAACTAAAATATAACCATTTTCCATTGCTTGTTTGTTAGCAAAAGCTACTGCTTGATCGTAGTTTATATCTAAAATTTCAGCTTTGGCACCTTCCTCTATAATTGCATCAAGTCTTGCTTTAGCTGCACCTTTAGGTAAATAAACAATAGCTTTTTGACCAAATAGTCTTGAAGCTTTTGCAACAGCTTTTCCGTGATTTCCATCCGTAGCAGTAATGAAAGTAAGTGGAGGTTTATCTTTAAGAAAAGTAATTAAATCTTCAAAACTTATTTGCTCATTATCAAGCTCATAGTATTTTTTTAAAACACTAAATATAGCATTCATTGCTCCTAATATTTTAAAAGCATTTAAGCCTAATCTATTTGACTCATCTTTTAGTAAAATATTATTAATTTCTATTTTTTCAGCTAAATTTATAAGGCTAACTAAAGGAGTTTCTTCGTAATTGGGTAAACTTTTAATAAATAGATATGCTTCATTTTTAAAATCAAAAGAATCTTTATCATATATTGGAGCTTTAAATATAAAGTCCATAATAAATCACCGCCTCTGTATAATACTACTAAAACTTGGTTCAAAAAGAAATTATTAATTTCATTTATTTTTTAATTATAAGAGGGATTAACATCCTTTTGTTGAATATTTATAGATGTAGTAGAAATTAAGATGTTTTAAGGAGGGAAACAATGTTAGCTGTAATAAATGCGCGCATTGAAACAGTCACTAATGGTGTAATAGAAGATGCTACCTTAGTTGCTAAAGATGGAAAAATTGTAGATATGGGATCAGATGTTAATGTTCCAGAAGGTGCAACTGTTATTGATGCTAAAGGAAGAACAGTTACACCTGGCATAGTAGAAGCTCATTCACATGCAGGTATAAGTGAAAAAGGTGTTGGCTGGGAAGGTAGAGATACAAATGAAGGCACAAACCCAATAACTGCTTGGTGTCATGCCAAAGATGGTATCAATATGAAAGCAGCAGATTTTGATGAATTCCGTGAAGCTGGTATTACTGCAACAGGAGTTTTACCAGGAAGTGCAAATCTATTAGGTGGAACAGCGGTAGCTGTAAAAACAAAGAAAACAACATTTGTTGATGAAGCTGTATTTGCAGAAATAGGTATGAAATCTGCTTTAGGTGAAAACCCAAAGAACAAGTATGGTGGGCAAAATAAATCACCATCAACTAGAATGGGTAATGCAGCCATTTTAAGAGAGGCTTTACTAAAAGCAAAGCAATATTTAAGAAAAAAAGAAACTGGCGAAGATCCAAAGTTTGATAAGAATAGTGAAGCTTTGATTCCTGTTATGAAAAAGGAATTGCCACTTCTAATACATTGTCATCGTCATGATGATATTGTAACAGCAATAAGAATATGCAATGAGTTTGATCTTAGATACACTCTTGAACATGTTACAGACGGAGATTTAGTAGTAGACTATCTCGTAAAATACAAACCTCATTGTGCAGTTGGTCCAACTATGAATTATGGATCAAAAGTTGAGAATAGAGAAAGAGACTTTAAAGCCCCTATGGTTATGTATAGAGCAGGATTAGATTTTTGCTTTACAACAGATCATGCAGTAGTTTCAGGAAGACATTTAAGAACGACAGCAGGTATTGCTGTAAGTTGGGGAATGGATAGAGATACAGCTTTACGTTCTATTACCTATAATTCAGCTGTGCATATGGGTCAACAAGATAGAATTGGTTCATTAGAAATTGGTAAAGATGCTGACTTTGTAATTTGGTCAGGAGATCCACTATCATTTATGACATTTGCTGATGTTACAGTAGTAGAAGGAAATGTTGTTTATGAGCGGGAGGTGCTTTAAATGTTATTTATTAAAAATGCTAAAATATACCCTGTTATAGGAGAAGTTTTAGAATCAGGTCAAATGTTAATAGAAGATGGTAAAATTGTTGCCATTGGAGAAAACCTTGATGTGCCGAGTGAAGCTGATGTAATGGATCTAGAAGGTAAAACTATTACCCCAGGATTAATTGATATGCATTCACACGTAGGTGTTTGGGGTGATGGAGAAGGTAGACCAGGTTATGATGGCAATGAAAAGCCAGATCCAGTTAATCCAAAGGTTAGTGCTTTTGATGCTGCTAATCCTAGACAAAGAAGTTTTGAAGGTGCAAGAGAAGGTGGAATTACTACTTTACAAATCGTACCAGGATCAGGCAACCCTATTGGTGGTTTAGGTTTTGTATGTAAATCATATGGAACTATAATCGATGATATGGTTGTTAGAAATCCAAGTGGATTAAAAGGTGCTTTAGGAGAAAATCCAAAGAGAAATCATGGTCAAAATCTTAAGCATGCACCATCAACTAGAATGGGTACAGCAGGATTGATCAGAGAATACTTTGAAGAAGTTAAGGCCTATATGGCTAAAAAAGAAAAGGCAGAAACTGATGGAAAAGATTTTGATATTGACATGAAATATGAACCAGGTGTAATGGTTCTTAAAAAAGAGATTCCTTTTAGAATACATGCTCATAGACATGATGATATTGTAACAGCAGTAAGGTTATGTAAAGAGTTAGATGTAGATTTTTCAATTGAGCATTGTACTGATGGTCATTTAATAGCTGATTTCTTAGCAGAGAATAAGGTAATAGCTTCAGTAGGGCCTGGATTAAGTAGTTCTGGTAAAGTAGAGACAAAGGACTTTACAGATGCAAACCCTGCAATTTTACATAAAGCTGGTGTTAAAGTTTGTCTAATGACAGACCATCCATTCTTAAACTGTAGACACTTCTTAGCTTATGGAGCAATATCTTCTAAGTATGGAATTAGCTTTGAAGATACATTGAAAATGATGACAATTAATCCAGCAGAAGCTTTAGAAATTGAAGATAGAGTTGGTTCTTTAGAAGAAGGTAAAGATGCTGACTTCTTAATTTTTGATGGTCATCCATTTGACTACAGAACAAAATTAGAATACACATATATTGAAGGACAAAAGGTTTGGGAAAGACCACAATATTAAATGATAGTAAGGAAGAGGTTAAAAAACCTCTTCCTATCTTTTAATGGTACTTAATAAGGAGGAATAAAAAATTGATTGGTAAAAAAGCAATTGATTATATAGAACAAAATAAAGATTTTTTAACAGATGTGAGTGATAAAATCTGGGAATTTGCAGAAGTAGGTTTGCAAGAAGAAAAGTCTGCGAAGCTATTAGCGGATATATTAGAAGAAAAAGGCTTTGTTGTAACTAGAGGCGTAGCAGGAATGCCAACAGCTTTTGAAGCTAAATGGGGTAGTGGCCAACCAAAGATTGGCTTTCTAGCTGAATATGATGCGTTGCCTCATCTATCACAAAAAGTAAAGGCTGAGAAGGATCCTTTAGTTGAAGATGCTCCTGGACATGGGTGTGGGCATAATTTATATGGAGCTGGGGTATTAGGTTCCGTTTTAGCACTTCAAAAAGAAATGAAGGAAGACAACTTAGATGGAACTATAATTTTTTATGGATGCCCAGCAGAAGAGACTTTAGTAGGTAAAGTTTTCATGGCTAGAGAGGGATTGTTTGATGATTTAGATGCTGTATTGACATGGCATCCTATGTCATTAAATACAGCTTGGTCAGGTAGTTCAAATGCTATGAACTCTGTTAAATTTAATTTCCATGGTATAACTGCACATGCAGCAGGTGATCCACATAATGGCAGAAGTGCTTTAGATGCGGTTGAACTAATGAATACAGGGGTAAATTTTTTGAGAGAGCATATTATTCAATCAGCCAGAATTCATTATGTTATTACTAATGGAGGAGGGGAGCCTAACGTTGTTCCAGATAAAGCACAAGTTTGGTATTATGTAAGGGCTCCAAAAAGAAATGATGTGGATGAGATTTTTGAAAGAGTTGTTAAAATAGCCAAGGGTGCAACTTTAATGACTGAAACTACTATGGACTACAAAATATTGGCAGCATGCTATAACTATTTACCAAATGATACAATAAGTAATGTTATGCTTGAGAGTATGAAAGAAATTGGCCCATATGAATGGACTGAAGAAGAAATTGAGTTTGCTAAAGAAATTTCTAAAACATATAAAGATATGAGAAAAAAGGCTATAGAAAATATGGAAGAATCTGATAAATTTGAAGATAAGTTCATTCATGATGATGTTGTTGATCCTGTAGATAAAGGAAAAACAATGGCTGGTTCAACTGATGTTTCTGATGTATCATGGGTAGCTCCTACAGGGCAGATAACTACTGCATGTGCTGGAATAGGTAGTCCAGGACACTCTTGGCAAAATGTTTCTTATTATGGAATGAGTATAGGTCACAAAGGTATGTTGTTTGCTGCAAAAGCAATGGCCTCTGCAGGAAGTAAATTATTAAGAGATCACTCTTTGCTAGAAAAAGCTAAAAAAGAATTTAAACAAAAAACAAAAGGGCAAAAATATCAATCTCCTTTGCCTAAAGATGCTAAACCACCTTTTGATCAAATGAAAAAACATTAGTCATTTGTACTCAAACATATAAATCTATTCAACGTAAATAAACGGGATGAATCTCCCTTTATCGAGAGTTTGTATTTAAACAGGAGGGATACTTTGAAGCTATATGATTATATTGAAGAAATAGATATATCCAAATATGACCTAAACTGAGCAGAACAAATAGTTTGCGGAGCAAACAATGCATATGATTTAGGAATAACTAGAGATGACGTAAAAATGGCAGCAAGTTTAGGTGGAGGAATGGCAGTTAGAGGTGCATGTGGAGCAATGGTTGGTGCAGTGCTGATTATTGGTAGAGTTAAGGCAGTTAGCGGAGGGCATTTTTGCCCCTCACTCAAGTTAATTGTAAAAGAATATATTCATAGGTTTGAGGAAGAATTAGAAAGTCAAAACTGTGATGAACTGAGAGAAATACATAATAAGGACTGTAGAATGATTATAGATGTAGCAGCTAAAATATTAGATGAGGTATTAGAGAAATAAGAATATCTCTAGGGCTTATTAAAAGCTTTAGAGATTTCTTTTTGTGTATGCAGGAATAGAGTAAATTATGTTGAATATTTTATTAAAAGTATATATAGAGGATGATAGAAGTTGGATAAGAAGCTGCAGTATTATGATATATATCCAAAGGTTGTTCCTGCGGATAAAACAGTTGAAATTAAAATCAGACCACTTTATGAGCATGTAAAGTTTAATGAGGGAGAAGAATATGAAGTTCTCTATTACCCTTTGGAAAGAATATCTGAAGCTGGTGAGTTTAATTATCAAAGGCCAAAGTTAATAGAAGTTAAAAACGGGATTTTAAACATTGTTCAACACTTTACTGGTGAACAAGAGCATATGTTTGTAATAAATGACTTAAATGAAGAGATGAATCCTTTAAGAATAAGAATATATTCTCTCAATGATGATCTATTTACTAAAAGGCCATACTTTGGAGATTTGCATACTCATTCATATTATTCTGATGGTGAAGAGTCACCAGCTTTTATTGCTGCGAGTGCAAGGAATTATGGTTTTGATTTTATTTCAGTTACTGATCATCATCAATATCAGCCTTCAATCGAAGCAATACAACGATTCAATGATGTCGATATTGATATGCTGATATTACCAGGTGAAGAAGTCCACTTACCAGATAATCCAGTTCACTTTTTAAACTTTGGAGGAGAGAGTAGTTTAAATGAGTTTGTAAGAAGTCATGAACAAGATTATTTTCTACAAGTGAAGTCTATTGAAAATAAGCTAGATAATATAGAAGATGACAAAACGAAATTCATAATAGCTTCTAGTATTTGGGCTTTTGAGAGAATTAGTAAGTTAAATGGATTGGGTGTTTTTTGTCACCCATACTGGGAAGTTTGGACTGGCTATTATGTTTCAAAAAGTATAATTGATTATTTCATTGATAATAAAATCTTTGATGCTATAGAACTTCTAAGTGGATATTATTCGCATGAGGAATACGCTAATACACTGCAAATTGCAAGATACTATGAATCTTATAGAAATGGAGCTGACATTCCAATTGTAGGAGTAAGTGATGCACATAGCTGTAGTGGTGATTTATTAGGAGATTGCTTCACAATCGTTTTTGCCAAAGAATTAACAAAAGATTGCATAGTAGATAATATTAAAAATCTATATAGTGTTGCGGTATTGAATAAACCAGGTGAAATGCAAAGAAGTTTTGGACCTTTTCGACTTGTTAAATTTAGTGAATTTTTATTAAGAGAAGTTTTCCCTCATTATAAGAAATTGTGTGAGTTAGAGGGAGCACAAATGTATGCATATCTAGCAGAAGATAAAAGAGCAAAAAAACAATTAAGTATTATGAAAGGCCAAACCCAAAGCTTATTTAATAAACTATGGGCGAAACCATCAAATATTATATAAAGTGAGGTGTGACTATGGTAAAAGATTTATCAAAAAAATTTAAGAACAAAAAAATAGGATTAGCTTTAGGTGGAGGAGCTGCTAGAGGAGCAGCTCATATAGGAGCATTAAAAGCTTTTGATGAGTATAATTTAAAGTTCGATTTAATAGCAGGTACTAGTGTAGGGAGTATAGTTGGAGCTTGTATGGCTGCCGGTATTGGTTGGAAAGAGATGGAAAAAGTAGTTGAAAATCTAGAATTGCCGGATTTGTTGAAGTGGAAAAAGTGGGAGATTGGATATGACCCAGCTGCTATAGGAGACTTTTTAGAAGATATAATAGGTATAAATGACTTTGATCAACTAAGTCTTCCTTTTGCAGCAGTGGCAACTGATGTTAAACATGCAAAAGAGAAGGTTTATAAGAAAGGTAATCTTCTAAAAGCAGTTCAATCTAGTTGTGCTTTACCAGGTGTTTTTGTGCCAATAAAAGAGAATGGAACCATTTTAGTTGATGGAGGCGTGGTTAATAACGTGCCATCTAATGTGGTAAAAGATATGGGTGCAGATGTAATTTTCGCAATTGATTTAAATGGAGAGCTACCAGAGATTGAGCTAGAAGGCAAATTGCTTGAAACACTTTATGCAGTGTTTAATATCATGGTTAGAAATAATTCTCAGTTAGGATATCATAATGCTGACTATGTAATTATTCCAAAGTTAGAAGAATATCCTTATCATAAGGTTGATAAAGCAAAGGAGATGCAAAAGTTAGGATATGAAGCAACAATTAAAAAGTTAGAAGAAATATAAAAATAGATAAAAGGAATCATCAATTGATGATTCCTTTTATCTGAAAAATAACTCCCATAATGCCGTAAAGCTTTGATCTCAAATCCCTATTCGACTAAGTGGGCATCACAAACGAGGCCTCTGACGTCCACTCTCTTGGAGGCATGCCATCTTCCTCGTTATTAGATTCCCGATGTGTGTGTGTTGGTTTGAGATATTTTGCTCCACGAACATCACAGGAAATCTTCTTTAATTAATTATAACTTGCTTGGGCTAGTTTGTAAAATGATTTTAGACTCTTTGAAGTCTACTAATTTGATATTATAAGTCTCAGATGATTAAAAAACTGTGCTTTTATGCAGTTTATTAGGATACATTTAAGATAAAAATAAAAGATTAATCTATAAAATAGGTGTATAATACTAAAGTGTATTGCTTAATGAAGGAAGGATAAGATTGTGAAAGCTGAAATTATATGTGTAGGAACAGAATTGTTACTTGGAGATACAGTAAATACAAACGCTACTTGGTTAGCAAAACAGTTAGCTGAAATTGGTGTTAATGTGTACAAGCATCTTGTTGTTGGAGATAATCACAATAGATTAAAGATGGCTATAGAAAATGCTATTAAGGCAAATGATGTCATAATATGCACAGGAGGATTAGGACCAACTCAAGATGATATGACAAAAGAAGCATTAGCTCAAGCTTGTGAATTAGAATTGGTTCAAAATGAAGAAGCTGTAGTCTGGTTAGAAGATCGGTTTAATAGAAGATACGGAGGCAATATTTCTCCTAACAATTACAGACAAACTCTTTTTCCAAAAGGTTCAAAACCCTTATACAATCCAAATGGAAGTGCTCCAGGATGTAGACTTGATTATAAAGACAAGCACATCTTTTTACTACCTGGACCTCCTAGAGAAATGAAACCTATGTATAATAGTTTTGTTAAAGATTTACTTGAAAAAGAAAATAACAGTATTTTATATTCTAGAAATATTAAACTAATAGGTATTGGAGAATCCAGTGCAGAAGAGTTGATTAAAGATATTGTTAGTAATCAAACAAATCCAACTATAGCTACCTATGCACATTTTGGAGAATTAACCGTAAGAGTGACTTCTAAGGCGACTTCACTAGAAGAAGCCAAAAAAATAAGTCAACCTGTAATTGAAGAATTAAAAAATCGATTTAAAAATAAAGTTTATGGATATGATGAAGACTCTATTGAATCTGTTGTAATAGATTTATTGAAACAAAAAGAGCTCAGTATAAGTGTAGCAGAGTCTTGTACTGGAGGATTAATTTCATCTACTTTAATAAGTGTTCCTGGGGTGTCTAGTGTGTTTAAAGAAGCTTTAGTGGCATATACTAATGAATCAAAGATTAAACATCTGAAAGTAAAAGAGGACTTAATTAAAGAATATGGAGCAGTTAGTGATCAAGTTGCTGGACAAATGGCTAAAGGTATAGCAGAGTTTTCAAACTCTGACATAGGAATAGCTACTACTGGAATTGCTGGACCAGGCGGTGGAACAGAGGAAAAGCCTGTTGGTCTAGTTTATGTAGGTTTATATATTAAAGGAAAGTTATATACAGACAAATATATTATTAACTCATCAAGAGATGGAGTTAGAAGAAGAACTACTCTCAAAGTTCTTGATTGGTTAAGAAGAATGCTACAGTAAGAAAAAAGCATGAAGATTATTATGGTCTTCATGCTTTTTTGATTAAATTGTGTCTATAAGTCTTATCATATCACTAAATATTCCAAAGCCTGTTTGGTTAATTTCAGGTTCATTCTCTATTATAGTTATGTCTTTCATTAAATCCGTTTTTATAGTAATAGCAGAAGAGGTACCGTTTATATTTGCTAATGGATGATCAAAATTTAATTTTTTCAGCTTTACTTCAGCTATCAACTCTGAGTTTTCATAATAAGCTCTACATAAAAGCTTTATTTTCACATTATTTTTGGTAGCTTTTGCAATATCATCAAAACTTAAAGTTTCTATTCCCTCAGTTTGTACTTGTTGTGGTCTAATATTTTTGTTCATTAATGCATTAACTAACACACTGACTTTTGCTGCAGCATCATAACCAGCTAAATCATTTTTAGGGTTAGCTTCTACAAAACCTTGTTTTCTACCTTTCTCTAGAGCATCTTTAAAAGAAATTCCTTTTTCCATCTCAGTAATAATATAGTTGGTTGTAGTATTTAAAATACCCTCAAAACCTATAACTTTGCAAAAAGGTAATGTATCATTAAATAAATTAAAGATGGGAGTCCCGTCCATAACTGTTGTCTCGTAATACAATTTAACATTCATGTGATTAGCTAATTCTTTAAGTTCTTGGTATGCATGAGCAATAGGACCCTTATTAGCAGTTATTACATGCTTTCCTCTTTTAAGTGCTGTTTTTATGTACTCAGTTGCTGGTTGTCCATTTTCAATATTTAAAGGAGTTAGTTCAATCATTAGATCATAATTAGCTTGCTTTATTAAGTCTAAAGAGTTTAATGTAGTATATTTTGGATGATTAAAATAGTTTTTCATATTTATTAATTCTTTTATATTTAACTGCTCGTCTGAAATCAAACATCCTCTTGAGTTAGTTGCAATTGCTGTTATTATAGGTTTAAAATCGTACTTATCTATAATGTTTTTTTCTTTTTCAATTAGAATTTTAGAAAAAGCTTTAGCTGCATTGCCAAAGCCTATTATTGCAATATTTAATTTATTCATTGTCTTCCTCCATTATTTCCATAATAAATATTCCATCAGCTAGAGGTTTCCAAGATGTGTATCTTTCGTTAATTTCTTTGTAATATTCTGAACCACCGATTCCCTCGATAAGAAAGGTTTCTATCTTACTTAACAAATCATGTTTCTCATCATCAAAAAGATAATCAAATAATATTTCTAAAAAGTCATAATGGTTATTTAATAAATCATTTTCAAATCCATTGCCCCAAGAGATTAGTTGATAAGGATTATATTTGCTGTAGTTTCTACTTATCCTTGTTGTTTTTGTATATTTGGTCATGTTTTCTGGGTTGATGGTAAAAGTCATATAAAGTGTCTGTGCCAGTCTTGAAATATAAGTTTCTTTATTAGGAGATTCTTGTAAAGATAAAAAATCTTCTCTATCATTATAAAACTCTAAAGTTAACACTTTATTATCAGGATTATATAAAAACTGTAAATAACCCTCACTAATGTCCAAATTGTTATGTATAGTATTTACTAGATTTAAAGTATCTAATTGCATTTCGCCATTTACTAGTGGTGGAAAATATCTCATAGGTTTTTCATAGTCATAAACATTTTCTAAAAATATATAAGGAGTATCTTCAGGAGTAAAGGATTGAAGCCTATCTAGGTCAAAAAATTTAATTAGCATAGCTACTGATTCAGCTCTAGTTAGATTATTATTAGGTCTTAATGTATTATCTTCATAACCGCTTATCAAACCAATAGCATAAGCATCTAGCATAGCTATGGAGTATGGATGTGAGTCTGTTATGTCACTTACAGTTTCTAAAATATAATTATGTAACATCCTATCAGCTTTTATATTTAAAAGTTTTGCAGCATTAGTCATTATGTAAGAAGCTTCACCACGGGTAATATCAGCTCTAAAACTATAGTAGCTTATAAATGGATAGACATTGTATTCATATGGCAATAACCTTAAATTCACTGCGTCCATGACAACATTTTTTGCCCAGTAATTAGGAAGCTGTAATATATCATATACTTCATCGTATTCCTCTTCCCAAGGTAAAAGGTCTGATTTATCCAAAGACTGTTCTAGTAAAGAATCAAGTTTCTCTTTACCCAATTGTTCTTCTAATAATCTCATTACTATTGCAATAAATTCATCTCTTTTTATTTTTTGTGTTGGTCTAAATGTATTATCTTCATATCCACTTACCAACTCATTATTAGCTAATGTAGAGATATCATTTTTTGCCCAATGAGTATTAATATCAGTAAAGCTTACTCCAAAAGCTATATTAATCATTAAAAACAAGCATATCAGTACCGCAATTATCTTTTTTATCATTTTAAAACCCCACTCGTTAAATCCTCTTTGTATATTATATCACAACAAAAATAGGAAAAAATTATATAGATAATAATTAAACTAGATTTAAAGCAGGAGTTTGCTCTAAAATATTTAATTTATAAGTAAGAAAAGTTAGGGAGGAAATTATGTTACATAAACCAGAGTTTAATCAGTTTTATAGCTATAATGATATTTCTAAGTTATTAAAAAAATGGGCAAATGAACTAAAGGACAAATGCAAATTGCATGTAATAGGAGAGTCACATCAGGGTAGAGATGTCTATGCATTAGAAATTACAGATTTTAAAGTAGGAGATGCTACAAAGAAGCCAGGTTTTTATGTTGAAGCATGTATACACGCGGAAGAAGTAATGGGTACAAACGTAGCTTTATATATCGCATGGGAACTATTGAGTTCAGATGATAGTTTAATAACTAAACTATTAAAAGACCAGGTATTTTATATACTTCCCAGAGTTAATCCAGATGGTGCTGAATTTGTTATTTCTCAAGGACATCCTTGGTGTGGTAACGGTAGATATTTACCTGGAGAAGAACAAGTAGAAGATGGCTTCTATTGGCATGATATAGATAATAATGGAATTGTTGCTCAAATGAGAATTAAAGACGAATCAGGAGAGTGGAAGATAAGTAAAGAAGACCCAAGATTTATGGTCCAAAGAGAACCATGGGAGAAAGATGGAGAGTTTTATAGATTATTTCCTGAAGGACTATTTAGAAACTTTAAAGGAGAGTTTGAGTTCCCTAAACCAAGGGATGGTAATTTGAATAGACAATTTCCTTCTAGTTACTACCCAGAGGGAAGGCAATACGGAGCAGGCAACTATGCTCTTGAAGAACCAGAAGCGAAAGCTGTTGCTGAGTTTATTCTAGACCGCCCAAACATCGGTGGGGCAATGTCTTATCATACATGTGCAGGAGCAATTTTAAGACCTTTTGGAGACAAAAGTGATGATCATTTCCTAGGAAATGACCTCAAAATGTATAATGCTTTAGGAGAAATGGGGACTGACATTACTGGTTATCCTCTCATATCAGTTTATCATGGATTTACACCAGACAAAGATTCTGTCAGGGGAGGATGCCTAGATGATTGGACTTTTGAGTTTTTAGGCATTCCTAGTTTTGTCACAGAACTCTGGAATTTAAATAAAGCTAGTGGAATCAAACAGGAAGGTTTTTACTTATCTGAGGTTAGAAGTGGACCAGAAGAATTAAAAGTAATGAACTTTTTAGAAAAGTATATGGATAGACCATTTTTAGACTGGAAAGAATATGATCATCCACAATTAGGAGAAGTAGAAATTGGTGGATGGAATAGGATTTGGACATTTAGAAATTGCCCACCACAACTTTTAGAGGGAATAGCTAAGAAACACTCAGAATATAGTTTAAAACTAGCTGCTTCATTGCCATCAATAAAAGTTAGAAATGTTAAGGTTGAAAAGACAGTTAAAGGTCTTACAAGAATAAGTGCTGAGGTGGTTAACTTAGGGTATTTACCCACATATTTAACTGATCAAGCAAAATTAATGAAAAAAGATAAAAGTGTTCTAGTTAAACTATTATCTGATGAAGAATTTGAAATAGTAGAAGGATTACAGATTAAAGATATTGGTGATCTTGCAGGAAGATCAGAAAGAGTAGCTCCGTGGAGTCAGTGGGGAAATAAGTGGAACAAGTCATTAAAGAAAGTCTCATGGTTAATTGATGCTAAAGAGGGGACAAAGTTTATTATTAGTGCTGAGAATGAAAAAGCAGGGCTTGCTTCAACTAAAGTTACTATTTAATAATAAAAAAAGAGGTTTGAGTTAATTAAAATTACTCAGACCTCTTTAACTCTATTGTATGAAGTTTTTCAATAGGATAAAACTCATAAATTGCAATATATTTTAAGTAACCATCAAAAGCACTAAAGTGATCTAACATTACATCTAATGCATCAAGTATTCTTGCTCTATTACCAATTGATAAAGATACATGTGGTACCCAAGCATTTGATTCTAAAGAATAAAAATAGCCATTTCTTGAATATATATTGTCATAATTTTGATGTAAATCAGCATGGAAATTAAGTAACTGCTTAGTAACCTTAGGTTCAGCAAATAGTACATTATCCTCAAAAATGCCTAAGTGACTAAATCTTAGAGGAATAGGTTTATATTTTTTTGCAAATTTTCTAATATAACTAAGCAGTTCTACTTCCTCAATGTTTTCGTAAGTACCTAATGTGATGTGTGGTGGTAGATCGATAACTTTAATACCTTCATTTTCCATAAATAAATCAAGTTCATTAAATGTTTGATTAGAATTTTCATCTAACAAACCCATTACACAATAATATTTATCGATTTTAATCCACCTACTTTCTTATTATCTCGCTAATGAAATCATTACATTTAATGCATTGATAACTTCAAACAAGCTTTCATCTGTATAAGATACAGTATCTCCACTAACTCTTTTGCTATGAGGTAATCTAGCTGCAGCATCTGCTTTTCCACTATTTAAAAATTGGATTTTACCTGTAAAAGGTGCTTCTACTTCTAGCGCTTTCATCTGATCTAAGTTATCTAAAGCCTTTTTAGCAGCTTTTTGTATCTTTTCACAAGCCACTTCTGGATGTATACACTGAGCACTATACCTAGTGATAGCCTTTTTGACTTGAACAAACTCTACTTGTTCTCCTAAAGTGGTTTTTACTTCTTCTTTAAGAATTTGATCACCTGTTACCATTACAACTGGAACATTGAAATGGCTTGCAGTGTGAGCATTAAATCCGCTTTCTCCTACAACTTTACCATTAATCCAAATGTTATCTACAGTGCCTCCACTAATTGTATGACTTAATACTCCAGGAGTATTATTCCTTGCATGGTAACCTACAAACATAACTGCATCAAAAGAATCATCAAGATTTTGCATCATGCTCAATGGTTTTGTTGTTCCAGTTATCAATTCCGCTCTCTTATCTAATAGATCTGGCATTAAGTTAACCATAGGTCCATGACTGTCATTAACTACTACTTCAGTTGCTCCTGCTTCAAAAGCCCCTTTGATAGCTGCATTTGCTTCAAGTGTCATTTGTTTTCTAGCGTTATTGTAAAGAAAACCTTTGTTATTTGTGTGTTCTGAATTAACTACATCACAAATACCTTCAATGTCAACAGATATAAAAACTTTCATTTCTAATTCGTACGATTGATTGTGTAAATCGTACTACTCCTTTTCAGATATTTAGGTTTTTATTGGAACCTATAAACCAATCTAAGTGAAATTATTATCAATAATAAACTATATTATATTATTCAAGCAAAATACTAAAAATCCTTTTAGTTTAATACATAAAATAAATATTATTGATGATATAATACCTTTATAAGGAGATGAGGGAATATGAGCAAAGTAGCTGTAATCAAATGTGATGAATATAAATTAGAAGAAGTAAAAAAAGCTATTAGAAGAGGTCTTGATTTACTAGGAGGGATTGAAAGATTTGTTAAAAAGGATGATAAAGTATTATTAAAACCTAATATGCTATCAGCTAAAGAAGCTAGTAAGCATGTTACGACTCATCCTACTGTTTTAGAATCAATCGCAGAAATATTACTTGAAGATGGATATCAAGATGTGTCTTTTGGAGATTCACCTGCTAAAGATAGTGAGGAAAAAACTGCACAAATTAATGGATTAGCACAAGCAGGTGTTAATGCTGGCATCAATCAAGTAGACATGAGTTATGGAAAAACAGTAGGTTTCCCAAAAGGTCATCAATGTAAACGGTTTGAAATAGCTCAAGCTGTTATTGATTCTGATAGTATAATAAGTTTATCTAAAATGAAAACACATCAGCTAACAAGAATTACTGGAGCAGTTAAGAATACTTTTGGTTGTGTTTATGGACTGAATAAAGCCGCTATGCATACAAGTTTCCCAAATGCTATAGATTTTTCAAAAATGCTAGTTGATCTTAACCTTCTATTAAAACCAAAACTTTATATTATGGATGGAATAACTGCAATGGAAGGAAATGGACCAGGTTCAGGAGACCCTATTAAAATGGGAGTAATACTTATCTCAGATGATCCAGTAGCAATAGATGCAACTTTTTGTAAATTGATAGATCTAAATCCCAAGTTTATTCCAACTATAACTTATGGATCTCATTGGGGTCTTGGCGTATATGAAAAAAGTAACATTGAATATTTAGGAGATAATTTAGAGCAATTTATAAACAAAGATTTTGATGTAGTTAGAGCTACCGTTCAAGCAGAGTTGCCAAAAATCACTTCATTAGTTAGAAGACTAGCATTAAGAAAACCTTACATAATTCAAGATGAATGTATAAAATGTGGTCAATGCATTGAGGTCTGTCCTGCAAAACCCAAAGCATTAAGTAGATTAAATAAAACTGATATTCCAAAATATGATTATAGTAAATGTATTAGATGTTACTGCTGTCAAGAGACATGTCCTGCAGAAGCAATTGATGTAAAGACTCCTTTATTAGGGAAATTGTTTTTTTATAACTAATTTAGTTGCTTAAATATTAACCAGTGTATATAATGACTTGTGTTGAAGTCATGGAGGAATAAGTTTTATGAATAAAAAGGTTAAATACTTAGCAATTTTTTCATTATTTAGTACCATGTTAGGAATGTCATTTATAGGGGGATCTCGAGGAGTTTTAGTCCCTGTTTTAAAACAAGATTTTACAATTACAGATTCTACTATGGGAATGATTTTTTTAATTAGCACTTTAGGGTATATGATCTTTACATATATAGTCGGTAATATTTTAGAAAAGATTGGAAATAAAAAAACGCTAATAATTGGAACACTCATAATTATTGGATCACTTACGCTAATGATTATTAGTCCTAACTATATAATATTTGCACTGGCATACTTTATTAATGGTGCTGGGAATGCATTTTTGATTTTTGGAGTAAATTTTACAACTCCATTATTTGCAGTAGCTTTTCAAGCAGCATTACTTAATATTATCCATGGATCATATGGTATGGGGAGTGCCTTTATCCAAAAGTTAACAGGGTTTTTATTAACAAATGGTATTGGATGGCGACAGATGATTTTAGGCATAATTGGATTTCAAATTTTTATACTAATATTAATAATAATATCTAAATATCCTCCAATTCCTAAAGAAGCAAAAACGGATCCTCAAGGTGCACCAATAGTACACACATCCCCATTTAAAAATAAGCTTACTTACTTATATATTTTTGCACTTGGGTTTGGCCTTTTTGGTGAACATGGTATTAACAACTGGTTTGTTAATTACATGAAAGAAGGATTTTCTATTACAGAGAATATTGGTTCGACTTATTTATCAATATTTTTCATCCTTTTTACAATAGGAAGGTTTACTGGAGGATTTGTATTAGAAAAGATTGGTTATATTAAAGGTGTTATCTATGCACACCTTATAACAATAGTTATTTATACCGTAGCAATAACCTTAGGACAGGATGGTTTTATTCTTTTCCCAGCTGCAGGTGTACTGCAAGCTATTATATATCCAACAATGATACTAACAATACCAAGAGTATTTAATAGGAATTCAGCTAAAGCCATGTCTATTATAGTAATAGGTGCATCACTTATTAATAATTTAAGTAGCTATGGTTTAGGTATTCTTAACGATACTATTGGTGTTACTAAAGCTTTTTATATGTTACCAATACAATTAAGTATATCAGTAATCGCAGCATTTTTAATCTATCAAGATAACAAAAAGAAACTGGAGGCTGCTGTAAGTGATAGCTAAAATGGAGAATAAAAGAAAGTTAGCTTTAGCAACACTTTTTCTTTCAATGTTTCTAATGGCTATGTCTGTTGCTATTAAGGGAGTTATAGTTCCTCAGTGGAAAATGGAGTTTAGAGTAGATAATCAAACTGTTTCCTGGGTTTTTACTGCAGAAATAATCCCTTTTTTAATTGCAAGTTACTTTGGGAACAAGGTCCTTGAGAGGTATAAACTAAAAAGAAGTCTATTGATAGCTTTGGCCATATTAACAATTAGTTTGCTATATATTCCACTTACAACAAGTTTCATTCAATTATTGATTGGAATGATGGGTATAGGTATAGGGTCTGCTTTAATAGGGCTTACTGTTAATTTATCCGTAGGATTATTTGAAAGTACAAAACCAGCTCTTTTAATGACTTTGGTTCATTTTAGTTTTGGTTTTGGTGCTGCTATAATTCAAGCTATAAGCGGACAATTCTTAACCTTAGGTTACACATTTAGACAATTCTACTTAGCTTTAGGATTAGTAAGTATTATAATCACTATTCTAGTTTTTCTAGGAAACTATCCAAAACTAAGAGTTAGTAGAGAAAAAATAAAAAAGAAGATTAATAAACCACTTTTAACATTATTGGTTTTAAGCTTAGGTTTATATCTAGTAGGTGAAATAGGGGTATCTAATTGGTTCGTTAACTATGCCATAGACGGATACAGTGTAAATTCTAGTTACGCTGCAATGTTTTTATCATTGTTTTTTATAATATTTACATTTGGCAGATTGATTGGTGGGTTTGTTCTTGAGAAAATAAATTACCTAAAAGTTGTCTTTTATGCAGCAACTTTGGCAGCACTTCTAATTTTAGGAATGATTTTTCTAGGAGAAGGTTTTTTAATATTAACTTCAATTTCAGGATTATTGCAAGCATTTATATATCCTGCTTTAGTTTTGGTTGTAGCAGAATTATCAAGAGACAATTCAAAAATAATGTCAATTTTTATTACTGGAGGATATTCTATATATATTTTAATTAACTATCTTATAGGTACTCTAAATGATAAAATAGGTGTGGTGGCAGCTTTTGTAGTAATACCTATAGCACTATTAATGTGTGGAGGTTTTGCTTTGGCTGCAATTAAACTATTCAAGGAGGAAAAAGATGGATATTAAAACAGCAGTAAAAAAAGTAGTAGAAAAGGCCGTAAACTGGCGTCATCAAATTCATATGAATCCAGAACTTGGCTATAAAGAGTATGAGACATCAGCTTTAGTTGAAAACGTTTTAAGCGAGGCTGGAATAGAGGTAACTCGATTTGAGGATTCTACCGCAGTTTTAGGAGTATTAAAAGGTGGTAAGCCTGGTAAAACTATTGCATTAAGAGCAGATATGGATGCTTTGCCAATTCAAGAATTAGCAGAAGTTGAGTATAAATCACAAAATGATGGTGTGATGCATGCTTGTGGGCACGATATCCATACAGCGGTTTTGATGGGTGTTGCTACTGCGCTAGCAGAGAATAAAGAAGAAGTTCCTGGTACTGTTAAATTCTTGTTCCAACCAGCTGAAGAGGTTCCACCAGGTGGCGCGAAGTTTATGGTTAAAGATGGAGTGCTAAAAGATCCAGATGCCGATTATGTATTTGGTTTACATTCTTCAACAAATTTTTCACCAGGCCATGTAGAAATCATAAGTGGTTACAGTCATGCAAATACTGATGGATGTACTATTAAAATTATAGGTAATGGTGCTCATGGAGCATATCCCCATAAAGGAATTGATGCAGTTCATGTATCAGGACATGTTATTGTAGGACTTCATTCTATAATTAGTAGATCTTTAGATCCACTAGATAGCGGAGTTATCACTATAGGTAGTGTTCATGCTGGAACAGTTAACAATATTATTGCAGAAACAGCAGAAATGCTATTAACTGTTAGGACATTAACTGATGATGCAAGAGAGAAAGTAAAGAAGAGAATTATTGAAGTAACAGAGAACACTGCTAAAGCACATGGCGCTAAAGCAGAAGTTGATTATTGGTATGGATATCCTTCTTTATATAATAGTGAAGAAGGGGTAGAAATAGTTACAAATGCTGCAAAGAATATTTTGCCAGAAGATAAGATTCACTTCAGAGATAAACCTGGAATGGGCGGAGAAGATTTTGCATATTTCTTACAAGAAGTAACAGGAGCATTTTTCTATTTAGGAACTAAAACTGAAGGTGATGACTACCCTGGCCACAATCCAAGATTTAATCCATCTGATCAAGGCATTCAAACTGGTATTGAAATGATGTTAAGTGTAGTTATGACAGCAAATAATCAATAAATTAGTATAAAAAAAAAGAGGCTAGCAAATTTGCTAGCCTCTTATGATATTTGATATTAGTTAACAGGTAAATATTTTTCAAACCAACTAACTATGTGACTTAATCTTTCTTTTCTATGCTTAGGTTGACCTGATCTTGATAACTCATGATTTTCCTTAGGGAATCTTACCATAGCAACATCTTTTTTCTGCCATTTAAGGGCAGTGAAAAACTCTTCTGCTTGACTAATTGGGCAACGATAATCTTCTTCACTATGAATCAATAAAACAGGTGTGTTTACTTTGTCAGCATAAGATATAGGAGAAACTTTTAAGTAAAAGTCTGGATTATCCCATGGATTACCCTTTTGTTCAAAATTGCCATTAAAGAAACCAACGTCACTGGTTCCAAACATACTGAAACGATTACAAGTACTTCTAGCTGAAACAGCTGCTTTGAAAAAGTCTGTTTGAGTAATCATCCAATTGGCCATATATCCTCCAAAACTTCCTCCAGTTACACCCCAATTATCTTTATCAACAAAGTCAAAGTTTTCGTTTACATATTCAGTAGCTTCCATTAGAGCTCTATAGTCTTTTCCACCCCAGTCTTCTTTAGTTTGTATAACAAACTCTTGACCATAGTTAGTGCTTCCAGGCGGATTAGTAAATACAACTACATAGCCTTTTGCAGCAAGGAGTTGAAACTCGTGGAAAAAGATATGACCATAAGCAGAATGAGGCCCACCATGAATATGCAAAATAGTAGGATATTCTTTATTCTCTACATATCCATAAGGTTTCATTATCCATCCTTCAATTTCAAAGCCTTCAGCTTGATATGTAAATTGTTCTCCTTTAGATACATATACTTCTTCTAATAGCTTCTCATTAAGACTAGTTAATTGTTTTTTATTACCTTGATTATTTACAAAATATAATTCACCAATGTCAGTCATTGAAGATCTAACAGCTGCGTAACTGTCATTTTCCTTGCAATAACTTAATCCATAAATTGTTTCATCGCCATCAGTAACTTTAACTAGCTCACTACCATCAGCAATTTTTTTGCGATAGATTGCTGTTTTAGCATGCCAGCTAGCTAAAAAAGTAACTTCTTTAGAGTCTTTAGTCCAGATAATACCAGGATTAGGTGAACTAACAACGTCTCCACCAACTCCATGTCTTGGAGCTGTATCTAATTCTGGAACTAGATCAAAGCAATTTTCACCATTTACTTCAGATATATAAATTGTTGGTATTGTAGCTGAACTAAACTCAAATTTATGTCCAACATATGCTAGATATTTTCCATTGGGTGAATATGATGGATTAGAAAAAGTTCCATCGGTATCAGTATATTTACTTAAGTTGCCTTCTAAATCTGTGATATAAATATCTGCAAAGCGGTTATACTCATAATCTTTTGTTCTATTGGAACTAAAAGCAAGATATTTTGAACATGGAGACCAAGTTGGATCTGAACATGGATACTCACCTGTAGTTAACTGTTTAGTTTCGTTATTATTTAGATCTACATAATGAATTTGACTTACTTTTCCATCATAAAAGCCAGTTCCATTAAATTTGTATCTAAGATTGTCAATGTATTTTACATCAGTTTCAGCCTTTTCATAATCCTCTGGGAATACTTTTGCACTGAATGCAATTTTTGTTCCATCAGGTGACCAAATGGGTGTTCCAGCATTGAAATCATTATTAGTAACTAATAAAGGAGCTCCACCATCTACGGGAACTTTATAGATTTGCGTGTTATCACCTTTTTTAGCATTGAAAGCTAAAAATTTTCCATCAGGTGACCATCTAGGATTTGTTTCACTTTTTCCCAAGTTTGTAAATTGGATAGGAAAGTTACTACCATCAGCATTAACCATATAAATATGATTCTGGTATTTTGTTTCGTCTTCTTTGTCAACTGTTTTTACTACATAAGCTAAAAATTTTCCATCTGGTGAAATTTGAGGGTCACTTACAAACTTCATTTCATATAAATCTTCAATTGTTATCTTTCGTTTTGTATTTGCCATAATATTCCTCCTGTAATCCTTTTTTATTACATTTATTATTATTCTCTTAACAAACTCAAACTCCTTCAATATTTTATTATAAATCTTGAATCCAACTTAATTATGAAAGATTAGATTTAATATCTATGGTAAAATTTAATTAGTAGCAGTTTTAATGTTAGTGAAATAAATAAATTAAAGAGGTGAAAAATGAACTACAATGTAAAAACAGTAAATGAATACATTGAAGCAGTAAGTAAAGATAGAAGACAAGCTTTTATTAAACTAGTAGAAACTATAGAAAGCAGTTTGCCTAATGGCTTTAGTAAACAAATCTCTTATGGAATGATTAGTTTTGTTGTTCCTTTGTCTAGGTATCCTAATGGGTATCATGCTAAAAAAGGTGAACCACTACCATTTATATCTGTAGCTAATCAAAAGAATCACTTTGCAATTTATCATACTGGTATTTACATGAATCAGAAATTAAGAAACTGGCTTATTGGTGAATACAAAAAGAGAGTAAAAACTAAGCTTGACATGTCTAAAAGTTGTATTAGATTAAAATACTTTAAGGATATTCCTTATGAGTTAATTTCTGAACTATGCCAAAAGATTTCAGTAAATGACTTTATAATAATGTATGAAAACACTAGAAAATGATACTATCTAAGTTGTGAGTAGTACAATAGTAACTTAAATTGAGCTATAATATGTCAAGAGCAATAAATTCAAAATGGAAAGGAGTGCAGCATACCCAAAAAGGTATAGCTGAAGTAAATGGATTTTATTCAAAAGACTAGCAAACTAAAAGATGAGGTAATTAGATTACGGAGATGGCTACATCAGCATCCAGAACCAGGATTTGAAGAGATTGAAACTTCTAAGTTTATAAAAGATTACTTGACTGAACATGATATTAACTTTAGAAGTAGTTATAAGACAGCTGTTATTGCAGAAATTGATACAATGAGAGAAGGCCATACAGTAGCATTAAGAGCAGATATTGATGCATTGCCAGTTAAAGAAGATAATGATGTTTCCTACAAATCTAAAAATGAAGGATTTATGCATGCTTGCGGGCATGATTCACATACCGCTATTTTATTAGCTACAGCTAGATTTATAAAAGAAAATATTGATAAGTATAATGGTAAGATTAGATTTTTATTCCAACCAGCTGAAGAAAGTCCTCCAGGTGGTGCTGCACCCATGATAAAGGATGGTGCTTTAGAAGGAGTTGATTATGTATATGGTTTACATAATAATCCTGAAATAGATCCAGGAGCTATTAGTGTAATTGATGGTCCAATGATGGCTGCAGCAGATAGAGTTGAAATTAAAATTATTGGTGAAGGTGGCCACGGAGCTTCTCCTCATCAGACTATTGATCCAGTAGTTATAGCATCTCAAGTAATTAATAATTTACAAGTAATAGTTAGTAGGAATTTAAACCCACAAGATGCTGCTGTTGTTTCTATAGGAAAAATTAATGGTGGATTTAGATTTAATGTAATAGCTCCAGAAGTATCATTAGATGGTACTGTTAGAACCCTTTTACCTGAAACTAGAGAGATGGTCAAAAACAGAATAGAAGAGATAGTGGCTAATACTGTAAAAGCACATGGAGCTAGTTATGAATTTAATTATTCATATGGTTATCCTCCACTAATAAACCATAAAGAGAATATGGATATTGTTAGGAGTGTTGGAGTAGAAATTTTAGGTGAGGATAATGTTATTGAACTACCTTATGCGTCTATGGGTGGAGAAGACTTTTCATACTTTATAACTGAAAAGCCAGGAGCCTTTTTTAGATTAGGCATTAAACAATACGATAAGAAGCAATATCCACTTCATAATGCAAAGTTTGATATGGATGAATCTGGACTTGAATATGGCATAAAGATGTTTGCTGGAATTTGCTATAAACATAATGGAATCAGGTAACAAAAAAATGGGAACTAGCTTGATTATCTTAAGCTGGTTCTTTTATTATTAAATAAAAATTAATATTTGGTTAATAAATTTTAACCAAAATATTGATAATATCTATTGACACCAGATAAATTTAGTTGTAAATTAAAAATATCAATATTGATATTAAAATTATCAAGGGTGGAGCTTATTATGAACAATAGAGATTTGACAAAAGGGAAAATATTAAATGGTTTGCTTTATATGTCTATACCAGCAATGGTTGGTATGATGAGTCATACTATTTATGATTTAGTTGATATGATGTGGATTGGGAGGCTTTCAGCAGATGCTATTGCAGCTATAACACTATTTAGCTCAATATATTTTATAGTTTTTGTACTAAACAATATTATTGGAAATGGATCTGTAGCTGTTTTATCACAAGCTTTTGGTTCAAAAGATGAAGAATTAGCTAAAGCAGCTATGATAAACACATTTACTTTTAAGTTGATTGTTGGAGTTGTGGCAGCTATAATACTGTTTTTTACCATTAAGCCATTGCTATTATTATTTACAAAAGATACAAGTCTTATAGAAAGTGCTTTAGCTTATGGACGTATAAGAATTTTATTTTTACCAATTGCTTTTTCTTCTTTTACGGTTATAACAACTTTGCGCTGTAGTGGCGATTCAAAGAATCCAATGAAAATAAATATTTTTACATCTATTCTTAACATTGTATTAGATCCAATATTTATTTTTGAAGAGATTCCTATTATTGGCATTAGGGGTCTTGGATTTGGAATTGCTGGAGCAGCTATGGCAACTGTAATTTCTACAACAATTTCACTAGTTGTTAGCTCGTATATAATGTTTGGACCAAAAAGTAAGTATAAATTAAAAATTTCGGACTTATTCAAGATAAATAAGCAAATAGTTATGAAAATAACTAAGATAGGAATTCCGCAAGCTACTTCAGGATTGATTCAAAATTTAGCAAACTTAATTATGGTAGGATTTGTTACAGCTTATGGTACTTTAGCTATAGCAGCTTGGGGAATTATAGGTAGATTATTTGGTTTCTTTACTATGCCATTAGGCGGTTTAACTCAAGGTGGTAGTGCAATGGTAGGGCAAAACATTGGAGCAGCTAAAATGGATCGTGCAGAAGAGGTAGGATTAACAGCTACAAAGCTTGGTCTTATATCAATGGCTATAGTTGCTGGGATTAGCTTTATCTTTATGCCTAATATAATCAGTATATTTACTACTAATCAAGAAGTTATCAGATTGGGATCAAGTGCTTTAAGAGCAGCTATATTTTGTTTACCAATATTTGCAACTGGTTTTGGGTTATCTACACTCTTTGGTGGTTCAGGATATACAGTTCCTTTCCTATACGCAGCTATAATAGGTCAATGGGTAATTCAAATACCTCTTATGTTTTTAGTTACAAAAGTCCTTGATCTATCTTTCCCATGGCTAGCAGGCACCTACATCTTCTATGCTTTAGGTCAAACATTGGTATCAATATACTTTTATAAAAAAGGTAAATGGAGAAAAAAAGCTTTAGAGGAAATTGAGATATCAAAAAATAAATTGAGAGAAGCAACCTCAGAAGTCGACTAATCTGGTACAATCAATAAAATAATAAATTGAAATATAAAAATATGATGCAAAGAATTAAAATTTGTATCATATTTCATTTTAAAAATAAACTAATTTAATACTTCTTGACAAAATAAAACTGTTCTTGTAAACTGGATTAAGTAGACGCGTAGCCAAACAACTACGCGTTGGAGGGAGTAATTATGAAGCATCGAGATTTAACAAAAGGTAATATAATGAAAAACTTAATAGCTATGGCTGTTCCAGCTAGTATGGCTTTTTTAGCTCAAACCCTTTACAGTCTAGTAGATATGATTTGGGTTGGTAGATTATCTACAGAAGCTGTAGCTTCTATAACAGTTTTTAGCTCAGTTTATTTCATGATATTTGTACTTAATAATATAATTGGTCAGGGATCTGTCCCAGTCATATCACAAGCTTTTGGAGCTAAGGATATGAAAAAAACAAGATTAGCAATAAGCAATACTTTTTCATTTAAATTCATTGTAGGAGTAGTTGCTTCATTTACTTTATTAATAATACTGGAACCAATACTTCATTTGTTAACAGATGATATGGTAGTAATTAATTTAGCTATGGAGTACGGAAGAATAATGATGATATTTTTACCCTTATTCTTCTCATTATACACAATAAAAACAGCGCTTAGATGCTGTGGTGATGCAAAAAGCCCAATGATTATAACATTTGCATCTTCAATACTAAATATTATATTAGATCCTATTTTTATGTTTGAAACTATACCAATAATTAACGTTCCCGGTTTAGGTATGGGTGTTTATGGTGTAGCAGTAGCAACCGTTATAGCTAATATGTTTGGTTTAGCTATTGGTAGTTATATTTTATTTGGCCCTAATAATTTCTTAGGTATGAAGCTTAAAAATGTTTTTACCCTAGATCTGCGTATGGCTAAAGAACTGGTTAAAGTAGGTACACCGCCAGCAATGGCAAACTTGACAAGAAATATTGCTAATATGGTTTTATTATCTTTAATCAGTGGTTATGGCACAGTAGCAGTAGCTGCTTGGGGTATTATTAGTAGGATATTCCACTTATTGTTTATTCCTATGAATGGATTGATGAGTGGTGGTAGTGCTATGACAGGGCAAAATATAGGTAACAATAATATTGAAAGAGCAGTAAAGACTGCTTTTACAGCTGCAAAGCTAGGTATCATTAGTATGGTGGTAGTAGGTGGTTTAACTATCTTGTTTGCACCTAATATTTTTGGTATTTTTATCGATGACCCAGCAGTAATTGCTTATGGGGTTCCAG
>CAZCFQ010000005.1:0-38464 GCA_964497955.1 uncultured Clostridiaceae bacterium
GATTTGTCAAGTATGATAGAGATGGATTTTGAAGAAATGCAAAGATTTGCAAAAAATTATGTAAACAAAGCTCTTGGCAAGATAAAAACCAATGTAGAAAAAAGGAAAGAACTTACTAGTGAACTACCAATGAGTCAGAAACCTTATCTATATGTAATAGTAGCTACAGGAAATATCTATGAAGATTTAACTCAAGCCAAAGCTGCTGCAAGACAAGGTGCAGATATAATTGCTGTAATCAGAAGTACAGGGCAAAGTTTATTAGATTATGTTCCTTATGGTCCAACTAAGAAGGGCTTTGGTGGTACTTTTGCTACCCAGGAAAACTTTAAAATTATGCGCCAAGGTTTGGATGAAGTTTCTAAAGAGATAGGCAGATACATCTACTTAGTAAATTACTGTTCTGGTTTATGTATGCCTGAAATAGCAGTTATGGGTGCTTTTGAAAGAGTAGATGTAATGTTGAATGATTCAATGTATGGTGTTTTGTTTAGAGATATTAATATGAGAAGGACATTTATTGATCAGTATTTTTCTAGAATGATTAATGCATATGCTGATGTAATTATAAATACAGGAGAAGACAACTATCTAACAACAGCTGATGCGTATAAAGAAGGACACACTGTATTAGCATCTCAATTTATTAATGAGCAGCTTGGCATAATGTCAGGACTAAAAGAAAACCAGCTAGGGCTAGGCCACGCTTATGAGATAGATCCATCAATGGAAAACTCAATGCTTTATGAAATTGCTAAAGCTCAATTGTCTAGAGATATTTTTCCAAACTCACCACTTAAATTTATGCCCCCTACTAAATATATGACAGGAGATATTTTCCAAGGCCATGTCCAGGATGCTCTATTTAACATGACATCAGTAATGACAGGCCAAGAAATACATCTACTGGGTATGTTAACAGAAGCAACACACACACCTTTTATGCAAGATAGAGCAATATCAATAAAATCAGCAAAGTATGTTAAGAAAGCAGCAAAAGATTTAATTGAAGAGATAGCTTATAAAAAAGATGGCAAGATTAATAAACTTGCTAATGATGTTTTACAAAAAGCTCTAGAAATGCTAAAAGATATTGAAGAAATTGGCTTGGAAGAATCCTTTAGCAAAGGTATGTTTGCAAATATTAAAAGATATTCAGATAGTGGTAAAGGATTAAATGGAGTAGTTAAAAAAAGTGAAACTTACTATAATCCTTTTATGGACAAAATGGAAAATGAATTGAACATTGGTGGTGAAGAAAAATGGTAAAAATAAAACCTTATGGAGATACTTTAAATGATGGAAAAATACAATTATCATTTACCCTTCCAATCAAACAATCAGATAAAGGTGATTTAGCTGCTAAAAAGATAGCTTTAGATATGGGGCTAAAAAAGGTTGAAGTAGTCCATAGTGAAGCTATTGATAATGAGTTCAGTTTTTATATTATTTATGGATCAGTTACAAAAAATGTAGATTTAGATTCAATTAAAGTGAATAAAGTAAAGATCCCAGTGATGGATTTTTATCAGATTAATGATTACATTGAAAAAAACATTGGTAGAAAATTAGTAGTAGTAGGAGCATGTACAGGATCTGATGCACATACTGTAGGATTAGACGCAATAATGAACATGAAGGGATATGCAGGAGAGTATGGGCTTGAAAGATATAAAATGATTGATGCATATAATTTGGGAAGTCAGGTAGACAATTATCATTTAATAAAGAAAGCAAAGGAATTAAATGCAGATGCTGTTTTGATTTCTCAAATAGTTACTCAAAAAGATGTACATATTCATAATTTAACAGAATTTATAGAAATGGCACAAGCAGAGAATTTGCATAGAAAAGCTCTCTTAATAATAGGAGGACCTAGAATATCAAATCAATTGGCAGCAGAATTAGGCTTTGATGTAGGTTTTGGTAAGAAAACTTTACCGCCTCAAGTAGCTTCGTATATTGCTACTGAATTGGTAAAGAGACAGATGATTTAGGAGGAGATTATATGGAGGCAATTATAAGAGTACGTATGAGTAGTCATGATGCACATTATGCGGGTAGTTTAGTAGACGGAGCTAAAATATTGCAATTTTTTGGAGATGTAGCAACAGAGTTACTAATAAGAAAAGATGGTGATGAAGGGCTTTTTGCAGCTTATGATAATGTAGAGTTTCTTGCGCCAGTATATGCTGGTGATTATTTAGAGATTAGTGGAAAGATTACAAAAGTAGGAAATAGCTCAAGAAAGATGGAGTTTGTTGCTAAAAAGGTTATTACTAGCGCAAATATAAAAGACCAGCCTTCAGCTTGTGATGTGTTAGATGAGCCTATAATAGTTGCTAAAGCTAGTGGCACTTGCGTAGTGCCTAAGAAATTACAAAGAGGTAAGTAAGAATGGATAAACTTATAATAACAGCTGCTATTTGTGGTGCTGAAGCTAATAAAGAGGACAATCCTAATTTGCCAATAACAGAACATGAACTTGCTAATGAAGCATACCTTGCATACAAGGCCGGAGCTAGTATTATTCATTTGCATGTAAGAGATAAAGAAGGAAATCCTACACAAAGTAAAGAGGTTTTCAAAACCACAATTGACTTAATAAAGCAAAAATGTCCAGATGTAATAGTTCAGCCATCAACTGGTGGTGCAGTGGGAATGGATGAAATTGAAAGGCAGCAGCCTTTAGAGTTAGATGTAGAGATGGCTACATTAACAACAGGAACTGTGAATTTTGGAGATGGTGTTTTCTACAACCCTCCAAAATATATAAAACACTTTGCTAGTATTATGAAAGAAAAAGGAATTAAACCTGAAATTGAAGTATTTGAAGTAGGAATGATCAATAATGCGCTGAAACTAGTAAAACAGAATTTTTTGAGTCTGCCACTACATTTTGATTTTGTAATGGGAGTCTCTGGAGGAATACCAGGCACAGTAAATAACTTAGTCCATTTAGTTAATGAAATTCCACAAGGATCAACTTGGACTGTGGCTGGAATCGGTAGATATGAATTACCACTAGCAGCAGCATCTATAGCTATGGGGGGACATGTTAGAGTTGGTTTTGAGGACAACTTATATTATAGATATAAAGAACTTGCAACTAGTAATGCTCAATTAGTAAAGAGAGTAGTAAGGTTAGCAAAAGAATTGGAAAGAGAAGTGGCTACACCTAATGAAGCAAGAAAGATACTAGGAATTAGTTAGGAGAGGAGCAATATGGAAGAATATCAGAAGATAGATTTATATAAAAATGTTTCTAAAAAAGACTGGGAAGATTGGCACTGGCAAGTTAGAAATCGTTTAACAACAGTGGATGATTTAGAGCAAGTTTTTGATTTAAGTGAAAGTGAAATAAAAGGAGTTAAGCAATGCTTGGGTAGTTTAAGAATGGCAATCACTCCTTATTATGCAACCTTAATAGATAATGAGGATCCTAATTGCCCAATAAGAAAACAAGCAATCCCGACAGAATTAGAGCTTGTCAAGAATCAATTTGACATGGAAGATCCATTACATGAAGATGAAGATTCATCAGTCCCTGGGCTAACACATAGATACCCAGATAGAGTTTTGTTTTTAATTACAGATCAATGTTCAATGTATTGCAGGCACTGTACAAGAAGAAGATATGCTGGTGGTACAGATAGGAGCAGATCTAAAGAAGATATCGATTTAGGAATTGAATATATTAAAAATCACACAGAAATAAGGGATGTATTGTTATCTGGTGGAGATGCATTATTAGTAAGTGATGAGCGCCTAGAATATATTATTAGCAAGATTAGGAAAATTGAGCATGTAGAGGTAATACGAATAGGTACTAGAGTACCTGCAGTAATGCCTCAAAGAATAACTAAAGACCTAGTAGATATGCTAAAGAAGTATCACCCTATTTGGTTAAATACACAGTTTAATCATCCCAAAGAAGTAACAGAAAGAGCAGCTAAAGCCTTACATTTGTTAGCTGATGCAGGTATACCACTAGGTAATCAAACAGTTTTATTAAGAGGAATTAATGATTGCCCTTATATTATGAAAGAGTTAGTTCATAGATTAGTAAAAAATAGAGTAAGACCATACTATATATATCAATGTGATTTATCAAAAGGTATAAATCACTTTAGGACAACAGTAAATAAAGGGATTGAAATAGTAGAATTATTAAGAGGGCATACTTCCGGGTTTGCTGTACCAACTTTTGTGGTGGATGCTCCTGGTGGCGGAGGCAAAATACCAGTGGGACCACAGTATCTAATTTCACATGTTGGTAATAAGGTGATTCTAAGGAATTATGAAGGAGTTATAGCTTCTTATGCAGAACCAACTGATTATAATAATCCTTGTGTTAATTGTGATAAATGTGATTGGATGAAAAATAATAGAGGTATTGGATTTGAATCTATTATTAAGGGAGATAAAGTTAGTATAGAACCAGCAAATCTTGAGAGACATAACAGAAAGTAAGGAGGGAGAAAAATGAAGTATAAAAATATTAAGTTTGAAATCGAAGATCATGTAGCACTTATTACAGTAAATAGACCAAAGGCACTTAATGCATTAAACTCTGAAACTTTAAAAGAGCTAGAAAATGCTGTTGAAGAAGTAGCTGTAGATGATAATATTTATGTTTTTGTAATTACTGGCAAAGGCAAAGCTTTTGTTGCTGGAGCAGATATTGCTGAGATGAAAAATTTTACTCCTGAAGAAGCAAGACGATTTGCTAAGTTAGGACATAAAGTTTTTAATAGAATTGCTTCTTTATGTAAGCCTAGTATAGCAGCTATAAATGGTTATGCTTTAGGTGGAGGTTGTGAGCTAGCCTTAGCATGTGATATTAGAGTCGCAAATGATTTGATTAAAATAGGTCAACCAGAAGTAGGATTAGGTATAACACCAGGATTTGGAGCTACTAAGAGAATGGTAGAAGTCGTTGGTGAACCAAAAGCTAAAGAACTGATTTTTACAGGGGAATATCTTAATGCAAATCAAGCTAAAGAAATTGGTTTAGTAAACAAGGTTGTTAAAAAAGATGTTTTAATGCCAGAAGTTATGAAAATGGCCAAACAAATCACTTCAAAAGCACAGCTAGCAGTAAGATATGCAAAGTTAGCTATAGATAGAAGTTACTATGCAGATAGTCAAACTGCAAGTCACATAGAAACATCAGCTTTTTCACTATGCTTTGCTAATGAAGATCAAAAGGAAGGCATGACTGCATTCTTGGAAAAAAGAAACCCAGAATTTAAATGTAAATAGGAGGACTTTATGATTAAAAAAATTGGGATTGTTGGAAGTGGCACAATGGGAAGAGGCATTGCTCAATCTTTAATTGTCAATGGTTTTGAAACTCACTTAAATGATCAAAATCAAAGTGTTTTAGAAGAAGCTCATAAATATATCGAGAAAAGATTAGACAGAGAAGTATCTAAAGAAAGATTATCAGCAGAAGATAAAGAAAACTCAATGAAACTATTAAACATTTCTACAAATATTAGAGAATTAAGTAATTGTGATTTAGTGATTGAAGCTGCAACTGAAAACATGGATGTAAAGAAAGATATTTTCAGTATATTATCTGATATTTGCTCAAAAGAAACAATTTTAGCTACAAATACTTCTTCTTTATCTATAACTGAGATGGCACAAGTACTAGATAAGCCTGAAAAATTCATTGGAATTCATTTTTTTAACCCAGTTCCATTAATGAAACTTGTAGAAATAATAAAAGGATTGCAGACAAATGATGAGACAGAAAAAAGAGTTATAGAATTTATAAAGGGCATAAAAAAGACACCAGTAAAAGTCGAAGAAGCACCAGGATTTGTAGTAAATCGTTTATTGATTCCAATGATAAATGAAGCGATAGCAATATATGCTGAAGGAATTGCATCAAAAGAAGATATTGATACAGCAATGAAATTAGGAGCAAATCATCCAATGGGCCCATTAGCTTTAGCAGATCTTATTGGCCTTGATGTATGCTTAGCAATAATGGAAGTATTACATGAAGAGTTTGGAGAAGACAAATACAGACCTCATCCACTTCTTAAAAAAATGGTAAGAGGAAAAGTGCTGGGGAGAAAAAGCGGTAAAGGATTTTATGATTATGATAAAAAGTGAAAAGCTAATTAACAAAGATCAGTTTAAGAAGTTGATTTCAGATGATTTAAGCATTATGGTCGGAGGATTTCTTGGAGTTGGCTCTCCGCATACTTTAATTGATCTTATCATAGAAGAAAGAATAAAAAACATTACTTTGATATGTAATGATACATCTTTTCCTGACTGTGGTGTTGGAAAATGGATAGTGGAAAAATTAGTTAAGAAAGCTATAACTTCACATATAGGTACAAACCCTGAATCAGGATTACAACTAAACAATAATGAAACAATATTTGATTTAACTCCACAAGGAACACTTGCAGAGAAGATAAGAGCTGCTGGAGCTGGTTTAGGTGGAGTATTAACCCCTACCGGAATAGGAACAATTGCTGCAGAAGGGAAAAAGATTATAAGTATTGATGGGAAAGACTATATATTAGAAGAGAAGCTTAAAGCAGATGTAGCATTAATAAAAGCAGCTAAAGCTGATACAAAAGGCAATTTAGTTTATGAGAAAGCAGCAAGAAATTTCAATCCAATTATGGCTTTTGCAGCAGATTTAGTAATTGCAGAAGTTGATGAAATTGTAGAACCAGGAGAAATTGATCCAAATAATGTAGTTACTCCTAGTATACTAGTTGATTACTTGTATAAGGGGGAAAAATAATGAATGCTAAAGAGAGAATTGCAAGAAGAGTAGCCAGAGAATTCACTGATGGAGATGTAGTTAATTTAGGAATTGGATTGCCAACAATGGTAGCTGATTATATTCCTGAAGAAGTTGAAGTTATTTTTCAGTCTGAAAATGGAATTTTAGGATTAGGACCAAAACCAGAAGAAGGAAAAGAAGATCCATTAATTACTAATGCAGGTGCTCAGCCAGTTACAGTGTTACCAGGTGGTTCATTTTTTGACTCAGCTACATCCTTTATGCTTATTAGGGGTGGGCATGTTGATGTTACAGTTTTAGGTGCATTGCAAGTTGATGAGAAAGGTAATTTAGCAAACTGGATGATACCTGGTAAAATGGTCCCTGGTATGGGCGGAGCAATGGATTTGGTCACAGGAGCAAAAAGAGTTGTTATAGCTATGCGTCATAATACTAGAAACGGTGGCATTAAAATATTAGATGAATGCACTTTGCCTTTAACAGCAGAAAAGCAGGTAGACTTAATAGTAACAGAATTAGCAGTTATGGAAGTAACTGAAGAAGGTTTAGTAGTTAGAGAAATTTCAAAAGAGATTACTAAAGATGAATTGGATAATAGAACTGGAGCAAAATTAATTTATACCCAAAACTTAAGATTTATTGAGGAGGCTGTTTAATGAGGGAAGTTGCAATTGTTAGTGCTAAGAGGACACCAATTGGAAAGTTTGGAGGCACTTTGTCTAAAATTTCTTCGGTAGATTTAGCAGAAAAAGTTATTACAGGAGTGCTAGAAGATGTAGGGATTAGCCCAGATAGAGTTGATGACGTAATTTTTGGTAATGTATTACAAGCTGGGTCTGGTCAAAACATTGCTAGGCAAGCTGCTTTAAAAGCCAAGATTCCTGTAGAAATACCAGCTGTTACTATAAATAAGGTCTGTGGCTCAGGATTATACTCTGTTATTCTTGGAGCAAGAGAGATTATGCTTAATGAAGCAGATATTGTAATCACAGGTGGATCTGAAAACATGTCACAAGCACCTTATTATCTAGATAAAGCTCGAACTGGATATAGGATGGGTAATGGTACAATAGTTGATGGAATGGTTCATGATGGCTTATGGTGCGCTATTAATGATACACATATGGGTATTACTGCTGAGAATTTAGCTGATAAATATAAGATTTCAAGAGAAGAACAAGATGCTTTTGCAGCAAATAGTCAGCAAAAAGCACAGAAAGCATTGGCTGATAATAGATTCCAAGATGAAATAATACCTATAGCTATACCTCAAAGAAAAGGTGAACCATTAATATTTAGTAAAGATGAATATCCTAGAAGTGGAGTAACTGCTAAAGGTATAGCTAAGTTAAGGCCGGCATTTAAAAGAGATGGCACAGTAACTGCAGCAAATGCTTCTGGAATAAATGATGGAGCTGCTGCTATACTTTTGATGAGTAAAGATAAAGCTGATGAATTAGGTTTAAAACCGTTAGCTGTTATAAAATCATATTCAACAGTTGGAGTAGATCCAGCAATTATGGGTATTGGACCAGTACCAGCAGTCAAAAAAGCATTGAACGCAGCTAATTTAAAGCTTGATGATATTGAACTCATTGAAGCTAATGAAGCTTTTGCAGCACAATCATTAGCAGTAGCAAAAGAACTTGATTTAAACCTAGATATTACAAATGTTAATGGTGGAGCTATTGCGTTAGGACACCCTATTGGGGCAAGTGGTACAAGAATATTAGTAACTTTACTTCATGAAATGATTAAAAGAGATAATAAATTAGGATTAGCTACCCTCTGTGTAGGTGGAGGAATGGGAGTAGCAATGGTAGTTGAAAGATAAAAGAGGCTTAGGCCTCTTTTCTTTTTGCATTGATATCTAGCTATAGATATAATAAGAGTATCGTATTCTGGGAGGTCTATTATGTTTAGAAAAAACTCATTTTCATTATCATTTTGGGAAGCACTATTTTTTTGTGTTTTATATGTCTTATTACCATATATATTGATTTTACTTGCTTCAGTTGTTGGACTACTTTTTTTCGAAAGCTTTTCAAATAGTTTTTTTAAGATAGTTAGTTTTTTCAACTTGCCTTTAAGTAGTGCGATATTATCATTAATTAGTATAATAATTATTGTTTTATTGTTAAGAATTAGAAAAGATGATGTGTTTGATTTTGATTGGATTAATAAACTAGAGCCAGTATGGCTAATTGGGACAATAATATTAGTTCTAGGGTTAAGCATAGTAGTTTCTGAAATTGATAATATAGCTAGATACTTTTTCCCAATGACCCCATTTTGGGTAGATATATTTCGTTCAATTAGGAACCAACCGATAATCTTCTTTATATTAGAAGTAATAATAGTAGCACCTTTTGTAGAAGAATTTATGTTTAGAGGAATAATTGCTAGAGGGCTTAATGAGAGATATTCTTATGTCTTTGCCATCTTTGTTTCAGCTTTTATGTTTGGACTTGTTCATTTAAATTTTTGGCAGTTCATTAGTGCATTTATAGCAGGTCTTTTCATTGCATGGCTGTATCTATATAGTAAGTCTTTAATCTTAGTGATATTTGCGCATGGTCTATTCAATGGTATGGATTTATTGTTTAGTAGAATATTGAAAATATCAATACCAGGGTTTAATGCCACTGGTGTTAATCTTTACGGTGGACAGCCGTATTTATTTACTGTCTTAGGAGTAGTTCTTGTATTAATCGGTGTAGTAATCATTAAAAGTATTCCTGTACACTATAACACAGAATATTAAGGGTAATAATTATGAAATCAAATTTAACTCAAAGCTTATTAAAAGAGTATAACAATCAAACTGTAGGACTTTTTGGGAGAATTTTTATGCCAAAGAGTTCTTCTTGTTTTATCAAATCTACAGTGATTACTTTGGTGGCGAAGGTGGCAAGTTTATCTGTAGCAATGGATATACCTAATATTGGTTTTTATGTTAATGATAAAAGTATTAAACCCAGCCCAAAAGACATAGTATTTTTAAAATCAGATGAAACGTATATTGAATATACAAAGGATGTTTTATACTTTGGTGCAAAGAATGAAAACTGGAAATTGATTGAGTCGTGTATATTAAGTAATACAGAAATTAAGAATGGCGAGAAAATTAATTTAGATAAAGATATCAATCTTTTTTCTAATTATAATAGCAGTATAGAAAAAACACATGCTGGTTCTTTTGAGCTGGATAACATATATAATTATCCAAACTGGTATCAACAAGAAATCAGAAAATATGAACCAAGAGAATTTAGCATATCGATAGATAAAGAATTTAATAATGAAAAACTTCTAAGTGCTATTAATATAATTTCAAAACTTGCTTTAGAGCATAGTGAAATAACACAATCTATAATAAATGAAAGAGCAGAAGTAATAATAAGGTTAGAAAATAATAAGTTAAAAAAGAAAGGAATGACTAGAGAAGGAAACACACTTATTTTTAATGGTGATGATAGTCACCTATTAGAATTAACTAAAAGGTTTATTAAAAATTTTGATGTAGTAGATTCTCCGTTCATGTTGAAAAATTTCTCTAATTGGATTAAAGATAGTTTAAATGTAGTTAATGATATAGGAGTTATTGCTGAATCTATTAAAAAGAATAACGGGAAAAAAGCAAATTTATATATAGAAGCTGGGCCTTATGATACTAATATGAGCAAGTATAAGAATATAGGAAAAAACTATAATTTAGATATTTCATCTAGAAAAGAAAGTAGAGATGTTTTAAGTTGGGACTTTAACCCTGAATGGGAAGTAGAAAAAGTTGAGAAGCTTGTTAATGATACTCTAAAAACTATTAAGGATTTAAACTTAAATAAGATAGAGATATTTGTAAGCGAAGATGAAAAGGTAAGGACTCAACTTAAAAGTAGAATACATAAAATACTGAAAGAAAATAACTTTAATAGTGTAGAAGTAATAGTTTATAGAGCATATAAACAAGCATTTTGTTGGATAGAAGAGCAAGTCTTACCTAAACTAAAAGATAGAAATATTGATAAAATCGATATTTATTTTAAGCCCTTTTTATCTTTGGAAAATGGACAATGGACTGACGAAGATGGGGCTACTCCAACAATTGGAATAAAATCAAATTCAAATGAAAACACATACCTTGAACTACCAACTAGATATTTGCAAGAGCTTTATCCAATAGATGATATTATTAGTAATTTACTTAAAATAAATAGAGATAATGTGTCTTTTCATAAATTAGATACCAGATCAAGTAATGATTATGTGCTCAAAGCATATTCTAAAGACACTTTACAATATAAAGATTGTTTTAATGTCTCTTTATCCGAGAGGGCCTACTTAAGTAGATACCCAAGCATGGGGGTAGTTCACCCTAATACTGGTTATATAAGGTTTTTAAGCAAAGACAATTTAATAATTGAAAAGAAATTTAAAACTGATTTAGAAGAATTATGGATTTTTTATCAAGATGTAGTATTATCAGATGTCTCAAAATATATTTATGAAAATACAAGTAATATAAAACAACCATTATTTAAAAAGTTAGAAGTTCAAGTAAGCGCAAGTGAGCCAGAAAGATCTCTTTTTTGTAGACAAGATATGATATCAACACTAAATGCTTTTCATGAAGACATTTATTTTGTAGGTCTAGATTATTTTAGACAATGGGGTAATGAAAACTATAAAATTAGTTTTGATGAACCAGGTTTGATTCTACCAAACCTTCAAGTAACATCGGGCAAAAAACCTTCTTTAGTTGCAAGTTTAGAAGTTGAAATGTTTAGCAAACCAACACTTATAAGTGATAAAAATATTGAAATTAAACAAGTTGAAGATATTATAAAATTAGAGCTTGTAAGGGTAGATATCAGCGATAGTTGTTACTACATAGATTATGAATTAGAATGCTCTATGGATGCTGAAACAAGGCTTAAAATTATAAAAGACATAGCAGATTTAGGTTTAGATGTATTTCCTAATTGGCTAAAATCAACTGGACAAGTTACTATTAAAACTAATAATTTTGAATATAGCTTTAACCTAGATAGGGGAAAAATAAGAGGTAATAAGAATCATTTAGAAGAATATGATTATAAAAATAAAATTATAAACTGTAACTTAAATAATAAATTGTTAGCAGCAGTTGAAGATCAGCCAAAAGTTAATATTATTAATCTAGCTAAATCGTATTTAGGTAGAGAAATTAAAGCGTTTGAGATAAATGAATATTTTAAGTATGCAGTAAACTCATTTTATAAAAGAAGAAGTAGCTTTAATAGTTTAATATTAAATAATCGACATCATGCTAACGAAGTTAGTGCAACTAATGCTTCATATATATTATTAAATGACATTTTAAAAAACAAGATAGACGTTGATAATATTAATCTCGTTATTATTCCAATTGAAAATGTTGATGGAACTGAAATTCATTATAACCTAATGCAAAACAATCCAAACTGGAAATTACATGTTGCTAGATATAATTCTGTAGGAAAAGAAATTGCCAATGACTATTTTAATAAAGAAACTAAATATGGAGAGAGTAAAGCCTTGCCACGGCTATATTCTTTATACTTACCAGAAGTATTTATTGATAATCATGGTGTTCCTTCTCATGAATGGGATCAACAGTTTTCTGGATATGTTTCACCTTGGTTTAAAGGTTTTTGGTTACCAAGAGCACTTTATTATGGATATTTTTGGTCTCCTGAAGGAGAGAAGTACTCAGCTCATATTAAATATACTAATGAACTAGCAGAAAGTATTTCAATAGAAATTGCTAAAGATAAAAGTATTAGTAAAATTAATAAAGATTGGAAATCTCGCTTTTATACATATGCGAATAAATGGCTACCAAAGCAGTTTCCCGCTAACTATTATAAAGACCTTATATATTACTGGATTCCTTTTGATGTTAATGATAAGCAAAGACACTTTTCACCAAGATTTCCAAACAAAACATTTATTGATATGACAACTGAGGTTTCTGATGAAACTGTTCATGGAGAGTATTTAAAATTATGTTCTAATGCTTTAGACATATCAAATAGAAGTATTATTGAATACACAAAGAGTAAAAAATTTAGATAATAATATACTTGGACTAAAACTTTAATTGTTGGACAAACTAATAAACTATGATAGAATTAGTTTGATATTCAAAGTAATTAAAGGATGAGGTAAAATAATGAAAGAAATTAATATAGGATCATGGAAAGTAACGTTACCAATTATTCAAGGTGGTATGGGTGTGGGAGTCTCACTTTCAAACCTTGCATCAGCTGTTGCTAACGAAGGTGGAATAGGAGTCATTTCCGTTGCAGGGGTAGGTTTTAGAGAGAAAGATTTCTATTCTAACTTTTTAGAAGCCAATATAAGGGCATTAAAGAAAGAAATAAGATTTGCTAGATCTAAGACTAAAGGGTTTCTTGGAGTTAATATAATGGTGGCCATGTCAAATTTTAGCGATATGGTAAAAACAGCTATAGAAGAAAAGATAGACTTCATTTTTTCAGGAGCAGGGCTACCTTTGGACTTACCAAAATATCATATTGAAGGTTCAAAAACTAAATTAGTTCCTATTATTTCATCTGCTAAAGCAGCAAGAATAATAACAAAAATATGGTTAGACAGATATGATTATCTTCCAGATGCATTTGTTGTTGAAGGACCAAAAGCTGGAGGGCACTTAGGATTTAAATATAAAGATTTATTAAGTAAAGAAATAGATATTAAAGATATAAGTTTAGATGTTAAAAACACACTAATACCTTTTGAAAAAGAAAAGAATGCTAAGATACCAGTTTTTGCCGCAGGGGGTATTTATACTGGAAGTGACATCTATGAGGTGCAAAAGCTAGGAATAGATGGTGTGCAAATGGCTACAAGATTTGTTACTACAGAAGAGTGTGATGCAGCTTTAGAATTTAAAAACACTTATATTAATGCCAAAGAAGAAGATATAGTTTTAATTAAAAGTCCTGTAGGAATGCCTGGAAGAGCAATTAAGAATGAATATATAGAGCAAGTAAATAAAGGCGATAAAAAGCCCTTTGCTTGTCCATACCATTGCATTAAAACTTGTGACTATAAAGATACTCCTTACTGTATTTCTTTAGCATTAATTAATGCTCAGAAGGGAAATCTAAAACATGGATTTGCCTTTGCAGGAACTAATGCATACAGAGCTAATAAGATCATAAAAGTAAGCGAATTGACTAATAAGCTAAAACAAGAATATCAAAAAGCAAAGGAATCAGATATTTAATACTAAGGAAGGTATTTATGAAGATTGGTGTAGTTTCTGATACACATTATCACTCATGTTACTTCAATCTTGAAAGATTAACTAAACACTTTAATGATGTTGATATGATAGTGCATGCAGGTGATATTGGAAATATTGAAATTCTTAAATTTTTATCAAAGTTTGGCGAAGTTAAAGTAGTTAAAGGCAATAATGATTTTAATTATAAATATTTAAATGAAAAAGAGCAATTTACACTGAGAAATTTTAAAATAGGAGTTACCCATGGGCACATTGGAAATGGGTACAATATCAAAGAAAATGCATTTAACTCTTTTAAAGATGTAAATGTAATAATTTTTGGTCATACTCATAAACCATTAGTAGAGTATTATAAAGGAGTTTTAATGGTTAATTCTGGATCTACTACAAGGCCAAGAGCTAAAGAAAGAATTTCAACAATAGCTATAATAGAGATTGATGATGAGGTTAGTGCTAAAATAATTAACTTATAAAATGTGGAAAAGGTGTGGAAAAGATGACTGTGGCTGTGGATAAAGAGTATAAAATTGAAATTGATAGTATTACTAATAGAGCTGAAGGCGTAGGAAGAGTAGACGGTTTTACAGTATTTGTTCCACAAGCAATACCTGGAGATATTGTTATTGCAAAGGTGATTTCAAAAAAGAAAAGCTATGCAAGAGCATTAATAAAAAAAACTATTAAAAGTTCTAAAGATAGAGTTGAGCCTTTTTGCAAATATTATTATCAGTGCGGTGGATGTCAGCTACAACATCTTGATTATGAAAAACAACTAGAGTATAAGAAGCAGCAAGTTATTGATACATTTGAGAGGATAGGAAAACTTAAAGACTTTGTTGTTAATGATGTAATTGGGATGGAAACTCCAAAGCTTTATAGAAATAAAAGCAGTATGCCTGTTAGCGGAGAAAAAGGGAATCTTTCTATAGGTTTTTATAAGCCAAGATCTCACGAACTAGTAGATATTAAAGAATGTTTGATTCAAGAGAATATTATAAACGAGATAATATCATATATTAGAAATCTGCTAGATGAAGCGAAAGTAGAGCCATTTGATGAGAACAAAATGCAAGGAGTTTTGCGACATATTGTAATTAGAGTTGCT
Source organism: uncultured Clostridiaceae bacterium (assembly GCA_964497955.1). Taxonomy (GTDB): domain Bacteria; phylum Bacillota; class UBA994; order PWPR01; family PWPR01; genus PWPR01. The sequence continues at coordinate 15,181 of CAZCFQ010000005.1, forward strand.
CCGCATACACAAGAAGTTCTTATTACTTTTGTTGTTAATGAAAAGTATAAGAATATTGCAGATTTTAATGAAATATCAAAAGATATAATTAAAAAATATAATCAAGTAAAAGGTGGTTTGTTAAACGTAAATACTCAAAAATCAAATGTGATTTTTGGAAAGAGAAATATAATATTAAGCGGTAAAAATAAAATAACTGATATATCTTTTGGTAAAAAGTTTCTAATATCTGCTCGATCTTTTTATCAAATAAATGGTATTCAGACAAAAAAGATTTATCAAGTAGCTATTAATATGCTTGATTTAAAAGGTAATGAGAGAATCATAGACGCTTATTGTGGTACTGGAACTATTGGCATAATTTTAGCAGATTTTGTTAAAGAAGTTATTGGAGTAGAAATCAACAAAGCAGCTATTGAGGATGCTAAGCGAAATTCAATCATCAATGAGGTTAAGAATATTAGTTTTATACAAAGTAAAGCAGAATATGCAATTCCTGAAATTATAAATGAGGGATATAAGCCAGATATTTTAGTTGTAGACCCGCCTAGAAAAGGCTGTGATGAATTACTTATAGAAATGATTTTAGACGAAAAGATTGAACAGATATTATACATATCTTGTAATCCAGCAACATTAGCAAGAGACATTAAACAACTGGTTGATGGAGGTTATAAAATCACCAAAAATATTCAACCTGTAGACATGTTCCCACACACAAGTCACGTTGAGACAGTAGTATTGATGTCAAGGGTAGAGAAGTAAGAGTGTAGAAATGTGAGTAAATAAGGACTTTCCGTGATTAGAGATCTGGTTCTGTGCTGGGTGGATAATCACGATTTTTTATTTTATGGGAACTTATCCAAGAATGGCAGAATGTATAGTTGAGTGGTTAGATTGACTTTAGGGATTGTGAGTTGATGAAATAGCTGTAAAAACGTGATGAGTTGATAACATGACTATAAAATTACAGATAGAATGGCAACAACTTAGAAATTGCTTTATGTTTATTTAATTCATCAAACACGGAAATTAATATTGCAATCACTGAATTTTGATGATATCAGAGATTAATGCTTTGCTTGAAGAAAAGCAGAAAGAAGTAATCAGCCTTGCCAACAAGAGGAAAGATTACGATTTTCTTGCAGACGAGATTGAGAAGCTCCGTGAGAAGCGTCAGAAGCTTCTGGTGGAAGACTCATCCTTGAGTTGTGAGAATGAGAGGATTATTAGCTGATTGAAATTATCCGTAATAACAAATATCGTACCCTGCTGTATTATGATACGTTAGTTAGAAAGCTGATCCAAAGCGTCAAAGTGTATGAAGAGCACTTTGTTATAAGCTTTAAGTCTGGTATTGAAATTAAAGTGTGAAAAGCAGACATCATAGCCCATGACTCATAAATGAGTTGTGGGCTTTATTTTGCATTTATTACCTGTATAACTAGCAAAAACAGTTGTTATACTTTATAAAATAATCTACTGTATACTTAAGACTGTAGTTGACTGTCATATTATTATTCAATTAACCATATTTAGTATTTTAAACATTTCGTTCAAACTTTAGAACCTTTAACACATAATGGTTCAAAGATTCTTATTATGGATATCAATTAAAGTCTCATAGTAAGGAGGAGAAGCATTGGTAGGAAGAAATTTATTGAGGGATGATTCTTATGTTTTTAAGAAAGATGAAAATAATAATATCGACAAATATAGTTTTATTATGATGAATCAGAACATAGTAGAAAGATCAATCTCATTACCATAAATGCACACAATTACTATGACAATTTCTTCTCAGTTATTGTTGGGTGGAAGGGTGAAAGTGAAGAGTTAATCTTTAATAAATATGAAGTTTTTGAGGAAAAGTATAAAGAACAAAAATAGAAAGGCAAGATAAAAAGTCGAACTCTATAGCCGAGTCAGTTTAAGTTTGGACTTGCATCAATGAATAAAAGTAATGTACGTTTTCTAAATGATTTTTTATCAATAATAGACGATAATATTTTGATTTATTTTTCAGTTATTAGCAAAATTGAGTTTATCATAAGTCAAGTTTTTGCTGACTATCGGAATGATATTTTAGTTGATATGGATGCTATGAAGTATACTATTGTTAAGGCGATATTGATGTATAGAACGCAGGAAATACTTGATAGTGTATTGAAACTTGTTAAAGTTCTGAAAAAGCTTTTTAGTGAGCGATTCCAACATAATAAGCAAAATCTTCTCCTAAAAAAAAGAGAGAATATTGCTTTTGAACAAATCCTAATCATTATAGATTCTGTTCAGGACGTGAAAACCATTGATTGGGAGTACAAGACTCCTTTTGTTGGTTTTAAATTATTTCTTAACGAACGTTCGATATGTAATTATTCATTATATACTGATAAAGAAGGAGAATGTAGTAAAACATTAAAAGCTGCAAAACGAATAGAAATAGAGAATGCTTCTGAAGTTGATTCAGTCGAATCTATAGGTATACGAATTTCAGATACATTAGCTGGAGTAATATCAAAACTACTAAAGGCAATACACAATTCATTAAAATATGCTGCCAAAGAATGAACATCTAAGGAAAAGCTTTTAAATGAAGAATGGTTTAAAGTAACGGAAGAACAATTAGCGTTATGTAAGAAGTTTTGTTTTATCATTTGTAATTTAAATAATGCATGGTATAACCATATTCAGGTACGTACACTGACGACATGATTTCATTAATTGCTCTTCTAAATTACATGGACCAGTTTTCTAATGTTAGAGATATTGAGAAGACTGACTGGAATACACATGCAGAATCATTAAATTCATATGCATTTAAATTACTCGAAGAACATTTTGGGAAAATAAGTAATAATTTGCCGCTCACACCTGTATTATCAGAAGCAAAAGAATATTTTCTAAATCAGAAAGGAGCTAAAGTTTATTTTGATATAAGATGCCAACCATTATTGAAGCTAGATGAGGGTATTTATAAATATAAAGTTCAATCAATAGGAATCAATAAACAAGGTTTTCCACTCGTTACTATAAAAGAATAAGGCAAAATGAATTGTTATAGGTTACCAGAAGTGTTAAGTGATTGGGCCTTATCTTTGGTGGGACTTGCTGTTCAAGGAATAAAATTATTCCCAGCTGATGTAATATTTCTAAAGCATAAGGATGAAATTTTCGCTGATATTTTAAATTGAGTGAAGTATGTATTTTCAAGCTAAGTATAAATTTTAGGAGGGTTTATGAAATTATATTCTTAAAGACATGGTATTAGAGCACCGAGAGAAAAGACACATGTAATTGTAAAGGATAGTTATTTTTTGATTTTAAATTTATGTGAAAAATATAAAAATAATCTAACTCATATGTTTTATATGAAAATTATCACGGCTTCACAGAAAAGAACTAGCTATCTTTTGATGAAAATGGATTTCAAATTAAAATTAGAAAATTAATTCAAAATATTTTGATTGATGGGAATAACAATATTTCAACTCCTGCGTATGGTGATCAATACGACCAATTTGCACTTCTTGACCTAGTAGAATTTTTGCTACAAATATTTGAGATATCCATGAAAGTTGGAATAATGACAAATATCGTGACTACATAATTATTGAATGTTTTAGTGCTTCATCTGCATTTCTAATATACCAAGAGCAAGTAAATCAACTCTTTGATGAATTAGGATATTGTATGTGTTGACAGAGGAAAAAATTATTGAAAGAATAATTGAAATGACTCCATTTACATCAGAGGTAGAAAAATTGATTTAAACCATTGTGGAAGATGGAACAAAAGAGTTGTTGAGGGATGCAATTGCATAATTAAAACACCAAATCCTGCGACAAGACAAGATGTAGCAGAAAAGATTTTAGTAGCATTAGAAAGTCTTAAAACATACTATACAACCTTAGGTAAAAACGTTCTATAGAAAAATTATAGATGATATGACGAACGGAAATAAGCACTTCACTGATTAATTTAACAATGAGTTTAAGACGTTGACTGAGATTTGGAATAACTTTCGTATACGATATCATGAAACGAATAAGATTGATATGACTGATAACCGAAATTATGATTATTTTTTCAATTGATGTTTATCACTAGTTTCACTTAGAATACAATATTTAAACTGAAAACAGATAAATCGTCCATACGTTTGTCAACATGGAGAGGACTAATTCTCGAAGAACTACGCAAAGAAGAAGTAATACGAAATGCAAAAAATGAATGGAGAATTTAAATGGAAATAAAAAGTGAATCAGTTGAAGAATTTTACAATTCTATAGATGAAAGTTTAAGGTTAAAAAGGAAAAATTCAAACCAAATTGAATTTTTAACCACAATAGAATACTTGAATAAAAGCATTAAACCCAATTCGAGAATCTTAGATGCATGTGCCGGTGGTGGCATATATTCATTTTATTTCGCTGATAAAGGACATCAACTTTATGCAGGTGATTTAGTAGAAAAAAATGTAGAAAATATAAAAAAAAATCAGAATAATCATTCAGAGCTTAAGGAGGTTTTTGTTGGGAGTATCCTAGATTTAAGTCAATATTATGATGAAAGCTTTGATGTAGTATTGAATTTGGGATCATACTATCATTTGACTGATGCTATACAACGAAGTCAGTCTTTAATAGAAAGTACTAGAGTGCTAAAAAAGGAAGGAATATATGCAGTTGCTTATGTAAATAGATACTCAAACATAATAAAATTCAGAGAGATGTTTACCAACGATTTTGAATTATTGGATGACTATATTGAAACAGGATCTCATTCGAAAAACAAGATTTTTTATTGTTCAACTCCAGAGTTAGTCGAAGAAGAAGTGGAAAAAAGTGGTTTAAAAATTTTATATCATTTAGCTACTGATGGTATGAAGTTTGTTATTAGTGATGTTGTGAACGAGCTGACTGATGAAGAATTTAAAAGATGGATGGAGTTTCATTTAAGAACATGTGAAGATAAATCGATTTTAGGTTCAAGCGAGCATGGATTAATAATTGCAAGAAAATTATAAAAATCTTATATCCCCAGGATAGATGATTTCTAAAGTATCTGTCAAACTTGTTAGAGTTTAATCTGCCTAGCAATTAGCAAAGATGAATGATATGTTTTAACAAACGAGAGTTAATCTCGGACACGTTCCCGTAAACGACCCTTTATAAAAAAAGGGCTTGGAACAATGAATATGACAGCTATCAATGCAACTCCAAGCATATTGAGCAAGTTTGCATATTAAAAAGAAGTAAATAAGATTAATTATTATCTCAAATAAGAATGAAGATTCTTTTTGAGATTTTTCTTTTTAAATATGTATTACTATGTAGTCAAGAAATGTTGTTATTGATATGATAAAAATAGGATTACATAAACGGACTATATTATCGACAATAGGTATGAACATATTTAAATTATATTTCGAAGGGTGTTATAAATGAATATAGAAAATATGATATCAAAATCTGAAAAAGAGAAACTAATATTAATGAGTCAGCCAGACTGGATGGATCCAATGCTTGCAACTCTAACACACGAAGAGTTTTCTGATAAACATTGGATATATGAAAGAAAGCTCGATGGAGAGAGATGTTTAGTTTTTAAAAAAGAAGGAAAGTTGAGATTGATGTCTAGAAATAAGAAAAAATTAAACAGAAAATACCCATATTTATTTAAAGCTTTTTCATCTCTAGATATTGACGATTTTATAATAGACGGAGAGATAGTAGCTTTTGATGATAACCTTACCAGTTTTTCTAAACTACAGAAACGTATGCATTTGAGTAGTGAAAAAGAAGCTTTGAATAGCGATGTTGATGTATATTTTTATGCTTTCGATATTATGTATTTAGATAAGTACAAGCTTACTAAACTAGCTTTAAGAGAAAGAAAAAAAATTCTTAAGAATGTGTTTATTTATAATGATCCGATTCGTTTCACACAACACCGAAATAAAGATGGTTTAGATTTTTTTAAAAAAGCATGTAAAAAAGGATGGGAAGGTATAATAGCAAAAAAAGCAGACAGCCAATACAAAGAGAAAAGAACTAAAAAATGGCTAAAGTTTAAATGCAATAAAAGACAGGAGTTTGTAATAATTGGATTTACAGACCCAGAAGGTGAAAGAATAGGGTTTGGAGCACTATTACTTGGTTATTATGATGATAATAAAATGAATTATGCTGGTAAGGTAGGTACTGGATTTAGTGATGATTTATTAAAGAGTATTAATGATAAGATCAAAAGTATTGAAGTTGATTACTCCCCATATGATAATATTGATATTTCAGATAAAAGTATTCATTGGATAAAACCTAAAATAGTCTGTGAAGTTAGTTTTACAGAGTGGACAGAAAATAATTTACTAAGACATCCTCGTTTTAAGGGTATAAGAACAGATAAAAATCCAAAAGATGTAGTTAATGAAGATAAAAGATCAGAGAGAGTAAACGATGATGAACATAAATAATAAAATTATTGATTTATCTAATACAGATAAAATATTTTTCACTGAAGAAAATATTTCTAAAGGGGATGTCATAGATTATTATAAGAGAGTCTCTCCAATAATTTTACCCTATCTAAAGGATAGACCACTTACACTTCATAGATTCCCTGATGGAATAAGTAAAGAGGGTTTCTACCAAAAACAAATACCAGATTACTTCCCAAACTGGGTTAATAGAATTACTGTTAATAAGAAAGGCGATGGAGATGTAACACATGTTTTATGTAATAATAAAGAAACACTTGTTTACCTAGCTAATCAGGCGTGCATAACTCCACATATTTGGTTAAGTAAGACTCCAGAACTAGAAAAGCCTAATAAAATTTTATTTGACTTGGATCCACCAGTAGACTCACTATCTTTAGTAGTAAAAGCTGCTAGAGAGTTAAAAAAAGTGCTTGAAAGATTTGATTTCTATACTTATTTAATGACTAATGGTTCGAAAGGTATTCATTTAGTTGTTCCAATAAAAGCTAATTTTAATTTTAAAAGTGTTCGTCAATACGCTAAAAAAATTGCTGATTATGTGGTACAAAAAAACAGCGATATTTTCACAACAGAGCACAAAAAAAATAAGCGTGAGGGTAGAGTTTTTATTGATTATTTAAGAAATTCATATGGACAAACATCAGTAACACCTTATTCTATTAGAGCACTGGAAGGTGCACCTATTGCTACACCATTAGACTGGCATGAGCTTAACTCTAATAGCTTCAATCCTAGGAAATATAGTATAAAAAACATCTTTCTTAGATTAGGTCAAAAAGAAGATCCATGGAAAGATATGCATAAGAATGCTAGACCTCTTAATAATATAAATGATTTGTAATTATGTTAAATGTTATTCTAATATAAAGCAATTTAAAACCTCATCCAATTTTATTATAGAATAAATACCAAGTTACCATTTGTGTAGAGATAAATAATTAACTTAACACAGATAAAAATAGTGAAATAAGATTCGATTTAATAGGAATGTGTGCAATGAATCGGCAAATAACAGTAAAAAAAAGCATAACTATCACTAAAGCCAAAATTAGTAGTAATGACAATGGATGTATCAACAAGTAATTATAGCTATGATAAAACTAAGGAAAATGCAAAAATAGCAGCTAATGAACTATCCGAAGCAATTGTACGTTCAGGTTTCATTGAGAAAGATTTAAAAACCACAGATTTTGACATTAATACAAACTATCGTAGATATAAGGATAAAAATAATAATTATCATAATAAGTTTACTGGCTATAAGTTAAGTTAAATTTTCAAAATTTATTTTGATTATGACACAGAGCTGTTATCAGTTGTATTAAAAAATATTTCAGATACTGGAGTTAACCAAAGATTGAGTGTAAGTTTTTCAGTTAAAGAAAAAGGCAAAGTGAAAAAAGAGGCTGTTCTAGACGTTAAAGAAAAGGCAGAAACCTTATGTCAAGCTACCAATGCAGAAATAGGTAAAGCAATAAATATTAGCTATAATTGGGGGGGATTTTACTTATATTCTCATACTAGCTACAGTGCTTCAAGTGAAGTTTTGATGGAAAATAAATTGACTAATTATAATGTTGAACCTGAAGAAATAAATGCATCTGATACAGCAATTTTTGGTTGGGAGATAATAGTTTAAGATGATTATTTTACGAGTCTTCTCTATTGATATAATCACATAATAAAAGACATAATATAGACAAAAAAATGCTGGTCTTATTTTTTAGGTAAAAGAACTTAAAGGAGAATTTTTGGTTGTTGATTATATTAATATTTAAATTAGATTATGAAACATTTTTTGCGTAGAATTAAATATAAAATCGTAATATACTATTTTATCAAGGATTTACTAAGTTAACTTTTTATGTCTATTTGTAGATAGTAAAGTTAAAAAATAATTAGATAATTGTGATATACTGAAAATTATTAGGAGGGATTCAATTGAAGGTTATAGATATAACTGAAGGTATAAAAATGTTATCAATGAATGTTAAGGACATTCTCTTTGAAGGAATGTGGGAACTTGCAAATGGTGTTACTTTAAATTCCTACATTGTACAAGGTGAAAAAACTGCAATTATAGATGGAGTAATTGGCTGGGATGGTGTAGCAGAAACTCTTTATGACAAGCTAGAAGAGTTAGAGATTAAACCTAGAGATATTGATTATTTGATAATAAATCATATGGAGCCTGACCACTCAGGATGGATTCAAAATTTAAAAGAAGTTGCTCAAGATTTCAAAATTGTGTGCACTGAAAGTGCAGCAACACTATTAGACTCATTTTATGACATACAAGAAGAAATAATTATTGTAAAAGAAGGAGATTCTGTAGACTTGGGCAAAGGTAAAAAATTGAGTTTTTATCCTGTGCCAAATGTACATTGGCCTGACACAATGCTTTCATATGAAGAAAGTTCTAAAACTTTGTTTTCTTGTGATATGTACGGATCCTTTGGAATTATGAGTGATCATGTATTTGATGATGAAATGACTTCAAAAGAGGAATCATATTTTGAAAGTGAAGGAATTAGATATTACTCTAATGTAATGGCAACTTTTGCTCCAATGGTGAAAAGGGCAATAGAAAAAACTAAAGAGTTTGATATTAAATGCATTGCTCCTGGTCACGGACCACTTTATAGAGAAAATCCGAATAAGATAATTGATGATTATCAAAGATTTACTAGATATTCTGAAGGTTTTGGTAAGGATGAGGTTACAATCCTATGGGGGTCAATGTATGGTATGACTGCTAAAGCAGTTAAGTTTGTTGAAAATTATTTAATTGAAAAAGGGGTAAAGGTAAATAAACTTGAAATGCCACTTGAAAGTCAAAGCGAAATGGTGGCAACTGTCTTTAAATCGGGAGCAATAATAATAGCAGCTCCTACATATGAATATAAGATGTTTCCACCAATAGCAATCGCACTTGATGAGGTAGGTAGAAAAAAAGTTAAAAATAAAGTAGCATTTAGATTTGGTTCATACGGTTGGTCAGGTGGGGCCGAAAGAGAATTAGCTGATATATTAGAGAGAAACAGAATGAAATGGGATTTAATAGACTCAGTTGAATTTAATGGATCTCCCAAAGATGAAGATATTGAAAAAATAATTAAAAGTGTAGATTTGTTACTTGAAAAAATGCGCTCAAAAGTAATTTAATTAGTAAACCATTTAAAAAAGCTTTCATCTGAAGATGAAAGCTTTTTTAATACTTTAATCACTATTTTTATCAACTATTACAGGAAGTTTATAATCTAATTTATTTAGATACTTTTCCAAAATTATAGATCCACCAATTATAAATGGAATAGAAGCTATTAGTCTTATAGCACTAAATTTTATACCTAACATGCTAGCTTCCATAACAGTCATTGGAATCATAAAAAGAGAGGCAGAAGTAACATAGGTGAAAATTGAACTATATTTAGCTCCTTTGTTGTACAAAGAATTTGCTAATGGAAAAGCAACAAAAGTACCACCTACTGTGGTTGATGCCAATAAGATTGACCATACAAATCTTATAGGGCTACTAGTACTACCAAAATGTTTTTCTACAGATTCTTTTTTAGCCCATACATCAAATAGGCCTATTAATATAAAAGCAGGCGGTAATATTAAAACCATATCTTTAGCAAAAACTAAGAAATTGTTCCATACTCTTATACCAAACTCAAATTCTATTAAAAAGGATATAACTGAAAATGCTACAAATGTAGCAAATAATAGATAACTTTTTTTAGATTTACTCATTATATTAACACCTCTCCATATGCTATTCCAGCTATAATGGCAATCATAGCAGCAATTGCAAAACTCATCAAGTTTCTAAATAACGTAGCTCTTTTTCCAAAGTATTCTTTTTCTAAAGGATATGTTACTACACCTACCAGCATCAAAGATGTTACAAATCCAGCTATGACCATGTAAGGAACTCCTTTTCCAAGGAGAATCTTAGCTAAAGGGTAGGCAATAAATCCAGGCATCATTGTTAATGATCCTAATATCAAGCTAGATAATAGTCCTAAAAAGACGTTATCTTGCCCTAAGTAAGTAATAATTAAATCTTCTGAAACTAACAAAACTAGTGAAATTATCATCAATAGTTTTAGATATGTAGGTAAAGTTTTTGAAAATTTCATCCAACCTTTTCTTAATCCCTTTTTAGTTTTTTCTTTGTTGATAAAATAAGAAACTATTAAAGCAATAATAGTTACTATGTACAAAGTTAGCATAACTATTCTCCTCTATTTCGAAGCTTTATCAAACAACATTAATATCTCTTCAACATATTTATCGCTATTACCTTGTAAAAAAGCGTCTTTAACGCAAGAATTAATATGATGACGAAGAAGCAATAAGTTTGTTTTTTTCATAAGACTATTGACTGCTAATACTTGGTTGGATATATCAATACAATATCTATCTTCTTCTAACATACTTATAACTTTTTCCAATTGTCCTTTTGCTATTTTAGCCATTTGCAAGGCTTGTTTTTTATTTTCTTTCATGAAAATCGCTCCTTTTATATCCCTACCCTGGGGGGAGGGGGTATGTGGTATTAATAATATAACTTATTTATTATTACTTGTCAAGTTTATTACATAAAACTTTGGGGCGTAAGATTAGTAAAAAATAACAAAATATACCTTTGACTTTAAAAAAAATCAGTTGTAGGATTAATGTATAGTATAAAATACTTGTAAAGGAGTCTAACATGAATAAAGAGCAATTTAATAGAATGAAAAATGAAAACGGATTTATTGCAGCTCTTGATCAAAGTGGAGGTAGCACACCAAAAGCTTTGGCAAATTATGGGATTACAAAAGATGAGTATAATAGTGAAGATGAAATGTTTGAACTTGTTCATAAAATGAGATCTAGAATTATTACTAGTCCTTCATTTACTTCAAAACATATTCTTGGAGCGATATTATTTGAGAAAACAATGGATAGCAAAATTGATGGCCTTTACTCAGGAGATTATTTATGGCAGAAAAAAAATATTATACCAATTCTTAAAGTTGATTGTGGTAAGGAGGAACTAGAAGGCGGAGTTCAACTAATGAAGCCTATTATTGATTTAGATTCTAAGATAAAGAGAGCAAAAGAGAAAAATATCTTTGGTACTAAAATGAGATCTGTAATTATTTCTGCGAATGACGAAGGTATCAAAAATATTGTAGAACAACAATTCTATTATGGAAAAAAAATATATGAACAAGGTTTAATTCCTATTTTAGAACCTGAGGTAGATATTAAAAGCACTGAGAAGCTAGAATGTGAGAAAATCTTAAAAGATGAGATTTTAAAAAATCTAGCTAAGTTAGATAATGGAGAAGTATTTATGTTTAAACTAACTCTTCCAGAAATTAAAGATTTTTACCAAGAAGTTATAAATAATGATCATGTTATGAGAGTAGTTGCACTCTCTGGGGGATATAGAAGAGATGAAGCTGTTTCACGATTATCTAATAATCACGGCATGATAGCTAGCTTTTCAAGAGCTTTTTTGGAAGGACTTAATGTTAATCAAGAAGATGATGAGTTCAATAAAATTTTAGCTAAATCATCTAAGATGATTTATGAAGCATCAATAAAATAAAAAATAAAAAAGGCGGTTTACCGCCTTTTTTATTTTACCACTACTGCTGTTCCTGATGCTGTAACCATCAACATATTTCCGCCCTGTCCAAGAACCTCGTAATCTATATCAACACCTACTACAGCATTAGCTCCAATTGCATTAGCTCTTTTAGACATTTCATCTAAAGCATTTCTTCTGGCTTCAATTAGCTCTCCTTCATATGAGCCACTACGACCGCCAAAAAAATTGGTTAGTCCAGCTGCAAAATCCTTAACAAAGTCAACACCATTCACTACTTCACCAAAAACAATTCCTTTGTACTCAATAATCTCTCTACCTTCAACAGAAGGTGTAGTTGTAATAATCATTTAATATAGCCTAATGGTAAATATTATTAGGCATCCCCCTTCCAATACTTGTTAAATGTAATATCAGTATACAATAAAAAAGTAATAAGTCGGTTAGAATTTGATTAAAACTTTACTTACAGCATTCATATTGTGTAATATTATTTAAGGGACATATAAAGAATAAATTGATTTAAATACTTAAGATTTGGTATTATAAGAACTTATAAAAGGAGGTTGTATTTGTGGAAAATCGGCTGATTATAGTGGAAGGATTACCGTGTGTTGGCAAAAGTACTACTTCTAATAACATATCAAGAATTTTGAATAAATATAGTATTAAAAATAGTTGTCTAAAAGAGGGTGATATTAATCATCCAGCAGATTATGAATTTCATGCATATTTTCATGACTATGAGTTAGAAAAATTCAAAAAAGATTTAACAAAAAAAATAAAGAGGTACTCAAACAAAGCCCTAGATGGCTATATTTTTCCATTAACAAAGGCTGGCGATGATTTAGAGTTGTTAATTAAGAATAAGATTTATGATTATTTACCATGGGAAGTTGAAAGAAAAGTAATGTTATACGGTTGGAAGAGATTTGTTAAAACCAGAAATGAAAGTAAAGTTTATATATTCAACTGTTGTATGTTACAAAATCCTATGTGTGAAACTATGATGAGATTTAACCAATCAGAGGCTGAAAGCAAAAACTATATTAATAATATATTTGAAATAGTAGAGAAATTAAATCCTTTATTAATATATTTGAAAACAGAGAATGTGTATAAAAGAGTTGAAGAAGTTTGTAAGGAAAGAGACGATAAGTGGCTTGAATCCGTAATAAAATATCATGAAAATGGAGCTTATGGGTTAGAAAATGATATAAAAGGATTTGAAGGATATATCGATTGTTTAAAAGAAAGACAACGAAGAGAACTTGAAATAGTTAAGTCATTAAGTATAAAGAATAGAGTAATCTCTAATCCTTTTGAAAATTGGGATAAATCTTTAGAAGAAATAGAGCTATTCCTTGATATAAAATAAACATCTAAAGAGAAGGTTTATTTCTCTTTAGATGCTAATAGTATCATTATTTATTCATTTTGTTAACATCAACTGGTGGAAAAACCTTGTTTAAAACTTTAATCAGGGTATAGAAAAGAATTAAAGCAGCAAAAACACTACCTAATCCAAAAAGCATCAACTTAAATCCTAGCTGTAATTCTGTCATTTATAAAAACCTCCCTTTATCCTAAAAGCCATGGTACAAGTGCTAGTACCATGCCACCAGCTATAATAGAACCTAACTGTCCAGCGACATTAGCGCTAACAGCATGCATTAATATAAAATTATGTGGATCCTCTTTAGTTGCCATTTTTTGAATAACCCTAGCAGACATAGGAAATGCTGAAATTCCTGCTGCACCAATCATAGGGTTTATCTTGTCTTTGGTAAATAAGTTCACAATCTTTGCAAATAATACTCCACCAGCTGTATCGAAAACAAATGCTAATAAACCCATAAGAATTATTATTAATGTTTGTATTGTTAGAAAAGCTTCAAACTTCATTGTTGCTCCAATTGTTATTCCAAGCAATAAGGTAACTAAATTCGCAAGTTCGTTTTGAGCAGAGTGAGACAGCCTCTCAAGAACTTGAGATTCTCGTATAAGGTTACCAAACATTAGTAAGCCAACCAAAGGTACACTTATCGGGGCAATAATACCAGCTATAATTGTTATAAATATTGGAAACAGTATTAATACTTCTCTAGAAATCTTCTTTTGCTGATAAGGCATTCTCATTTTTCGTTCTTTTTTTGTTGTCATAAATCTGATTACAGGTGGTTGAATAACTGGCACTAAAGCCATATATGAATAAGCAGCAACTGTAATTGGTCCAAGCCATTCTCTTGCAAACTGTGATGCAACATATATTGAAGTAGGTCCATCTGCAGCTCCAATTATTCCAATTGAAGCAGCAACTTCTAAATTAAAACCAAGCTCAGGGAAAATGGAGTTTACAAATAGTGCTAATATAGTGGTCATAAAAATTCCAAACTGAGCAGCTGCACCAAAGAAAACCATCCTTGGATTTTGTAAAAGCGGTGTAAAATCAATCATCGCTCCAACAGCAATGAAAATTAAGACGGGAAATAATTCAGTAATTATACCGAAATTATAAAGTATTTTGAGAATACCTTCTTGTGAACCATGTTCCCAAACAACTGATAGTGGTAGGTTTACTAATATTGCTCCAAAGCCTATTGGCAATAATAGCATTGGTTCATAGTCTTTCTTAACTGCGAGATATATTAGCCCACCACCTATTAAATACATTAAAAAATGCTGCCAAGTTAAAGCAGTCACCCCTTCAAAAAGCTGTAAGAATCCATCCATAAATTTGCACTCCCTTTATATTTGAGATAAAAAAAGACTTTTATGGCACAATTACCATAAAAGTCTTGCATACCATTAGAGGTTTTTCGACCGGGTTAAAAACCGTTTTGACGACCGAAAACACAGAATATCTGTCTAGCTACTCCCTTTTATAAGTGTATAATATCATGATTGCTTTATTTTAGCAATACTAAAACCTTCAGATGTTCTCTTCCTGTATATTTTTATTAAATTTTGTTGATTTTAAATCTCAATTAAGCTTTAATTAAATAAAGAGACAGGGGAGAAGTGTGTGAATAATCATAAGATATTCCTAAAAGATGTTCTAATATGTTCTTTAAGTGCTTATGGGGGTCCAGAAGCGCATATGTCAGTTTTTTTAGATCAGCTGGTTTCCAAAAAGCAATATTTAGAAGAAGATGAATTAGTTGAGTTAATTGCTCTTTGTAGTATATTGCCAGGACCGACAAGCACTCAGACAATTGTTGCAACTGGATACAAAGTAGGAGGTCCTAAACTGGCTTTTTTAACGATGTTAGTTTGGGCATTACCAGTCATAATAATAATGACTACACTATCATTTTTATATCAGTTTATTAATACATTAGATATATCATCAAAAGTTTTAAGGTTTGTAGGACCTATGGCTGTAGGTTTTATCATTTTGGCAGCTTTTAGAATCGGTAAGAAGGTAGTTATTGATAAGTTAACTTTCATATTGATGCTTTTTGGAGCGTTGGTTACGTATTTTATAAGGTCTCCATGGATTTTCCCCACTGTTCTTTTATTTGGAGGAGTTATCAGTATCGTATTTTCAAAAGAAACAAATCTATGGAATAAAGTGAAAATTAAACCTCCTTGGAAATACCTTATACTATTTATAATTTTTGCAATGGGTACTGTATTTACTGCTAATTTATTTAATTTTAGAATTCTAGATTTATTTGATAGCTTTTATAGATTTGGTTATCTTGTTTTTGGAGGGGGTCAGGTTGTTGTGCCTGTTATGCATGGTGAACTGGTAGAAGTAAACAAGTATTTAACAAGTCAAGAATTTCTAACTGGTTATGGATTAGTACAAGGAATGCCTGGTCCATTATTTAGTTTTAGTGCTTATGCTGGAGGAATGGCAGCAAGAGAATTTTCAACTTTATATCAGATTTTAAGCGCATTAGTAAGTGCTTTAGGTATTTTCTTACCTGGCTTGCTACTAATATATTTTATTTATCCTGTGTGGGAAAATATAAAAAAAATTAAGGCTATAAAAATATCTTTGAAGGGAATCAATGCTATAGCAGGAGGACTAATAGCAATCGCTGCTGTTATATTAATGCAAAAGAGTGGATTTACTATAGAAAATATTTTTGTGACAATAATAACAATTTTATTATTGGGATCAAAAAAAATACCTGCCCCAATAATTGTTTTAGCAACATTGATTGCTGGTTATGTAATATAATGATAACAGAGGTGGAACTATATGGGA
This sequence comes from uncultured Clostridiaceae bacterium, assembly GCA_964497955.1. Classification (GTDB taxonomy): domain Bacteria; phylum Bacillota; class UBA994; order PWPR01; family PWPR01; genus PWPR01. Next base: position 31,513 of record CAZCFQ010000005.1, read on the forward strand.
GACAATAGTACTATTATTTACATTTCTATTTTTGCTTTAGGTGCTATGATAGTTAATGGAATTGGAATATGGTCAATATACAAGAATAAAAGTTGGGTAGAGAAAAATAAAGAGTATTTTCTATGTTTTGCTGCAGGTGTGTTAATTACTTCACCTTTAATAATGGCTTTGCCTCATGCAATTGAAAAAAATCATAATGCAGGAGTTGCAGCGTTAGTAGGATTTGTCTTTATGATGCTTAGTAATAAACTAATTAAACACAAAACTAAACAAAAAGAGCTTGCTTTTGGGATCACTGCCATTCAAGGCATAGGGATACATTCAATTATTGATGGAATTACTTATACAGTAACTTTTAGTGTTAGTGCTTTCACTGGAATTATGGCTGGCTTAGGATTAGTTGCTCATGAGTTTGCAGAAGGTGTAATAACTTATTCTGTTTTATTAAAGGGTGGTGTTAGTGATAAAAAAGCAATTTTACTTGCTTTTCTTGTTGCAGGACTAACTACACCAATTGGAGCATTTGTAGCTTATCCTTTAGTAAGCAAATTAACTGAATCAGTTTTAGGACTTGCTTTAGGTTTTGTTGCTGGAGTTTTAATTTATATTTCTGCATCGCATCTATTACCAGAAGCTAGAGAGCATGAAAAACATCACTCTAATCTAGCCTTTTTTTTAGGAGTAAGTTTAGCAATAATATTAATGTTTGTTGATTCAGGTCATTAATTATACTTAACAGTGGCTTGAGTGAGTATTTTAGATTTTATTTCTTCAAGAATTTCTTTATCTTTAGCAGAACCATATATACAGACATTAACATTTAAGTTTTCAAAATATTTACAATACATAGTGCCATACATTTCTCTCAGAGGATATGAAGAACTATTTTTCGGGGGAGAACCGAATTGGATATAACTTGGTAAGAAACCTTTACTAGGGTGTTCTGGACCATTCATAATAATTTTGGCATTATAAACATTCCAGTAAAGCTCATCAATTAAAATATTAGGGTCAATAGTGTAATTTTTCACTTTAAAAGTTGCTTCATTCGAAGATAAGCCAAGTGCTGGAAGTGCCAAATATTGAGAATCATAAGCTACTAAATCATAAGCAGTTTCTTTATTCAGTGAGCCATTTGCACCTTTTAAGTAATATACACCAATATAACTATTATAAAGTTTATTTGAGTAATCATAAATACCACTCGAACTACCGTCAAAATTTGCAAAAGAAAAATCTATCGTGATAGAGATATTATTTTTCAAGTTTGAAAAAGAGTCTAAATCAACGTGAGATCTTATTAACATAGGATAATAATGCATATTTTTTATAGGTAATGTTACTTCAATGTCATTTTCATTTGGAACGCTATTTATATTGTTATATAAACTGTAAACTTTCATTATAGTAAGTGATCTTAATAATGGGGAAGAAAAGATAATAGCTATAAGAAGTATAATTAGGGAGATCAATACTCTTTTCTTGGTTATCATAATTAATCAACCTTCCTTTGATGTTACACTTACATTTTAACATATTATTAATGCTAATACTTTAACAGAATACTTTGAGTTTTTTTTATGTCTGAAAGATATAAAGGTAATAGAAAATACTAATCTTTAATTAGTTTCTTCATAATTATTTAAGAAATTAATATATTAAATTTATAGAGAAGTATATTACAAAGGTATATTAAAGCTCCAAAATTTAAAGGTATAATTAGTATTAATCTTAGATATCAAAAATACCATAGGAGAATGAATACTTAATGATATTTAGAGATGGCAATAATATGTAAATGGCAAAATAAATAATTTTTTAAATATGAGATATGTAAAAATAATAAATTATAATTATGGAGGATATATTTTGAGCAAGATAGATAATTTGAAAAAGTATGTAAAAACGATTAGAGATGGAGTTAGTACTAAAGTTGATTTTGAAAAGTTTAATGAAGACATAGAAAATATAAAACCAGTTGATGCTTTTCAAATTTTTCATTCTTTATTGGAAGAAGGAAATGAAGCAGATGATATTTTAGCTTTTTTGGATAAAGTAATTAACGTATTTTATCACAGTTTGCTAAATTATCAAATTAAGGATTCTAACTATGAGTTTCTTAATAACTTAATTTATGAGAATAATAAATTAAAGAATATTATGGATGAAATCAAGCAAATCATAAAAATGCCATCATGGAGAAATGAGAAAGATAATATTTTTGAGAAAATAAACGAACTAAAAGATTTTCATAAACATTATACTATTATTCAAAATATAATTTTTCCATTTTTGGAAAAAAAGGAAGAAAAACTCGAAGGAACTTCAATTATGTGGGCATTACATGATGAGGTTAAAAAATATCTAGATGATCTCTATTTAGCAGTAAGAGATAATAAAGGAGAAAAAGAAGTAAACATATGTTTAGGTAATGTGTTCTTTGGATATTTAGGATTAGTTCAGAAAGAAGAATTAATTTTATTTCCTTCAGCTGTTGAGGTTTTAGATGATAAAGATTGGAAGCAGATGCACAGGCAGAGTTTAGATTATGAGTGGGCATTTGTTGATATTGCTAAGTATGAAAAAGAAGTAAATAACTTAGAAAAAATAGACTTTTCTGATAAAAAGATTAAGGCTGAAACTGGTAATTTAGATGTTGAACAATTACTTCTAATTCTTAATTCACTAACAATAGATTTAACATATGTTGATGAAAACAATAAAGTCAGATTCTTTACAAAACCAAAAGACAGATTTTTCCCTAGATCACCAGCTATTATCGGTAGAGATGTGAAGAATTGTCATCCACCTGCTAGTGTCCATATAGTGGAAGAGATACTTGATAGCTTTAAATCAGGAGAAAAAGATAAAGCTAAGTTTTGGATAAATATCAAAGATAAAACTATATTAATTCAATATTTTGCATTAAGAAATGAAAAAGAAGAATATAAAGGAACTCTTGAAATAAGCCAAGATGTAACGGAAATAAAAGGCTTAAGTGGAGAGAAACGATTGCTGGATTGGTAATTTATTGATGATTAAATTTATATTGATAGTTTTGATTATTTCAAATATATTGTCTTTCATTCTTATGGGAGTTGATAAGAAAAGAGCAATATCTCAAAAGTATCGTATTAGTGAAAAATTTCTGATTACACTATCAATCGCCTTTTGTGCTTTTGGGGTTTATTTAGGAATGATTTTTTTTCATCATAAAACAAAAAAAATGAAATTCTATATCTTCATACCTTTATTAATGATGCTTCAACTTGTAGTAATTTACTATTTATTAGCAATTTAACTATCTTTTATTAAAGAAGGTGCAATAGTTTTGTCTAAGAGACTAGATAGAGAGAAAGAAACGGTTAAGAATATAATTTTAATTCATTGTAAAAACAAAAGTGATGATGAAATTTGTAATAATTGTGAAGAATTAATTAAATATGCTTTAAGGAGGTTAGATTCTTGTCCTTTTGGTGAGGAAAAACCTGTATGTGCTAAATGTAAAATTCATTGTTATGAACTAGATAAAAGAGAAAAAATAAAAACTGTTATGAAAAAATCAGGCTACAAGATGCTTTTTTATCATCCTATTTTGTTATTTTTACATTTCATTGATAGCTTCAAATAAATAATATAAAAAGTCTCACTGAAAAATATTTCTCAGTGAGACTTTTTCTTTACATGAATTTTTCAAATCTTTCCTTATCCACACCACAAATTGGACATTTATTGGGTGGAGTATTTCTTGCACATAAATATCCACAAACTTTACATCTATAAACAGGATAAGATAATTCTAACATATTAATATTAGAATCTGATTCATCAATTCCAGTATTTCTTCTTTCTGGTATTGGCTGAACTTCTTTTTCTCCATTATAAATTTCTTCGCTGACGTATAGTCCACAATAACATGTCCCATACTCAGATATATCATCATCTCTATAATCACAAGGACATATAAGATCCATATCTGATTTTTTATCTCCAGAAGCTAGTCTACATGGACAAAATTGATAACCATATCTATCTTCATTAGTTATTAAACTATCAATTAAATTCAATGTAAAATCATCATCAGGATTTAAATAATATCCTCTATTTTTAATAGTTTTTTCTATTTCTTTTTTAAGCTCATCTCGTCTAGACATTCAAAGTGCTCCTTAACTCTTTCTCCTGAAAACCTTTAATAGCAATTTCATTATCAATTACTATTAGTGGGAAAGAAATATTATTTATATGTTTTTTCATTTCAGAGACTGCTTCTTGTTTATCCTCATTATTTAACAAGTCTACATCAAGGTACTTATAAGTTATATTATTATCATCCATTAATCTTTTTGTTTTCTTACACCAAATACAAGTAGAAAGTGCAAAAATCTTAACATCTCTTTGTGAAATATTATTATTAACTTTAATCCATTCCATCATTTATCCTCCTTTTTCATTTATATTAGAAATATATCATTATTATCTAATATTTAAATTTTACCATCATAAATTACTAATTACAATTTTACCAGAGTAAATTGTGTTAAAATTTGCCTTAAATTGTGAATAGCATTAATTTATATTATAATAAGAGACAAATGACACTTAGCTTATTAAGAATAAGCAAAAATAAAGAAGAAAGGTAAATGAACGTGGTCTTAAAGTTCATTTCATGGGTAAAGTAATGAAATTAACTGTATTGGTCGACAACAACACTATTATAGATAGATATTTTTTAGGAGAACCAGGTTTATCATATTATTTAGAGTTAGATGGAAAGAATATACTTTTTGATACTGGATATAGTGATATATTTTTAAGAAATGGGTCAAAGTTGGGACTTTCTTTTGATAACTTAGATTCTATAGCTATTAGTCATTCTCACTTAGATCATACATGGGGATTAGAACCCTTGATAAAGTTTTTTACTGAGCAAGTTATGGAAGGGAAAACGTTTACACAACCAAAATTTTTTGGTCATCCAGATATTTTCAAACCCAAAACATTCACTGGCATTGAAGAGTTTGGTATGAATGTAGATGAAAAAAAGCTTTTTAAATACTTTAAAAATGAAATGAGTAAAGAGCCTAGATGGATAACAAATAACTTGGTGTTTTTAGGACAAATCCCTAGAAAATATGATTTTGAAAAATATAGTATAGGTGAAGTTGAAATAAATGGAGAACTAAAACCTGATTTTAACTACGATGATAGTGCTTTATGCTACAAATCAGAAAAGGGATTAGTGATAATAACTGGATGTTCTCATTCTGGAATTTGCAATATAATTGAATATGCTAAAAAAATATGTGATCAAGATAAAATATATGATGTGATTGGTGGGTTCCATTTGATCGATACGCCAAAAGCTAGATTAGAAGGTACTATTGAATATTTTAACAATCTCAATGTGACAAAAGTTCACCCGTGTCACTGTACAGATTTAAAAGCTAAAATTGCATTATCAAAAGTAGTTGATATAGAAGAAGTTGGAGTAGGTCTACAAATTAAATATTAGTACAAAAAAAGAACCCTTAAGGGTTCTTTTAGTTACTAAGATAAATATGATTTCATAGCTTTTAGTAAGAATTCTGTAGCACCTTCGTGAATTTTTTCGTAATGCTTTTTGAAACTTTCATCGTAAACATACATTTCAACTAAGCCTAAATGAGCTTCCTTAGTATATTTGGGCCAGTAAAATGAGATCCAATCTTTATGTAGTTTACAAGCTTTTTTTGCAAGATCACTTGTAGGATCTCCATTTTTGATAGCCCTTTTTAAAGTATCATTAAATTCTTCTTGTAATTTTACGTTTTCTTTGTACTCCTCTTCAGTCATATTGAGAAGCTTCTTATTTGACTTATTAAATGTTGTTTCACCATATTTTTTTACTACTTCTTTCCCATATTTTTCGTTATTATCTTTAATTAATTTTTTTTTAAATCCTTCAAACTTTTCTTTATTACTCATTTTAAGCTCTCCTTTTTGGAACAAAATAGTTTTGTCTATTATATTTACTAACGTGTCAATTCTTTCCTTTTTTTTTAATAATTTTTTCTTATGATCAATTAAAGCCTTTGAAATATCAAAGTTATTTGAATGTATTATTTTCTTTATTTTATCTAAAGAAAAATCGAGTTCTTTATAAAATAAAATTTGTTGCAATAAATCAACCTGTATATCTTTATAGATTCTATAGCCGCTATCATTAATATAAGCAGGATTAAGCAAATCGATCTCATCATAATATCTAATAGTTCTAGAACTAATCCCAGCTATAGATGCTATTTCATTAACTGTATACTCCATAAGTCACCTCCTAGTGAATATTATAAAGGTTTACGTTGCGTTAAGGTCAAGATATATTTTAAAAAATTTATCTTTTTTAAATAATATAGGTGTATTATGATAAAATGGGTTATACAAAGAATATTGTGAAAGGGAGAAATAAATGAGAAGAATTTTATTATGTTATAATCCCGTTTCAGGAAAAGGTAATTTTAAATACCAATTAGATTATGTAATAGATAAGTTTCAAAAAGAAAATATTGGGGTAACATTGCATAGATTATCTTTAGAAAAAGATGTATCTGAATATTTAGCAAAATATAAATCTATTCATTATGATTATATTGTTGCAGCTGGTGGTGATGGTACAATCAATGCTGTTGTAAATGCAATGATTCAAAACAACATTGATTTACCCCTTGGAATTATGCCTGTTGGAACTTCAAATGATTTTGCAAGTAATCTAAATATGACTCAGGGGCTTGATAATTACATAGCTAGGATTGTTAAAGGTGAGCATATTTTAATTGATATAGGTAGTATAAATGATAGAACATTTGTAAATGTTGTTAGTATTGGGAAACTTGCAAGTATTGCTCATAAAACTAATTATGTAATAAAAAATAACCTTGGGAAATTAGGATATTATATTAATGTTTTGAATCAAACA
>CAZCFQ010000006.1:0-38313 GCA_964497955.1 uncultured Clostridiaceae bacterium
TACCTTATAGATGTCCCCAATGAAATTTAAATAATCATATCCTGATATAGAATCAAATATCTCTGGTTGGTCTGGCACAAATGTAAACTTATTTTTAGCATCAATTGGATTTTTTGATACATCAACTCCATCAATTGATATAGTGCCTTCTGTAGGTCTTAACATACCTGTTATCATTTTGATTGTTGTTGTTTTTCCTGCACCATTAGGTCCTATAAAACCAAATATTTCTCCAGGTTTAACATGCAAATCAATTGAATCTACTGCGCGCGTCTTATTATCATAAACCTTTGTAATGCCCTTTAGTTTAAGCATAATAAACTCCTCCTTTTAATTACACAATAAAAAATTATGTTATAATATTAATGTGTTTGTATGGGATTCATTCCGATACACTCATAAACATATTATGCCATAAATATAAGGAGAGGGAAACAATGTTTAATAACGATGCACAATATTATCCATATCCAATGCGACGACGAGCAGTCTTTGCAAGAAATGGTATGGTCGCAACATCGCAACCACTTGCAGCACAAGCTGGGCTTGATATTTTGAAAAAAGGTGGTAATGCTATTGATGCAGCAGTAGCAACTGCAGCTGCTCTAACAGTGTTAGAACCTACATCAAACGGAATCGGTAGCGATGCGTTTGCTATTGTTTGGACAAAAGGAAAATTACATGGTCTAAATTCAAGTGGACCAGCACCAAAATCTATCTCTATAGAAGCAGTTAAAGAGCGTGGACATGATGAAATACCAAAGTATGGTTTAATCCCAGTAACAGTCCCTGGAGCTCCAGGAGCTTGGGCAGAGTTAAATAAAGAGTTTGGAAAACTATCTTTGTCTGAAGTTTTAGCTCCAGCTGTTAAATATGCTAGAGAAGGATACCCAGTATCACCAGTAACAGCTGCGTCTTGGAATAGAGCTAAAGAAATATATGCTAAAAATTCCACAGAAGGCGTATTTGCTGAGTGGTTTAAAACATTTGCACCAAATGATAAAGCACCACAAGCAGGAGATATGTGGAAATCTGAAAATCATGCAAAAACATTAGAACTTATTGGTAAAACCCAAGCTGAAGCATTTTATAGAGGCGAATTAGCAGAAAAGATTGATGCTTTATCTAAAGAGTACGATGGTTTCATTAGATATGAAGATCTTGCAGAGTTTAACCCTGAATGGGTAGACCCAATTGGTGTTGAATATAAGGGGTACAATATTTGGGAAATTCCACCTAATGGTCAAGGGCTTGTAGCTTTAATGGCTCTAAATATAATGAAAGATTTAGAGATTAAAGGTAGAGACGATGTAGAAACTTTGCATAAACAAATGGAAGCTATTAAGCTTGCTTTTGCTGATGGTCAGAAATATATCACCGAAAGAGATAAAATGAGCTTTACAACTGAAGAGTTGCTAAGCGAAAGATATGCAGCAAAAAGACGTGCTTTAGTTGGAAAATTAGCAAAAAAAGCTGAAGCAGACGAACCTAAAAAGGGCGGTACTGTCTACTTATGTGCTGCAGATGGTGAAGGAAATATGATTTCATATATTCAAAGCAATTACATGGGCTTTGGGTCTGGTGTTGTTGTACCAGGAACAGGTATTGCACTTCAAAACAGAGGGAAAAATTTCAATCTAGATCCTAATCATGATAATCACTTAGCTCCTGGTAAAAGAACCTATCATACAATTATTCCAGGATTCTTAACTAAGGGAGATATCCCAATTGGACCATTTGGCGTGATGGGAGGATTCATGCAGCCACAAGGACATATGCAAGTGATTATGAACTCAATTGATTTTGGTTTGAATCCACAAGCTGCTCTTGATGCTCCTAGATTTAGATGGAATAAGGATATGAACATTAGTATGGAAATGGGATTTCCACAACATACTATTAATGCCTTAATTAGAAAAGGGCATGATATAAAAGTAGAGTCTAAAACTGGTGGATTTGGAAGAGGTCAAATTATTTGGAGAAATCCTGACACTGGTGTTTTAGTAGGCGGAACAGAATCAAGAACTGATGGAACAGTAGCTGCTTGGTAAAAAATTTCCCCTTTGCATCATGCAAAGGGGAATTAATTATTTGTGAAATATTTTTTTTGCTTCTGGCTTTAGAAATTCTTGAACTTCAAATTTATAATTCTCTGGTCCATCAAAAAAGCAATTAATAATTTCAATCTCTTCAAATTTAGCAACATCTTTTGTTATATTAACATTCTTCTTTTTTAACATATCTGCAAATGCAGGCACATCTTCTACACAAAAAGTAATCAAAACTGCGCTGTCTTCCTTTGCTTTGAGTGATCCTCGATTAGAATCTACTGCTCCTAAAAAAGCATCATTTGATACTTGATATATTTTGGCCCACTTTTGGTCTTCAACTAGCTGTAGTTGTAAAGTATTTTGAAAAAAATTATCCGCTTTTTCTAAATCCTTGAAATAAAGGAATGTTATCTGTGAAGATATATTCAAAATAAAAGCACCTCCTAAACGTTATATTAACTATTACGCTTAAAAGATGCTAAATCCTTCTTAATTATTTATTTTTCTATATAAAGATTGGAATAATAATAGAAACTGTTACTAATGCAATGGTACCTCCAAAAACTACATCACTAGGATAATGTACTCCTAGATACATTCTAGATATTCCAACTAATACTGATAATCCAATAAAAAAAGTTGAAGCAATACTCGAAGCTGATTGAGAAATTGTCATACCTATTGTCACTGCAGCACAAGTATGGCCAGATGGGAATGAGTTCTTATCCTTTGGTATAAATAAAGTCTTTATATCCTCAAAACTTTCAAAAGGTCTTGCTCTTCTGATTAACAATTTGATAGAAAAAACTACAATTGAACTTATTAGAAGACTAAAAGCTAAATGAAAGCCTAACGATCTTGCTTGAGCATTCGGTGCTAACATCAAAACTATAGGAAACCCTACTGCAAATCCAAGAGAGCCTAAGTGGGTAATTAGCTTCATAAAAGTATCAAGTGCATTCTTTTGTATTTTGTGATTAAAAAAGAATAAAAGGTCTACATCTTTATTTTTCAAATATTTAATAACTTTTGACACACTTTGCACCTCCGCATTAATAATGAAAGATCAGTTTGCATCGGGTAAAAATTCCGCAAAAACTTCATTAGCAAAAAAAATAGCTTGGGACGTTAGTTTATATTGGTTTTTATCTTTAGTCAACCATTTATAGTTAATTAGTTTATCTAAAGTCTCTCCATAAATTTTTTCTAATGTAACATTAAATTCTTCATAAAACTTATTACTATCTAATCCTTTATTAATTAACCTAAGAGCTAAAAAAACAAACTCGGCCATTTTAATATCAAGTCTTTGACTATCATAATCAACTTCTTTTTTTAATGTTTTTTGCCATACCTTTAAGTCTGTAGTGTTTTGCCAACGAACTCCATTATAAAAGGAAGCTGCAGATGGACCTAATCCTAGGTATGGTTTATATGTCCAATATATAAGATTATGTTTGCTTTCAAAAGAATCTTTAGCATAATTGGCGATTTCATAATGTCTATAATTTTCAATCTCTAACTTATCCTTAGTGAGATACATCATATCATGCATTATTTGATCAATCTTATTATAGTAATCATCTTTAACTATTTTTGATAAAGGAGTGTCTGATTCTATTTGAAGTGGATAGATAGAAATATGCTTTAAATCATATTCTAATATATGATTAATTTCATCCTCCCAATCATTAAGAGTTTGATTAGGTAGTCCACAAATTAAATCAGCACTGACATTTGAAAAGCTTTTAACTAATATTTTTAGAGCTTCTTCTGCTTGATTAGCAGTATGTGCTCTACCTAAAAGGGTTAAAGATTTATTATTAAAAGACTGAATTCCCAAACTTATTCTGTTAAACCCTAACTCTTTCCACCCTATTACTTTATTCATTGAAACTGACTCTGGATTAGCTTCTAAAGTTACCTCTTTTAACTTAGATAAGTTGAAAGATTTATCTAAGTGATTAAATATGAACTCTAAATGTTTTAATCCAAGTAACGAAGGTGTCCCCCCGCCAAAGTATATTGTCTTTACTTCATAATCTTTATTTTTATAATGACTAATCTCTTTTTTTAATCCTTCAAGATATATATTAAGATTTTCTTGTGTTAATTCTGTAGAATAAAAATTACAATATTTACACTTTCGTACGCAAAAAGGCACATGAATATACATGCCACCAGCAATCATTTTCCATCATCCAAAGATAAAACAGCTAAGAAAGCATCTTGTGGTATTTCCACGCTTCCAACTTGCTTCATACGCTTTTTACCTTCTTTTTGCTTTTCTAAGAGTTTTCTTTTTCTAGAAATGTCTCCCCCATAGCACTTTGACAAAACATTCTTCCTTAAAGCTGCTACAGTTTCTCTGGCTATTATTTTATTACCAATAGCAGCTTGAATTGGAATTGAAAACTGTTTTCTTGGAAGCAAACTTCTCAATTTTTGGACTAATTGTCTTCCTTTATAATATGAATTATCTCTATGTAATATAGTTGATAGTGCGTCCACTTGTTCTTCATTAACTAATATATCAAGCTTTACTAAGTCGCTCTTTTTATATCCGATAAATTCATAGTCAAAAGTAGCATATCCTCTAGTTTTGCTTTTTAATTGATCAAAAAAGTCATATAGAATCTCTGCTAGAGGAATCTCATAAACCAACTTAACTCTTTTTCCATCATTTCCATAAACCATTTCTTTATATTCAGCTCTTTTTTCTAATGTAACTTCCATTACATTTCCAATATAATCATCCGGTGTAAAAATAGTGGCTGCAACATATGGTTCCTCAATATATTCAATTTCTTTAGGATCTGGCATTCCTGCTGGATTATCTACTAAAATTTCACTTCCATCTACTAATTTAACTTTATAAGCAACTCCAGGAGCTGTTGCAATTAAGTCAAGTTCATACTCTCTTTCTAATCTTTCTTGAACTATCTCCATGTGTAATAGTCCTAAAAAGCCACATCTAAACCCAAAACCAAGTGCAACCGAGTTTTCTGGTTCAAATGTTAATGATGCATCGTTTAATTGAAGTTTCTCTAGTGCATCTCTCAAAACATCATAGTCTGCTCCTTGACTTGGATATAATCCACAAAAAACCATGGGGGTAACTTTCTGATATCCTGGGAGTGCTTGTTCTGCTCCGTTGGGATAAACTGTCATCGTATCACCAACGCGAACGTTATTAATATCTTTCTCACCAGTAATTACATATCCGACATTCCCTGATGCTAATTTATCTTTAGTTTTCATAATAGGTGTAAAGACACCAACTTCATCAACTTCAAAGCGCTTTTTAGAAAACATCATTTCAATTTTCTGATTCTTCTCTATAATTCCATCTACCACTCTCACATAAGCAATTACTCCTCTATAAGCATCATAGTGTGAGTCAAAGACTAATGCCCTTAATGGTTTTTCATCATCAGTTTTAGGAGCTGGTATTCTCTTTACAACCGCTTCTAAAACTTCTTCTATACCTATACCTAGTTTTGCAGAGATTTCAATTGCATCATCCGGATCTAATCCTAATTCATATGTAATTTGTTCTTTTATTGCTTCTGGATCAGCTCCAGGCAAATCAATTTTATTAATTACCGGGATAATCGTTAAATCTTGCTCTAAAGCCAGATAAAGGTTTGCTAATGTCTGTGCTTCTATACCTTGAGCTGCATCTATGATTAAAACTGCTCCTTCGCAAGCAGCCAAACTTCTTGATACTTCATAATTAAAATCTACATGACCAGGAGTATCAATTAAATTCAATTTGTAAGTTTGTCCATCTTTTGCTTTATAACTCATATTAACTGCTTGCAGCTTTATTGTTATTCCTCGTTCTCTTTCTAAGTCCATGCTATCAAGTAATTGTTCTTGCATGTCTCTGTGTTCTATGGCCCCTGTAAATTCAAGAATACGGTCTGCTAAAGTAGATTTACCATGATCTATATGCGCGATAATACTGAAATTTCTATTTTTTTCCACCGTACCACCTACTTTCTTTCTTTTGTTATTAGGGCAATCTTTATAGTAACATATATTTCACATTTAACAATAATTTTTTAAAATAATATTATTTACATAACACTTACTCATTGTTAAACTTCTATAATCAGTTAAAAATATTCTAAAAACTAGTTATTACCAACTTCTTTTGTTGTTAAATTGGTTTTCTTAGAAGTGTTTTTATCGAAATATTAAGTTTTCTGTTAAGGCTTATGAAAAACTTACATCTAGAGTGATGTGAAAAGATGGCTTAAAATTTTTTGCTGTATAATAAGATTTATATATACAAATTGGTCTTTTTATGTTATAAATAGTAATGTTAATAAGTTAACAGTCCGCAAACCGTGTCTAGCTTAATTTCTATAGTTTTAAGAGGTTGCTACACTTCCCCGCACTCTAATGCGGAAGCACACTGTTCTTAAACAAAAGAAATGGTTTGTATTTTAAATAAAAAGACTAGATTACTGGAGGTGAATTCGATGGCAAATAGTAAATCAGCTGAAAAGCGTGTTCGTCAAACTATTAAAAGAACAGCTCGCAATAAAGCTACTAAATCTAAATTTAATAATGATATCAAAAGATTTGAAAAAGCAGTCATCAATGAAGAAGATAAAGATGTAGTTGAGAAAAGACTAAGACAAGCTGTTAAAACGATTGATAAAACAGCTATGAAAGGTGTTATTCACAAAAATAAAGCTGCTAGAGTTAAATCTAGATTAATGAAAAAATTTAATGAATTAAACTAAATGAAAATGGTCAGTAGATATTAACTCTACTGACCTATTTTTTATACCCTAAAATCCAAAGTTCAATTGCATATTTTGGTTTTAACTTGCCTGTTTTAATCTTTTCTTCTAAGGATCTAAGAGATATCAGTTGTTCTTTAATGCCTTTTAAAGAAAAGTTGTATGATTGATTCTGCAACTTATTAAGTACAAAATTAGGCACACCTAAATCTCTTCTCATTTTGTTAGGGTTAGCTTTCTTATCTAATAATAGTTTGACTTGATATAATAATCTCATCTGTCTTACTATCATTGCTAATACTTTTAATGGTGGTTCATTAACTGTCCATAATAAATCTAACTCTCTCATAGCTTCTTTAATTTTTAATTGCCCCAGTGCATCTACACATCTAAAGATACTTGATTCAACTGATGGAGAAACTATATTCCTTACTTCTTCTAAAGTTACTACTTTATTTGTATCGATCTTATAAGACGATATTTTATCAAGTTCATTTTGCAAATCTCTTAAAGAAGATCCAGCTTGCATTAAAAATTCTTGTTCTACTTCACTAGACATAAAAATTTCTCTTCTTTTTAACTCTCTTCTTAACCATTGATATTGTTCATTCATACTTAATTTTTTACTCTCCGCTACTATTCCTATTTTTTTAATATTTTTATATAGCTTTAATCTCCGATCTGGTGATGAGTTTGAAATCATAATGACTTTAGTAAGTGTCTTTGAAATTTCTTCAAAAAGATTGAGGAATTCTTCCTGAAACTCTTTTTTGCTAAAAGCTTGCTCAAAATTATCAAAAACGACTATTCTTGCTTGTGCAAAAAGTGGTGGAGAATAAATTAATTGTTCTAAATCATTGATACTTATATTATTAGTATCAATTCTTGCATAGTTGAAATCATCTACATTAAACTCTTCTACATACCTTTTTACAATTTCATCAATTAAAATGTCTTCTTCACCATATAACAAAAGGAGTTGTGGAAATTGAGATTTCAATTTTCTTAAGACATCCATTGCTGTGATAGCCATATTTTATCCTCCTTTTTACTAAGATAGCACTCTATATCTATATAATCTTTAATTGTAATAGTAATTGCACCATCTATATCTGTTCTAAATAAATTAGTCTTTCTATTATTATACCTTAATATCACTTCATTATCAGGATGATTTAAAAAATGGTCTTTATCAGATGAGTTTATTGCTATTATTGGATTAACATAGTTTAAAAATTTTTCACTTGATGAACTCTTACTACCATGATGAGGTATTTTTATAATGTCCGCTGCTAAATTTTTTCTAAATTCATTTACCAAATGAATTTCTGCCTCTTTTTCAATATCCCCTGTAAACAAAATATTAATACCATCTAAAAATAGATTTAAAACTAAAGATGAGTTATTTTGAGAGTAATTAACCTTCAACTTTGGATGAAGAACTTTAATAATCACATCTTCACTTATTTGCATATTTTTACCTTTAAATAACAGCTTTATCCTTATTTCTTTATCTTTACATTTTCTTATCAGTTTTTCAAGTGTCTCACTTTCATAGTTTAAAGACCTTAAAGACATACACACTTCTCCTACATCAATTTCTTCTAAAAGTGATATTGCGCCACCTATGTGATCTTTATGTGCATGACTTAAGAATAAATAGTCTAGCTTTTTGATACCTCGAGATTTTAAAAAGGGTACTAAAACTTCATTACCACTATCACTATATTCATTGGTATCCCCACAATCAATAAGCATTTTCATATTATCATCAAAAATGGAAGTCTCTATAAAAGCACTATCTCCTTGACCAACATCTAAAAAAACCACCTCAGTTCTAAAGTCTATGTTGAAAAAAATTAGGATAAATACAAAAACACATGTCAATAGTTTTTTTAAATTAATTAGACTTGTATGGAATAAGACAAATATTAATACATAATAAATTATTACTAAAACAGTTGGCCAATCCTTTATGAATATCACTAGATTGTCAAAGCTAGCAAACCAAGATGCTAAAATTATGTGCCAGCTTAACAAAGTATCTATTAGGCTAATAAAAACAAAACTCACAATAGGAAGAAGTGACGCTAATCCAATTATTAATATTAATGTTGTAATAGGTACAATTAATAAATTAGCTGGTATAAGCATTAGAGAGATTTGATTGAAATTATTAATAACTATAGGTAGCGTCATAATTTGCGCGGAAATAATAACTGATAAAGGCTTACTTATCTTATAATCTGGTAATCTTTTCATAATTTTTTTTGAAAATGTTAAAATTCCGAATGTTGCTGAAAAAGAAAGTTGCCAACCTATGTTTTTTAATGCATAAGGATAAATTACTAAAATAATAATTGCTGCCAGAGATATGTTATCTATTTTAGTGATTTTTTTGTTAAAGTTTTTAAATATTATATATGATGAAATCATCAAACCAGCCCTAATAATTGAGAATCTAAAACCAGTCAAAAATGCATAACACCAAATAAGTATAATAATGACAAGTGTTTGATAAGTTTGTTTAACGTTCAATTTACCAAGAATCAACTTAATCACAGTTACCAATATAGTTAAATGCAGTCCAGAAACGACTAATAAATGGGCTAATCCTGAAGTTTCATAACTGTTTTTAGTTTCTTTACCTAACTTAGATTTATCACCTAAAAGCATTGCTATTAATAATCCTCTTTCATTGACTGGTAAAACTTCTAATTTATCAATAATAGTACTTCTTATTTTGATAAAGTGATATTTAATTTTACTAGGCTTTACAGATTGAATTAGTTCATATGAACTGCTAATCGCTGTTATACCAAGGCTATTTAAATAATTCTTATTAGAAAATTCACCCGGATTTGATGCTTTTTTAATCCTTTCTAATTCTAGCTTAAATAAACATTTTGATCCTATCTTTTTATTAGATATACTGTTATAAACTCTTACGTAAGTTGGTCTTTTAATTTTTTGATTATCACTTTTTTCAACTTTAATATCAAAATAGTTATAATCAATATTTTTGATTTCACCTACTATAGTATGAGTTCCAAATTCAACTTGTGATGGTAACAAGTAAATAGAAATTGTTAATAATAGAAAAGATATAATTACTATTTCTATAAACTTATCTTTTTTTAACAATGCTAAGATTACAATTATTAAAACACTTGTAATCACTGCTAGTTTGATACTTATAAATTCTATGATAATAAACAAAATTATATAAATACAAAAAAGCAGTGTTATTGGGTAATTCCCAACAACACTGCTTATCTTTTTCATATTTCTATTCTTTGATTTCTTCAGCATACTTCTTTGAGTATAATAAAACTGCAAATACAGCTGTTAATGGTATGCAAATAATTAAACCTATACTTCCTGCAATAGCTCTAACAATTTCAGTTGCCATTAAATCCATATTTATTATTGAAGCAATCTCCATGTCATATACATCAAATACCATGAGTAATGGTAATGAAGCTCCTGCATAAGCTAAAATCAATGTATTAACCATTGTTCCCATTACATCTTGTCCAATGTTCAATCCAGCTGACATTAATTCTTTAGGTGATATCTCAGGAGCTCTAACTTTAATTTCAAACATTGATGATGCAATTGACATGCCAATGTCCATAATCGCTCCTAGAGACCCTATAATTATACTTGCTAGCAATAACCCTCTAAAATCATAAACTACGTCTCCAGGGGCATATGCTAGCATCTGAGACTCTTGCAGACTCATGCCAGTCAAGTGACCATAGTTTGTAAATATTGCAGCTAAAATTCCACCTATGATTATTCCTCCAGCTGTTCCTAATATCGCTACAAGGCTTTTTCGATTAACTCCACCAACTATTAAAAATGTTGAAGCAATAGCTAAAACTGAAATCATTATAGCTAAAAAGACAGGGTTTTTCCCATCAATAGCTTGAGGAATTAGAATAAATAATATTAAAGATATTGATATTAGAAGTGTTATTAACGATCTTAACCCTTTCATGCGTCCTATAAGTAAGACTAAAATGACAAATAGACCTATTAAAATGTATATCATAGGCATTCTATAGTGATCTTCTAAATAACTATCTACTATCTCACCACTTTCTAAATGGACAAGCACCATTACTTTGTCTCCACTTTCTACACTAATATCCATTCCTTCATTACCTGTTTTTGCGTTCTCAACTGTTAATAAAAGACCCTCATATTCTCCCTTTTCAGTAATTTCAATCTCTACCATTTCTTTTGAGCTGAAATACATAGAATCAGGTGTTTCTTCTACTTCAACACTGATAACCTTGCCTTTTAGTCTTAATTCAGTAAAATCATCTAGCTCTTCTGCTAATCCAACTATCGAACTTGTGAAAATTAAAATGATAGTAAGTGCAATAAACAGAGCTACTCTTGACATTTTATTCATTCATATTCCCTCTAGTTTGTAGATGCTTCATACTGCCATATATAGCTTTAAGCTTTAAAAATTCTTCTTTATCATAAAACTCTAAATTATTATTTCCAAACTCTTTAGCTACTTCAATGACATAAGTTGCTGCTAAGGCAATATCAACTTCATGACTCGCTCCTGTCGCACATCCAGCTACAGGTACATTTGCAGTTATAGCTAACCCCAAAACTGGAATATCAGTTGCAGTCGCAGGTTGTAATATGCTATTTACATGATAGAGATTATTACTATAAGGAGTTATATCTTGTGTACTTAGAGGCAAGATCCTACAAGATTGACCACTTACTTGCTCCATTATATTTACAAGATCTGAACTAACAGGTAATATATATCCTTCTTTTACAGTTGGAGATATTGCTATACCTTTGTGGTTTAATATATTATTACCTTTAGTAGTATCTATTGAAATAATTGCATCCATTTCATTACTTACTTCATGTTTATTCATAACTTCCATATCTACTGGAGAGTTCATAAATGGTACTGGCTTATGAGGTTTTACTGGAGCATTTGGACAAATATGAGTCCTTACAATAACATCTCCAACTAAGTTATCTCCACTCCTTTTACTACGTATAAGCTTTAATGCTGCTGTTAGTGCTGCAATAGCACCATCACCATCAGAAACAAAACCAATTCTTTCAGGTCTTGCACCTATACCACCCAACCTTCCAATAATTCCAAGAGTTGGAGCACTTCCCCCTTTTGTTTTACCATCAGATCCAACTATTTTAATTGATATAAAGTCTGTATGTCCCTTTTTCCCTTCTACAGGAAAGATTTCTACATTTTCAGCACCTTCATTTATTAATAGCTCTTTTACTAGTTTGCCAGATGCATTTGGATTGTCTAGCAATGGAAAAAGATCTAGAACTTCATTTAATAACATTTAAAAGCCTCCATTCAATTAACTTTTATACTGGCTACTATTTTATCATAAATTGCAGGACCTATCCCACTAACTTCTAAAATATCTTCTTTCGTAATAAACCTAGAAATATTCTCTCTATAATCTATAATTGCTTTTGCCTTTGCATTGCCAATACCATTTAAGCCCATGAGTTCTTCTTTTGATGCTGTGTTAATGTTTACATAGTTACTATTATCATTGGCATATATTCCTATAGCTACTTCAGTTTTATTGGGTATATATATTTTTTCACCACTATAGACAGTATTTACTAAATTAATATTATCAACATTAGCTTTGTCTGTTAATCCCCCTGCTTTTTCTATAAGTTCAAACATCTTTTTATTAGAACTAAATTCATATACTCCAGGATTTATGACTTCACCAGCAATGTGTATAAATACTTTAGTATTTGGTTCTTCTGCTTTAGAATTATCAAACCGTTCTAACTTCTCTTGTATTTCTTGATTGTCTTTTTGCAATTGTAAAACTAATTCTCTATATTTGTGATTTTCAGAAAATAAGTGGAGATTAAGTACAATACTTATAAGAATTATTAAAATAATCAATCTTTTATATTTCCATAATTTATTTAACAAACTCATTATTTCACACCTCTAGCATCTCTTATTTTAACACAAATAGTACACATTAAATTATTCCTTTTGAATTAATTTGGAATAGGTCAAAAATAGATAAGTAGATATTATATAATTCTATTTTGTTATTTAATTACTTAATTTAATTCTTTATTGTTACATATTCTTTTATATAGCCTAATTAGAAATATTACTTTTCCTATTATATAAAAATATATAGTCATAAATGTTATAATATTAATAGAAATAAATTTATGGAGTTGAAATAAATGGAGATTCCGATACTAGTACTTTTACTATTATTGAGTGCTTTTTTCTCCTCATCAGAAACTGCTTTAACATCTGTTAATAAAATAAGAATTAGAAGTTTAGCTAGAAAAGGTGATGCAAGAGCAAAAGTTTTATATGAGTTAATTTTGAAAAAGGATGAATTAATTGGTTCAATACTTTTAGGGAATAACTTAGTTAACATAGGAGCTTCATCATTAGCTACATCAGTTGCAATTGATTACTTTGGCAATACTGGTGTTGGTATAGCTACTGGAGTAATGACGCTTTTAATATTGGTTTTTAGTGAGATTACACCGAAGTCACTAGCCATAAAGTATGCTGAACCTTTTTCACTTTTTATAGCTAAAATATTTTCAGTTATTACTAAACTATTTAACCCCATTGTTAAACTATTAATGTTAGTAACAAATATTGTGCTTAAACTATTAGGTCAAGATGCAAATAGTAACGATGTTTTTGTAACAAAAGAAGAACTCAAAACAATTATAGATGTTGGTCATGACGAGGGTGTTATCCAACTTGAAGAAAAAGATATGTTGAAAAATGTTTTTGATTTATCTAATACAAGAGTTGATGATGTTATGACCCCAAGAGTAGACTTAGTTACTCTTGAAATCAATACACCTTTTGAGAAAGTCATGAAAACCTTGAATGAAGAGAATTTTTCTAAAATTCCTATTTATGAAGAGAATATTGACAATGTAAAGGGTATTTTTTATGCAAAAGATCTACTTTTTTATGATAGTAGTAAAGAAAATTTTAATTTAGCTAATTTTATTAAAGAGCCTTTTCATGTCTTTGAATTTGAAAGCTCTAAAACAGTGTTTGAAAAAATGAGAAAAAGAAATCTTCCCATTGCAGTTGTTCTAGATGAGTTTGGGGGATTAGCAGGAATAGTAACTATCGAAGATTTACTTGAAGAAATTGTTGGTAACCTTGAAGACTCATATGATGATCAAGAAGAAATGATTATATTTATTAATGAGAATACTTTTATGGTAGATGGTAGTTTAAGAATCGAACTGTTCAATGATTACTTTAACACCAAAGTTCACTCTAGAGAATTTGATACAATTGGAGGATTAGTTTTAGGTGAATTTTTACTGAATAAAGAAAGGGATAATCTTAAGGTTGGGACAATAAAAACTATTCAAAAAATTAAGTTTGAAGTAATGGAAATAGAAAATAATAAGATTGAAAAATTAAAAGTACATATTAATCCAGAGTAAATAAACAAGTTATCCACAGGCTTTTACACAACCTGTGGATAACTTGTTTTTGATTATTATAATTAGCTTACAAACCCAGCTTTTTTAAGGGTTTCGTAAGCAGTTTCATGGTCTTCTGGAGCAACTAAAATTACTGGCCCAGTACATCCCATTCCTGTTTCTGCATATATTCCAGCTTTCCAGACTGCTTTTGCAGCATCATCTAAATCAAGTATTTCAATTCCTGGAATCTCTTCAGTAACATTTTTCTTAGGAGGCATTTTTACATCTTCAGAAACTACCTCTTTCTTTGTCTCTACTACAGAATCTAAACCAGCTTTATAAGCTGAACTAAATTCTTCTTTAGCTATCTGATTAACTTTACCACTAGCAACTTGTGCTGCATACTCAATTGCTTTTGCAGCAACTGGAGCACCTGAAGCTCTAGATAAAATCATAATAATTCTGTCATAATCTTCACCAATTCCTGGACCATAACCATAACCACTGGCCTCATAACTTCCACCAGTTGTATATGATGAGAAAATTTTCATCATTACATTACCTGTTAGTGAATCCATTACCATTACATCTGGTGTAGCTGCGAGTAAGTCATTTCCTCTCATAACTGCTCCACCGTCAGCTCTCATTGATTCTGTGAAGCTAAACTTATATCCACTATCTTTAAGCTTGTTTAATGCTCTTTCAACGGCTCTAGCTCCTTCAACATTAAGTATGCCAACTTTTGGATCTTTAACTCCGCATGCTTTTGCTGTTGATATACCACTGATAGCATTTCTAACCATAGCTTCTACTCTATCAGTTGCAGAAGTCCCTGTGGTGGTTGCTATGTATAATTCTTTTCCATTAGCTGGTGCAATGACTTTTCCTACTGTTGAAACTCCAATAGGAAAGCTATAATGCATTGTTACACAAGCAGCTAAATCTTTGCTATCTAATAGCTCTTCCATCTTTGTGTATTGGTCTTCTTCATTCTCTACTTCTATAATCTCTAAATCAGTTTCCATTGATGGACCAATGCCAACTACTTCAATACCAGGGTTATTTTGTTGTGCTAGTTCAGCACCTCTTAATAGTTCTTTGCTACCATGTTCTGATCCAAAAAGAGTAATACCAATTCTTAACTTGCTTCCAAAATTACCTGTTTCAATAGCATCAGCAACATCAAACAAAACATCTTTTAGAAGTTCTTTGACTGCTTTATTAGACATTGATAAACACTCCTGTTCTATTCTTCGCTGCCAACTAAGCTTTCACCTAGTTTACGCATAGACTCAGCAATTAAAGAGCGTACTTCTTCTTTTGAAATAGCAGAAGTTTCTTCTTTTCCGCCATTTTGCTCAATAATAAATGATATACCATCAAATAGATTTGTCATTCTTGCTAAGAATAAGCTACCTTTACCTACAATCATAGCTCTTTTAATTTCTCCAGCTAACATAGCATCTCTAGCAAATCCAATGTATGGAACTCCACTAGGAATGTGTCCCTGTGTCAGTGCCCATCCAGGCATACCATGCTCTTTAACAAAATTAAGTAACTCTTTTCGCTCTAAGTCGCCTCTTTTTACACCAAGAGCTGCAATCATTTTGTAATTAGCCTCAGGAACATTTCCTGCTCCAGCTGGCTTAGTTATCTCAGGATTTTGCATCTCAACACTGTATTTATCTACATCAGTAATTTTTAAGCCAATTTTATCTAATGGATCAGTTACAATCGCAGTAGTAACTGCTTGTGGTGATGAACCAGATGCAATTTTATGTCTTCCAATAGCATCTGTTCTTATATATGGATTAATACCATCGTCTTCACTAATTAATACAGCATATCCACCAAGAGCATTTTCCAAAACAGGAACGCCTTTTTTAATATGATCTTTAGAGTTCATTCCAAGCTTTGCTGTAGCTCCGCCTGCAACTACAACTACATTTTTGTAAATTCCTGATGCTACTAAACCTGTTGCATTAACTACACCGTGTGATGGACCAGCACAGAATCCTCTAACGTCACTTCCTGTTGCATTTTTAAGTCCAGCTACTTCTCCTATAGCTTTTGCAAAGTTTCCACCACCACGCTGATTCATATCTCCACAAGCTTCTTCAGAAGTTTCAATAATGTAGTCAATACTTAATGGATCTATATCATTTTTTTCTAATAAAAGTTTAAGCGCTACTACACCAGATGCTTTTACAACTGTGTTTTCAAACATTATGTGTGAATTTAAATTTGGATCAGAATCATGTGCTTGATTAATACATCCTACTAGTTTACCTTCGAAATAAATTGGATCAGCTTTGTGAGCATCTACTCTAGCTTGAATTTTGTCTAGAGTATGTCCGCTGCCAATTTTAGCTATATCTTCATCAGAAAATAGGCCATGGTTAGTTAGCGCTTCTTTAGTAAGGGTAGTGAAAGACTCTTCAATCATTACTAGGTCAAAAGAATCACTAATTTTCATTACACCAATAAACTCATCTAAAGGCATAATATCTCCAAACTTACCTTCTCTAGTTGCATCTTTTAAATCATTTTCATACCAAGGTTGTTCCATTTTCTCTAACTGTGCTGGAGTAATATTACCAATATAGCATTGGTTTGGTGGATAAGCTACAGTCTCTTCATATGACTGCATATTGTTTTTAACATTTTCAAATAATTCAGAATCAGGATTAATTGCACGCTCAGAAGTCAAAGTAGTCCCATGAGTTACTACCATATCATTAGCATGAATTAAAGCATATCCTGCTCCTTTAATGACTGCTTTAGGCATTTTTCTACCTCCATTTTTCTAATAAATAAGTATATAGATAAAGGGCAGTGCCTCCACCACCCTTTTAATCTGTCTAACTTTCAAATACTGTTTGATCGTTTACTTCTGTTTCTAAAGCTTTTAGAGCTTTTTCTACTAGTTGTCTTCTTTGTTTCTTTTCTTGATCTGCTGGAAGTTTTGGATCTCCAAGCGGATGAGGAATAGCAATTGTAGGAATAATTCTATTAGCTCCAACAGTAACTGATATCGGAACTACTGTACACATATGGACTACAGGTAAACCTGCTCTTTCAATTTCTTTAACCATCGTTGCACCGCAACGTGTACAAGTTCCTCAAGTACTTGTCAAAATTACTGCATCAACATGATCATCAATAAGATCTTGTGCAAACTTAGATGCAAATATTTTTGAATTAGCAACAGAAGTACCATTTCCTACTGTTGAATAAAAGTATCTATGAAGCTCTCCGATAACGCCTTCATTCTCCATATCACGTAAAACATCAACAGGAATGACTCTATCAGGATCTTGATCTGCATAAGTTGGATCATATCCACCATGAGCAGTTTCATGATCTGCTGATGTTAAATCATCAAAGTCAGCAATATCATATTTACCATACTTAGAAGCTGACGATGCTTCAATCTTATCAGGATTTCCTTTTGGTACTATTCCACCGGATGTAACAATAGCAATCTTAGCATTAGATATATCTTTTACTGCAGGATTTGGACTTACTCTATCAAAGTTTGGCATAGGATATTCAGTTTCAAATACCTGACCATTTAACTTCTTAAGTAGCATATCTACAGCCCTTTTAGCACCTCTCTCTTCTACAAAGAGGTTCTTTCTTATTCCCCTAGGGATATATCCTTCTTCCTTTGGAGTTCCAAGTTTTTCTCCAGTAATTAATTTTAGTGCTAATTTGACCATCTGTGGTAAAGCTTTTCTCATACCAGCAGCACTATTAGTTGTCTCAATCATATATGCATATCTCTTATACATATCAGCACCTGGGTTTTCTGGATACATTCCACTTACCACAGGAATATTAAGGTTATCACTAACAGCTTCTGCAACAGCACCACAAGCTACACCATATCGACCAGCATTGAATGCAGGACCAGCAATAACTATATCTGGTTCAAATGAAGCTATCATTGCAACTACTTCTTGAGCAGCTTTTTCAACATTTTCTCCAAAATATGTGTCTCCACATATAACTGTTCCTACGACCTCTGCTTTATCCTTGAGTAAATTCTTGGCACCAGCAGCTGGACCAATTCCTCCGTCACGCTTTTGAGGTGGGATATCTGCCTTATCTTCACCACCTATTTGACCAAAGAATTGATTTAGGTACCAAACTACTCTTTTTTTATCGGCCATTTTAACTCCTCCCTTCACACCATATACATCTCTCGTACGATATATACTTTAATTATTTATTATATTTACTTCCTTGATCACGGAACATTTTTACTTCATCTTTAATTTCGTCTACTTCTAGAACCATTTCCATCATACTGATTTGCTCTTCCCATACATCTTCATCAACTATGTCTTTTAGTTCTAGAATATGGTATACACCAAGTCCTAATTCTACTCCTGCTAATGGTCCTGCGAAAGTAGGGTCTCCAACTGTAACAGTTTCAGCAGCTAAGCCTGAAGCTTCTGCTTCTGCTCCACCTAATACAACAATAACGTTTTCTGGGCCGTGCTCCTCTACGAGGGCTTGAATGCGAGCTTGGTTTTCCAAGTCCATCGCACCTGCCGCTGTTCAGACAAAACACTCTGTTGTTGAGAATACTACATCTGCTCCTGCAGTTTTGATACATTCTTCGATTGCTCCACCTGGGATACCATCACGGTCGCCTAGGATAGCAATTTTTTTACCTGTAAAATCCATGTTAATCCTCCTATTATTTTTTAGTTAAAATTCTCTTGCAGTTAGTTTATTAAAGCCTAACTCATTTGTTGCGCCAGTTATTGCTTGAATTTCCACAACAATACTACCGTCACTCTTTAAGCTACCATCAAATCCACCAGCAATTTTATCCGCTGGCTCGTTTATACCTATCAAAGTATCCATTGGTGGTAATTCAATAACTTCATTTGCGTTACCTGCTGTTACTACCGCATCTGCTTTTGGGCTAGCATCTGCTAATGATTGACTTGCTCCATCTCTACCAGCATATTCATCAGTTAACAATACAGTTTTCACACCAAGGCTTTCAATTTTATTACAATTCATGATAAGGTCAGCATCTGGATTCCCAAAACCTTCTTCAGAAACAATAACTCCATCAGGACCTAAGAATTCAACTAACTTTGCTACCATATTAGATGAACGGTTCTTGTCTGCTAATGTTACATTCTCATTTGTAACTATACATCCAACAAAGCAAATTTCTTTGCCATGCTTTTCAAGTAATTCATATATTACAGGGCTATTTTGATGATGGAAAGATGTGTTTTTATCACATGCTGATACACAGTTTCCACTAACAATAGCGCCATCCATAACTTCTGTTGGATACATAATTGTTGGTACCATTTCTTTTACATCAATACCATAATAGTATGTATCATGCATAAGTCCTTGACTTTGTAACATATATACATAAGCTACCTTAGGTAACTCTGGATATTTAGCTACATTTTCAAGTAATGGAGCTACTTCATAGTCAATGATTTTATCCGGTTCAACATCTCTTCCTGCTTCTCCTAAATAAGTTGCAGCTTTCAAGCCCATCATTCTTAAAGCAGCCTCATGCTTATGTTTTTCAACTCCGTCAATTGGGTCTGCTAAAATGACAATATTATGTGTTTTTGAAAATGGTGTATACTCTGCTCCAGGTCCTTGCATATCAATGATTCCTTCTTGAAATCCTACGACTTCACCTGCAGTTACAACTGCAGCACCTTTAAGCACATGTGTACGACCGGAACCTACTTGATCTACTTCATTAATGAATCCTGGAAAAACTCCACCTGGTCCAAACACTTTAACTCTTGGTTCAATTACATCTTTAACTGGCATAATTCGAACTGAATCACCAGGATGAGCCAATTTAACGTCAACATTAGCTAATTGATCATCTTCACTTAATAAAGCAATTAATTCTTCTTTGTTGACATACAGCGTATGGTTTACAACCTTTGTTTTCTCTCCAAACTGAACATCTTCAATTTGAATATTACCTAACTCCAAACGCATGAGTAGTCACCTCCTATTTCTACATTACCTATTCTTTTTGTTATGCTAATACTTCTTTAATTTTTTCTTCAACTAATTCTGGAGTAACTTCGCCTGCCAAGTTTACTTTTTTCTCACCATTGTGATAAATAGCTACTACAGGTAATCCCATAACCTTTTGTCCTATAGCTACTCTACGAGCTTTTGTAATGTCCAGTTCACAAAACTTCATATCATCACCATAAGTCTCTTCTAACTTTTCTACGTGAGGTTTTAGTTCTTTGCAAGGCTCACATTTTGGACTCCAAAAATCCACTAAAACCCACCCTTGCTCTTCTAGTACTTCTGCATCAAAATTTTTTCTGTCTAATGCTAACATTATTTATCCTCCTTCCTTAAACTAATTCTTCTACTTTATTTACTAAGGCATCTGTAGTAATTTCTTCTTTAACAAACTTAGCTACCACTTCACCTTTATTAAATACTGCTACAGTTGGAATCTCACTAATTTCATATCTATTAGAAATTCTTTGATTACGATACATATCTATTTTCACTAATTTAGCTTTACCATCTAATTTATTCTCTGCTTTTTCAATTACACTCATAGCCTCAATGCTTTCTTCACTAGCAGGAGACCAAAATGCTACCATTACAGGCTTATTAACTTCAACTACATCTTCAATAAAGCCTTCTTCTTCGTGAATGTACTTTTCTGCTAAAGTTGCAGCTGTAGCACCATCACCAGCAGCAGTTACAACTTGTCTTAAATGCTTCTGACGGCAATCTCCTACTGCATAAATACCATCAACATTAGTTTCAAATGATTGAGGGTCTACTACCGCGTATCCACGCTCATCTAATTTAATAAGGTCAGCAAATGGCTTTGTTCTTGGGACTGTTCCAACGAAAACAAATACACCATTAGTTTCCATTCTATTTACTTCATTTGTATTTATATTTTTAACATCTACCCATTCAACAATTCCATCTCCACCGATTTCTGAAATTGTAGAATTCCAAACCCACTTCAATTTTTCATTTTTGAAAGCACGGTCTGCAACTACTGGAGTAGCATCTACTTTGCCTTCTTCGTGAATTACAATTACTGTAACTGTTTCAGCAAATTTTGCTAAAAACATCGCTTCTTCTATAGCAGCGTCACCATTACCTAATACAACTACATCTAAATCTGTAAAGAAGTCAGCATCACATGTAGCGCAGTATGAAACACCTCTACCTCTAAATTCTCTTTCTCCAGGTATTCCTAATACTCTTGGTTCTGCTCCTGTAGCTATAAGTACTGATTTTGCTTTGTACTCATTACTTCTTCCTTTAATTGTTTTTATAAAGCCTTCAGTTTCTAATCCTTTTACTTCATCACGGATAAACTCTGTACCAAAGTGTTCAGCATGTTCTCTCATAGCTTCTGTTAACTCTGGTCCTTTAGTGTGAATAGTTCCAGGCCAGTTTTCAATTTCTTCTGTTGTTGCTGCTTGACCACCAATTTGGCCTTTTTCAATTACAACTGTATCAAGTTTTCCTCTTGATGCGTATAAAGCAGCTGTTAATCCTCCTGGACCTCCACCAATAATTGCTACATCATAAATTTTTGCCATTTTTCAAAACTCCTCCTATTTTATCTAATTAAATATTTCGCATAGCACTATCAATATGTGACTTATCTACAAACTGAAAATCTTTCCTTACTTCTTCACCCCAACTTGGAGTTTGATGCTCACTAATCATTTTATTAGCAACTTCAATTGCATTCTCAATTAATGATAGAGAATTAAAATCTAAACTAGTTGAACTTCTTGAAATTAAAACTGTTCTAAATGGATTTTGATTTGGTTTAACTGATCCCGCCAACGGATGAGTTAAAAGCTTATGTCCGAGGTGAATATAATCTCTTACTTTTTCAAGCACACTTAGATAGGTCTGTTCAATGATAATCTGACTATCTCTATAATGCTCTATTACTAGAGGATTGTTAGTAACTATAATGTAAGAATTCATTTTAATCCTCCTATTATTTTCCTTATTATCCTAGTTTTAAGGATAAAAAAATAAGACAAAGAAGCATAGTACCTATGCCACTCTGTCTTTTAACCTGAGAGATTCAACTCCTTCGGTGTTATCAATAAGATAACTCTCCAGAGGGCTGTCACCAAAAAGTCCTTTTACCTGAGAGTTTCTAATTAGATTGGTAATAATCTAATCATTGCTCCTTCGGTGCTTCATTTAAGAAGTCTCTCCCCTTTGATTCATCCAGCCTTTTGAAACATATATTAATTTTAAAAATCATTCATTTTTTTCTCGCAACTACATTCTATACAAAATATGTGCACCTTGCAAGGTCAAATTTGGATTATATTCATCTATTTCTTCTAAAAATTGATGAAGTACTGCTCCTATTCCTCCTGTAAGTATCACATAAAGGTTTCCTTGTTCTTTTTTAATCTTTTTAATCAATCCATCAACAAGGGAACAATATCCATAAAAAATTCCTGATTGTAAGCAGGGCACTGTAGTGTTATTAATGATTTTTTCTGTAGGCTCAAACGGAATCTTTGGGAGTAAAGGTGCTCTTTTGAGTAAGGCATCCAATGCTATTTTCATTCCTGGTACAATAGTTGTACCTTTATATAATCCATCCTTTTCTATTACACAAAACTTTGATGCTGTTCCTAAATCTACACTTAATACTCTTCTTTTGAATAAGTGATGATTTGCTATTGCATTTACAAAAAGATCTGCACCTAGCTCTTTTGGGTTTACTCCACTACTTTCAAAATATACTCCTGTATTTTCCATTATGGGTGAGGCTATTAAAATATTTTTCTGATTAACGCCTCTAGTATTTAAATAACTAATCATTTTTTGACTAACACTTGGTACAACCGAAACTAAAGATACTCCCTTAATGCAATCAAAGTTATCTATAGCTTTTTGCCAAGTGGTATCATCGTAAGTCTCAACCCTTATAGTATCAACCAATTCATTCCTGTCAAAAACTCCAAACTTTATATTTGAATTTCCAATATCAACTGTTAATAACATATTTAAACCTTCTCACATTGTGAAAATATAAACATGTTTATTTATTATAATAATACCAATAAACATGTTTAGAGTCACGCGTTTTTTTAATTTTCTTCAATAAAAATTGTCTTACACATTGCATAAAATGCTTCTTCTATTCTATTTCTAAGTTGCTTTTCTCTAAATAGTATTTCTAGATCCCTTTTAATAGGAAATCCTTTGATTCCTATTAACTTAACTTGGTTAAGAGCGATTTCTTTTGTAATTGATTGTTTTGAGACAAAAGCCACCCCACTTCCCTCACTAACTGCATTAACTTGAGCTATGACACTATTGAAAATGCCAACCTCATTGAGTTTATTAATATTTTGATTAGCTTGCTTGAAAAACTGATCTACAATTTGTCTTGTGGAAGAGCCTTCTTTTCTTCTTAAAATAGGAACATTTTGCTCAATTAAATCTACTATAGTTTCAAGCTCTTCGTCATAAAAATCTTTAGGAGCTATTAACACTATTTCATCTTGCAACAAAGTATAGCTGTCTACACGACTAGCTTCAAGCTTTTCCCCTACAGCTGCAATATGAACTTCTCCTGAAAGTAACTTGTCTATAGCGGTTCTTGAATTTGTAATCTCTAAACTTACATTAACTTGTGGATAAAGCCTTCGAAACTGATTTAATCTTTTTGGTAAAACAAACATGCCAGGTATATTACTTGCTGCTATGTTTAATACACCCTTCATCTCTCCTTTACAATTGGCAATGGATTCTATTGTTTGATTGAATTGGTTTTCTACTTCATTGGCAAAGTTAAGTACAAATTTTCCCGATTCTGTTAATTCAACACCATAAGATGTTCTTGTTAAAAGTTTTGCACCAAAAGTCTCCTCTAATGTTGCTATTTGCATACTTACAGCTGGTTGACTTATTCCAAGTTGCCTACTTGCAGCAGTAATGCTACCTCTATCAATAACTACTTTGTATGTTTTCAATACATCCAAATTCATTTAACCAAACCCCTTTATTTATCGCACTTATACAGTATATCACAACTTAATTTTACCACAGCTTATTTAATATTGATAGAATTGAAGTTTTATCTCTGCATCTTCAAATACTTTGATATAATACATTAGAGGTGAGTTAAAGTGAAAGATGATTTTAAAAAAAGAATTGACTTTTTATTAGAAATTGATAAAATAAAACAGATTTTCAGAAGAACAAAGTTGTTTGACCAATCTCGAGTGGAAAATGATGCTGAACACTCTTGGCATTTAGCTATGATGGCTATCACATTTGCTGATTATGCAAATGAAAATGTTGATTTATTGAGAGTAATAAAAATGGTTTTAATTCATGACATAGTAGAAATTGATGCTGGTGACTATATTGTTTATACAAACAAAGGTAATGAGAAAAAACAAAAAGAGGTTGAAGGTGCTAATAGAATTTTTAATATTTTACCTAAAGAGCTAGCTGCTGAGCTTTTGGAATTATGGTTTGAGTTTGAAAAAAACGAAACTGCAGATGCTAATTTTGCAAATGCTATTGATAGATTAGAACCCATTATGCAAAATTATTATTCTAAAGGCGAGGCTTGGATAAAACATAACATTAAAGCAGACCAAATTAGAAAGGTCAACAAAAAGATAGAAAAAGGATCTAAAAAACTTTGGGAATATACTTTGAGCTTAGTAGATGAAACAGTTGAAAAAGGATATATCAAAAATGAATAACTTATACAAAGACATATTCACTAGACAATCATGTAGAAGATACTCACTTGAAAAGCTAAATCAAAATCTTTTAGATAATATTAATGATAAGTTAGATGATTTAAACACAATACATAATACAAATTTAAATATAAATCTTGTAGAAAAATATGATATTAATTCAATGCTTGATGGGTATATTGGTAATATTGGCAAAATTGATGCTCCTTATTATCTAATTCTTTCCAATGAAGAAACTAAAAAAGGATATATTGATACAGGATATAGTGGGGAATTAGTATTGCTCTATTTAAAATCTTTAGGTCTTGGATCTTGTTGGATTGGTGCTAATTTTAGCAGCGAAAAAATTAAAAAGCAGTTTGGTATTTCTAACAAAGTTTTATCTTTGATAAGCTTTGGTAAACCAAATGGGAATCTTGATAGAGACCCAAGTAATGCTAAAAGAAAAGATATAGGTGATATTTTAATTAACCAAGAGATACAAGAAAAGTTTCAGCCAATAATTGAAACCATAAGACTTGCTCCATCAGCTATCAATAATCAACCATGGAGAGTGCTAATTGATAAAAGAGATATTTCTTTGTACTTAGCTAACCCAAATGTTGTAAAGAAGATTGTCTTAAAGAATTTAAACTATATTGATATGGGTATTGCCATAAAACACTTAGAAATAGCACTGAATTATTTTGAGTATGATTTTGAAATTGTTAAAAAAGCGCAAAAGGAATTAAAAGATTTGTCACATATATTAACATTTAGATTAAAGGAGTAAAACTTATGAGTAATATAAAAGTTGTTAAAATTAATAAGGAAAACTACGGAAAATTTTTAGAAATGATTCATTATAGAATCACAGGAAAAGCTTATCAAGAAGAGAGTAAGCGAGATATTGTTAGAGAAAACATTGATTATGCTTACATATTAGAAAATGAAAACTTCTATGTATATAGTGCTTTAATTAATAATCAAATGGTGGGCTATTTAGCAGCAGCTATAATACCAAAAGCAGATAAAAGAGTTGGGACTATGTTTATTGATGAAGTGTGGACCCATCCCGGCCATAGGGGTAAGGGTGTGGCAAAAGCTTTGGTTAATAAAATCATGGAAGTAAGCAATGAGTTAAATATATGGGAAGCAAGACTTACTGTAGATATTGATAATGAAGCAGCAAGACATATATATACCAATGCAGGTTTTGTTGAAAAAGAGTGTATTTTTGGAAGGGTAAAATTAAATGGACCAAAGCTTAAGAAGTAAAGTAAACCATAGGTTCAATCCAACTGAATCAGAATTAAAATCTTTGTTTGATAAATTAAAATCTTCATCAGCTAATTTATCAAAGCTTAAAAATCCTGAGTTTGTCAAACGAGAAGTTGGTATGAATCATAATTTTACAATTAAAGATAATGGTAAAAATGTATATCAATTAAAAATTTTAGTCAGAAAAGGTTACCCTAGTTTAGAAAAAATTGATAAAACATATAAACTTCTTAAAAATTTTAATTACTCAAATGATTTAGTTGAAGTTAGTGAAGATATTTTTCCCTATGGATATTATATTTATGAGTATATTGAAGGAGTCGATGGTAGCAACCTCAATAATTCAAAATGGATTAAAGATTATTGTAATTTGATAAAAAAGCTTCAAGAGATTAAAGTCGATTACTTTGGAAATCTTAATCAATCTTTTAAAGCTAATAACTTAAGAGAATACTATCAAAACATTTATAAGTTAGTTGATAATTCGTTTGGCGATACCTTTAATTATGACTTCTCTATTTGGGATTTGTGTAATTTAAATTTAGTGGAAAAAGATTTTTTAGAGAATACTTTAGAAAAAATTAACAAAATAGCTAATGCATTACCAACTAGATCAGCTCATTTATGTCATGGTGATATGTCTCCTCATAATATTATTTATTGTAAGGACAAGACTTACTTAATAGATTGGGATGAAGCAAGAAGTCACTTTTGGCCTAGTGAGCTAGCGAGGTATCTTTTTTTCACAAAAGAAGATAAAGAAGAAATTAAAAATATTTTTATTGAGTGTATGGAAGGTAATCAACTAAAAAGTGAAATTGAGTTAATAATTCGATTAGAACATATTTATCAATACTTAAGAAAAATTGTAATATATTCGATAAACTCTGATTATATGATAGCAAAGGATAATATAGAAAAGGCAAAAAGTTCAATAGAAAAATTATTAGAATCTAGCAATTTTAGCTAGATTCTTTTTCTTTTATATCTAATTTATTTATTTCTCCACCTATTAAAATCACCATGCTTGAAGCATATAACCACAACAAGAAAACAATCAAACCACCAATACTACCATAAACTAGCTGATAATTTGCAAAATGGTTAACATAAAATGCAAAAGCTCTAGATACTAAAATCCAACCAATAATTGAAAAGAGAGAACCTTTCCAGACATGACGAAATTTTATTTCTTTGTTAGGAGCATATTTATAAAGCAATACAAATGTAAACATTAAAATTGCAATTGTTAATCCATACTGAAGTAGTGGCCATATTTTAGCAAATATTTGAGAATATCCTACAAGGTTTAACACAGCTTGAGCAATCAATTCACCAAAAACTAGAAGAATTATTGAAAGAGCTACTATCAGAGTTAAGGCAATTACAAATCCAGCTGATACTAAATACAGTTCTAATATTCCTCTTTTTTCTTTTACACCATATACTCTGTTAAGTCCACGAATGATGGATCTAGCTCCTTTAGATGATGTCCAAATAGCACCTAAAACAGCTACGATTAGTATTGTTCCACTTCTTGCTTGAACGGTTTCAGACACAACTGTATCAATAATTCTAGCTATATCTTGTGGCAAATATTTAGTAAAATCCAATACTAAAGCTTGATCTCCCAATTCTGTAAAAGATAAAAAGTTTATAAGGAAAATCAAAAAAGGGAATATTGATAATGTTAAGAAAAAGGCTAATTGAGCGCTATATGTACCGACCTCATCCTCAAATATATTATTTACCAACTTCTTTATTTTGTTTTTAGTCGCTCCTATTCTTTCTTTAATCAAATTATTTCACCTGTTAATAACTATTTTATTAAAGATACATATTTAAAAACTGACCAAAAATGACTAAAGCTGCCTAGCAAAACAAAAATGTGCCATATTTCATGAAATCCAAAAATTTTTGGAATTGGGTTAGGCCATTTAAGTGCATAAAATACTGCACCTATTGTATAAAAAGCTCCGCCTAAAAATAACCAAACAATTGCTCCTACTGGCAAAGCTCTAATTAAAGGCGCAATTACCACTAAAGCTAACCAACCCATACCTAAGTATATTGCAGTATAAAGCCATCTAGGAGCATTTATCCAAAAAGCTTTAAAAACAACTCCAGAAACTGCAATGATCCATATCCCTGTTAGCATTCCCCATCTCCAAAAACCATCTAATGCTACTAAAAGAAATGGAGTGTATGATCCTGCTATCAAAATAAAAATCATCATGTGATCAATTTTTCTAAGAAGTAAAATTACTTTTTTTGGACCAGGAACAAGGTGATAGATACTACTGGCCAAATAAAGAAGGATTAAACTTACACCAAATACTATAAAAGATATTAAGTGTAAAATGCTACCTTGATTTATGGCTATATATAATAATGCAATTAAGCCTACTAGAGAAAGTATTGCTCCTATTAAATGTGTTACACCACTAACTGGTTCTCTAAATCTTTTCAATCTCCATCACCTCTAATTTTCTTATTAATGTCATTATAGCATTCTTTTAAGCCAATATAAAAAACAGCCTACTAAAAAGTAAGCTGTTTCAAAATATTTTACTTTATACTTTGATTTCTGTCCATTTGCCTTTTGACCATCTTATTAGAAATACTGCTGCTCGTAGTAAGTGATCGGCAGACATACCAATCCATGCACCTGGTAAACCTAAATTAGCAAAATTGACTAATACATAAGCTAAAACTATTCTTGTAAGCCAAATACTAATACCAGTTCCCCACATTACAAACTTTGTATCTCCTGCACCTCTTAAACCACCAGCCGCTATTCTTGCAATACCCATAAATGGCAACGCAAAGGCCATTATTCTTAAAACTTCAGCTCCTGCATTTATTACTTCTTCTATATCTGTAAAGAACCACATAAACTGTTTTGCAAATATAAATATTAATAAGCCTACAGTTCCCATAAATACTGCACCCATAATAGTTGTAGCATTTCCTGCTCTTCTAGCTTCATCAGGTTGCTTTGCTCCTAAGTTTTGTCCTACAAGAGTGGTAGCCGCTACCGAAAAACCAAACCCAGGCATAAATGCCACTGAGTTTATTCTCAAACCTACTTGGTGTGCTGCATAAAGATTTGTACCAAGATCTGCTACAATCATTGTAAACCCTATCATTGCACCTCTAAGCATTAATGATTCAATACCAGCAGGTATTCCAACACTTAACATTCTTTTAATAGTTTCTTTGTGAAATTTTCTTATTTTTAAAACTGATACTTTAATATATGATTTGCCACTATCTATAACCCAAAGCATCGCTATTGCACCAAAAATTCTAGCTACCATTGAAGCAAAACCAGCTCCTGCAGTTCCCATCTCTGGGAAGAAAGCTATTCCAAAAATAAATAAATAGTTCAAAACTACATTAATTAAACTAACTGATGCATTAACATACATAGCTATTTTAGTATCACCTAAACCCCTCAATATTGAGGTTACTGTCATTGTAATAATTGCAAATATCATTGCAATTGCTCTAAATCTTAAATAACCTATACCAACTTCAATTACTTCAGGCTCTGCGCCTAAGAATCTATAGCCTGCAGCTGGGAAAAAGAATAGAATAGATGCTAAAACTACTCCAAAAACTGTACCAATTAAAAGTGCTTGTCTAGCTGCTTGTCTTGCACCTTCAGTATCACCCGCACCCGTTAATCTTGCTACTAGAACAGTTGCACCCGTTCTTACAGCAGCAAATACAGTAGCTATAAACATTACTAACTGATTACCTAAACCAATTGCAGCTATAGAAGCTGCCCCTAATCTTCCAACCATGGCTGTATCAGCTATGCCTACTGATGAATGCATAAGCATTTCAATAATTACAGGCCATGCAAGAACAAATACTGCTTTCATTAAATTCTCTTGAGACATTTTAGCTAGTTCTGATTTTTTATCATCTGGTATATTATTTTTCTTTATGTCTTCATTTTTATTTTCCGACAAGATACTCCTCCTTAACCCTCATTGCGACATCTCTCTACTTAATCTATAGTATATAATAGTATAAGAAAGTATTGATTTCCAGAAAAAAATTAGATTATCGAAACATTTTTTCAATATTTTAAAATATTATTAGCCGTGTAAGGATTAAATTTACATAATATCTATATCATGTAAACATTCTTACTCTTTTTTCTTATATTCTATTATTACTTAGCTTTTAGTTACTTTAATTAAATGAATAATGATTACATAGCTAATAAAAAAAAGAGCCTTATTACAGGCTCGTTTATTTTTTGGCGGGAGTATGTGGGAATCGAACCCACCTCGGATGCTCTTAACACCCGAAGCTGGATTTGAAGTCCAGTAGACACACCAGCACCTATCTACTCCCCTAAAAGCGTAATCTATTATATCAATTATCTATAACCATGTCAAAACATTAGCTGTTTATAATACTTTTACCTTTTTTAAGTAAATTCTGATATGTTACAACCATATCATTTTTTATCTTTAGTCTTTTATCATTTTGCAACTGGCTAATTATATCTTGTGTTTCTTGAGGAATAAAAAGCACACCACAATCACATTCATATTGCGGCACATTTACTACTTTAACCTTGCCACCCTTAACTTGTATATTTACTTCTATGTTTTCTCTTTCCACTGTAGCTGAACAATTTGGACAGGGTACATATTTAGGGTGATTATCTGATTTAGCCATAACTAACACCTCTCTTTTATATGACCAAAACATTATATCGTAAAAAGAGAAAAATATCTAATTATTTGTAAATGTTATATGAAACAATATCTTCTAAGCCTAATCTGTCTCTCATGGTCCCTTCTTTTGCAGGGTATCCTAAAGTAAGGATTGCAACAACCTTAGCCTCTTTTGGTAGATTAATTTCATTCGCAACTAGTTTTGGATAAAATGCACCAATCCAACAAGTTCCAAGTCCTAAATCATGAGCTCTCAGTGTCATATGGTCCATTGCTATTGCTACATCTACATCTGCCCATTTAGATTCTTTATCTGTAGCACAACAAACTATTAAGTGTGATGCTTGACCTACAAAGTTTTGATTCTTGCAAATAGGAACAAAATCTTCAATCTTGTCTTTTTCAATGACAACAAACTTCCATCTTTGTTTATTTGCGGCACTAGGTGCAATTCTAGCTGCTTCTAACACCTCTTTTAACAGTTTATCACTTACAATCTCATCAGTATATGACCTAATACTTCTTCTAGTTTTCAAAGCTTTGTTTAATTCCACAATATCTCCTCCTTAAGTTAATTTTATCACTATACTTTAGTTCATTAAACCTTTCTTATTAAAAATTGACTTTTTTTATTGGTTTACTAAAAAGATATTCCTTATTATGTTAAAATATATTATTAGATTAGAAGAAAAAAGGGGATTAAAATGAATTTCCAAGAAATTATACAAAAACTAGATCAATTTTGGAGTGAACAAGGCTGCATCATTCACCAACCATATGACATCGAAAAAGGTGCAGGAACTATGAATCCTACTACTTTTTTGAGAGCTTTAGGCCCAGAGCCTTATAAAGCAGCATATATTGAGCCTTGTAGAAGACCTACTGATGGAAGATATGGAGAAAACCCTAATAGGTTACAGCATTATTTTCAATATCAGGTTATATTAAAACCTTCTCCTGATAATTTTCAAGAAATATATCTTAAAAGCTTAGAGGCTATAGGTATCGAAGTTAATAAGCATGACGTAAGATTTGTAGAGGATAATTGGGAAGCACCAACTTTAGGCGCATGGGGTTTAGGATGGGAAGTATGGCTTGATGGTATGGAAATTACACAGTTCACTTATTTCCAGCAATGCGGAGGTATTGATTGTAAGCCAGTTAGTGGAGAAATTACCTATGGGCTTGAACGTTTAGCCACATACATTCAAGATGTTGATAGCATTTATGATATTATGTGGAACGATAATGTTACATATGGTGATATCTATTTACAAAATGAAATAGAAGCTTCTAAATATAATTTTGAATACTCTGATACATCAATGCTGCAGGAGCTTTTTAACTTACATGAAAAAGAAGCCAATAGCCTAATAAAAGCTAAACTAGTACTACCTGCGTATGAGCAGGCACTAAAATGTTCTCATTACTTTAACTTACTTGATGCTAGAGGTGCCATTGGAGTAACTGAAAGAACTGCTTATATAGGAAGAATAAGAGATTTATCAAGAGAGTGTGCAAAAACATATTTA
This sequence comes from uncultured Clostridiaceae bacterium, assembly GCA_964497955.1. Taxonomy (GTDB): domain Bacteria; phylum Bacillota; class UBA994; order PWPR01; family PWPR01; genus PWPR01. The sequence goes on from CAZCFQ010000006.1 coordinate 32,546, forward strand.
CAAACAAGAGTTGACTTAGGATTTCCTTTAATAAAAGATGAAAAAGAAAGACTTTCTTTATTAAATGAATATAGGGAGGAAGAGTAAAATGAGAAAACTATTATTTGAAATAGGTCTTGAAGAATTACCTGCTTCTTTTATTTCTCCTGCTTTACAACAGCTTAAGGATCTCTTTATAAGTAATCTAAATGAGCTAAACTTAGATTTCAATGGGATAAACACTTACGGGACGCCTAGAAGACTAAGTGTAATAATAGATCAGTTAAGTACAAAACAAAATGATATTGATGAAGAAATTAAAGGTCCTCCAAAAAGAATCGCTTTAGATGATGATGGGAATCTCACAAAAGCAGGGCTAGGATTTATGAAGAAATTTAATGCTAATGAAAGTGATTTGTACTATAAAGATTATAATGGTCAGCAATATTTATATTTAAATAATCATATAGAAGGAAAAAAGACAATAGAAATATTACCAAATCTTTTAGTTTCAATAATTGAATCTATTAGTTTTCCTAAACCAATGCGTTGGGGGAGTTCTGATATTAAATTTGGACGTCCTATTAGATGGCTAGTAGCTATGTTTGGTAAAGATACTTTAGGGTTAGAGTATGCAGATGTTAAATCTGACAGTATAACAAAAGGTCACAGGTTCTTAGGAGAAAAAATAATAAAAATAGATCATCCTGACGATTATATTTCTCTACTAAAAGAAAACTATGTAATAGCTGATATTAAGCAAAGAGAGAGTATGATTCTTGATCAAATTAGTGAACTAGAAGAAAACTATGGCTTTGATATTGATGTTGAGAAATGGCTTTTAGATGAGGTTGTTAATCTATTGGAGTATCCTACTACTTTTGTTGGCAACTTTGATAAAAGCTATCTAGAACTACCAGAGGAAGTCATTATAACGCCTATGCAAGATCATCAAAGATATTTTCCTGTTAGAGATGCAGACGGTGAATTAATGTCACATTTTATTGGAGTGAGAAATGGTAGTAAAAAATATATTGAAAATGTAAAAAGTGGAAATGAGAAAGTATTAATAGCTAGGCTATCTGATGCTAAGTTTTTCTATCAAGAGGATTTAAAAAAGCCATTAATATCATATAATGAAAAACTTAAGAATGCAGTTTTTCAGGAAGACATTGGAACGATATATCAAAAAGTAGAAAGAATTAAAGATTTAGCACTATTCATAGAAGCTGAGTTAAATTTACCAACTATTGATAAAGAAGTTTTAATAAAAGCTGCAGAATTATCAAAAGCAGACTTAGCAACCCTCATGGTTTATGAGTTCCCTGAGTTACAAGGTATAATGGGTGAAAAATATGCCTTGGCACAAAAGGTTGATGAAAAGATTGCAACAGCTATAAAAGAACACTACATGCCTACTTCTTCAAATGGAGAACTGCCTCAAAGTGATTACGGTGCGATTTTAGCAATTTCTGATAAAATAGATACTATTGTCAGTGCTTTAGCAGTTGATTTAAGTGCAAGCGGATCGCAAGACCCTTATGGCCTTAGAAGACAAGCAGCAGGTATTATTAAAATAATGGTAGAAAATGATTATAGAATAGATTTATATCAACTATTTTCTATTAGTTTTGAACTACTTGGAAAATCTTTTAAGCAAAAAGATGAATTATGGAAAGAGTTCTGGGATTTCTTTACAACTAGAATACGAAGTGTTTTTGATGAGTTCAGTTATGATACTTTTGATAGTGTTTTTGAAACTGATAATTATATAATACTTGATATCTATCAATTATCTAAATCATTAATGGAAATTAAAAATAGTAATAAATACTCTTCTTTAATTGCAGGATATAAAAGAGCTAACAATTTAGCTCAAAAGGCAAAAAAAGATTATCTATTTGGGTTAGATCTCTTGCAAGAAAAAGAAGAGAAAGAACTGTTTCATGCTTACGATTCTATAAAAGACAAGTTTAATGAAAACATTAAACAATTAGAATACACCGCTGCTTTAACTCTTTTTTCTACTCTAGAAGACAAAATAAATAACTTTTTTGATAATGTGATGGTTATGGTTGATGATGAAGAGCTTAAACATAACAGATTAGCATTGCTACAAAACATTGTGGATTTAATAAAACCGATCTCAGACTTATCAAAATTAGTAGAATAAATATTAGACCTAAGGTTTTATATCAATGGGATATACCTTAGGTCTTTTTATCCATTATTATTTTTTGCAAATTCCAACTAATCTTATATGAATCATGTCGTACTGGGATAAGATCTTGTTTATATAATAAATCAGTAAGCATAACTTCATATCCCTTATCTATTAGATGTGAAACATCATTCTCTACTTTATTAGCTCCTTGCTTAATGTACTCATCGATAATTTTCTTAGGAATTTCTTCATTATTTACTAATATTATATCTATTGTATTTCTACCAATGTACTCTTCAATCTTCTCTACATGATCACTAAGAGTCATATTCAAACTTTCACTATTTTGTGTCATTATATTAGCTACATATACTATTTTTGCGTCTGTGTTGACTAATGCCTCTTTTATCCCTTTAGGAAGTAAAGTAGCTATAATACTAGTAAATAAACTACCAGGGCCTATTACTATCATTTCAGCACTATATATTGCTTTTTTAACTTCTTCTGTAGAATTACACTCTGGCTCTAAAAAAACCTCAGAAATTGGAGAAGGTGCTTTCCCAATTTCTGACTCACCAAAGATAATTGATCCATCTTCTAACTTAGCTAACAATTGAATATTATCACATAAAGTAACAGGTAAAACTTCTCCTTTAACATCAAGGACTCTACAGGCTAATCTTACAGCTGATTGAAAAGATCCTGTTATTTTAGTTAGTGTTGCTATAAAAATATTCCCAAAACTATGACCTGATAAATCTTCAAATACTTTATCTTCTTCAGAGTATCTATAATTGAAAAGGTCTCTCATATCATCACTTGCACTAGCTAATGAAACTATACAGTTTCTAATATCTCCAGGTGCAGGAATGTTCATTTCACGAATTTTACCAGAGCTACCTCCATCATCAGCAACTGTTACTACAGCGGTAATTTGATGTGTTAAGTGTTTTACTCCACGTAGTAAAGTTGCAAGGCCTGTTCCTCCACCAATTACTACTATTCTAGGAGAACTATTAATAACATTTTGTCGCATCATAACATCTACAACTGTTCCATAACTTTTTTCATAATCTTCATCTAAATAAGCACTAAGAATTTCTGCTATTAAATTTTTCAAACCTTTATATACAGCTAGTACACCTAATACTACCAAACCTACAAAAACCATTAGCTTGTTGGTTTTATTTAAGAAATTACTAATATTAGCTGGTAATGAAAAATCTATAAGTATACCAAAGCCCAAAACTATAAAAATTACACCCAAAAAACTTAAAGCTAACCATCTCTTTACTCTAATGCCTGGTATAAACCATTTGAAAATATTCAATTAATATCACCCTTGCTTGTCAATATCACGGTGTGTAACGCTTAAAGGATATCTTAATTTTGATAAGTCTTCATATAACCTTTCTACAAAAGCTACTGAACGATGATGACCACCTGTACATCCTATAGTTATTGTCAGATTAGCTTTCCCTTCCTCTTCATAATGTGGGATTGAAAGCATTAATAACTCTAAAAGTTTCTGATAATACTTCTCTGATAATTCATGCTTCCAAATATACTTTTGAACATCATCAGAAGTTCCTCTTTTTTCTTTTAAATGTGGTAAGTAATGTGGGTTTGGTAAAAATCTAATATCAAAAACTAAGTCTGCATCTAATGGAAGCCCTCTCTTAAATCCAAAAGAAATTAGATTAATATCCATCACTTTTCCACTGCGATTCAAATCTAGATATCTAAAAAGTTTTTCTTTCAACTGTTTAGGTGTTAAATCAGAAGTATCCACAACAAAGTCTGCTCTTTCTTTTATTGAGATAAGCCTTTCTTTTTCTAGTTTTATACTATCAAGTAAAGTATCTTTGACTTCAGTTAGTGGGTGTTGCCGCCTACTTTCCTTATATCTTTGGACAACAACATCGTCATCTGCATCAAGAAAAATAACTTTCAAGTTATATTCTTTACTCATTTCTTCAATTTCTTGTTCTAAATTATCAAAAAATCTTCCACCTCTAATATCTACCCCTACTGCAATCTTATCTATTTCACTAGAGTTGTTACAAAGGTCTATAAATTGAGTCACTAACTTAGGCGGCAAATTATCTACACAATAATATCCCCTATCTTCTAAAATGTTAAGAGCTAATGATTTTCCTGCACCAGATATGCCTGTAATAATTATTAATTGTATACTTCCCATTTTTGGCACCCCTTACTTTTATTATCTAAATTATATCATACTCATTTAATAAAAAAGAAATCTCGTATAATAAAATTAATCATACTTAGTTGTCAAATAAAGAACTGATAATTCTAGCTATTACTTTTTTCTCTTGTTTTTATACATAAAATCATCTGCAATCTTAAGTAAAGCGTCAGTATTCAATCCATCATTAGGATAGCTTGCACTCCCAACACTTACTCCATTGAATTCTTTATTAAGATTATTATTTTCACTTACAATCTCATTAATTCTTTCGTTGCTATAACTAGCTTGGTTTTTCAGTAAAACATAAGCAAACTCATCTCCAGCTACCCTGTAAGCATCTCCATCTTCTCCAACAAGTTCTTTAAGAGATTTTGCAAATTCTTTTAGATAATCATCACCAGCTAAATGTCCGAATTTGTCATTAATTGACTTAAAACTATCTAAATCCATATACATGATTTTAAACCTTAAATCGTTTTCAATATATTCATTTAAATCTTTGAATAAAGCAGCTCTATTTTTTAATTTTGTTAAATGATCTATAAACACAATCTCTTCTAAATCATAAATTTCATTTTGATTCTTTACTATGAGATATATTAAGCTATACACAATCATTGATACTGCTGTTATACCAAATCCAATTGAAATAATCCATATAGGATTACTATTTTTTGTCAATAAAGTAAACGTTATTATCAAAATCATAAACTCTAACCCACTCAATGTAAGTAGGTAATGATATATTTTTTTAGGGATATGATTAAGTATGTAAATAAACCTTTTCTTGATAAATCTAATTACTAGAGGAGTTGTTATTAAAAATATAAGGTTTTGGAAAATAAAAGCATATGTACTTGTATCTTTTGAAATAAGATAATCTGATAAATATAATGAAAAGTATGTAACTGTAAAGGTGTGGATCCATGAGAAAATCATAACTGATAAAACATTTCTATTTCTTTCTTGGTAAATATATTTTATTGGGAAGAAATATGTTGCTCCTAAAAGAATCATTAAAATCCCTTCAATAAATTGAATATTAAATATGCTTTTTATTAAAGATGAAATCAATAATACAAACATGGTAAAACCTATTAGAATAATTATTGCTTTTTTAGTTTGTTCTTTTTTATTAAAACAATAATGTGTTGTGATAAGATTAATTACAAGCATAGACATAGGTATAAGTCTTTTCAAGATTATCGACATAACATCACTTCCTAACATCTATTGTTACAAATTTTAAAAATTAAAACTCCAGCTAATCAAATAACTGGAGTAAATCTATTAACTTAATAAACTTCTAAATACCTTAACCCCATAATCAATGGATTTATCTTCTGGTAAAAATTCGGGGTGATGTAACCCAATATCTTCTTTCCCTTGGGATGCTCCAAGCCAAAACATAAC
>CAZCFQ010000007.1:0-8436 GCA_964497955.1 uncultured Clostridiaceae bacterium
ATGATGGATATTTTTTACTATAGAGACAATAAATCAATGTCTTTACATACTAAAATAGTATTAACTTCTACAGCGGTTTTACTAATATTTGGAACAGTAGTTTTCTTTTCACTTGAATATTCTAATCCTGCTACGATGGGACCTTTAGGTATTGGAGGCAAAACTTTGTCATCATTTTTCCTATCAGTAACACCTAGGACTGCGGGGTTTAATACAGTTGATACGGGAAGTTTGACCACTGCTTCACTCTTTATAATTATAATACTTATGTTTATTGGAGCTTCACCTGGTAGTACTGCTGGTGGTGTTAAAAACACAACAATTAGTGCTATATTACTATCAGTAATTGCAACAATAACAAGTAAAGATGATACTAATATTTTTGGTAGAAAACTGCCTAAGGAAGTAATTAGAAAAGCCTTTGCGATAGTATTTATAGCTGCAATATGGGTGATGCTAGCTATTATTATGTTATCAATAACTGAAAATATGGAGTTCATAGATATTGTGTTTGAAGTAGTTTCTGCTTTTGGAACTGTAGGATTAAGCACAGGTGTAACTGGAACTCTAAGTTTTATTGGCAAAGTAGTTATAATTGTAACTATGTTTATAGGAAGACTTGGTCCAATGACTTTGGCAGTAGCATTCTCAAGGCAAGCAGAGAGACAGATTGTTAAATACCCAGAAGAACAGATTGTGGTTGGTTAAGATGATCAATATAACTAGTAGTAGAAATGATACTTATAAAATAATACATAAAATAGCTTCTTCAGCATCTCAAAGAAGAAAGAACAACTTATATGTTGTGGAAGGTGAAAAAATAGTTAGAGAAGCAATTATGAGCTCTCAAGGCGTAGTAAAAATAGTAGTTAATAATGTTGGGCTTGAACTTATAAATGAATTAAATATTAGCAAAGATATTGAGATTGTTTTATTAGATGATGAACTATTTGAAACTGTATCTGATACAGTAAATTCTCAAGGAATAATAGCTTTGATGAAAATCAAAGATTATAGTATTACACAAATCAATTTCAATAGAGTTTTAATTATCGATAGAGTTCAAGATCCTGGGAATGTGGGAACTCTGATAAGAAGTGCAGATGCATTTGCATTTGATTTAATCATCAGCTTGAAAGGAAGCTGTGATATATATAATCCTAAAGTAGTTAGGGCAACTATGGGAAGTGTTTTTCACTTGCCAATAGTAAAGGATTTAACTAATAAGGAAACGTTAAATATCCTTAACAATAAAAAAACAACGATTTATTCAACTAACCTATCACATAAGGCAATTAGTATTGGAGAAGTTAATGTTAAACATCCATTTGCAATAGTAATTGGCAACGAATCAAAGGGTGTGAGTTCTTTCTGGATTGAGGCTGCTGATTCTAATGTGATAATACCAATAAGTGGTAATGCTGAGTCTTTAAATGCAGCAGTTGCTGGTAGTATTATAATGTATCAGTTTTCTTGTATGTAATTGTGAATTATGATAAAATATTTTTATAAAAAGAAAATAAAACGTTGATAAGGAATAGTATGTATTAAATTGCACTTAGGGAGAGGGTAGCAAAGACTGAAACTACTCTTGTGTTCACTTAGTACTGAATTCACCTTAGAGTTAAATGCTGAAAATAATAGTAGGTGTTTACGGATATAGCCGTTATCTAATGAAGTAGGTCTATATGTTTTAGGCAAGCTGGGTGGTACCGCGATACTGTTTTCGTCCCTGCACGGAAACAGCTTTTTATTTTTAAATAATACATTAGTTTTGGGGAGGAAGTAGTATGAAAGAACAACTTGAAAAAGTTAAAAAAGCAGCACTTAATGAGTTAGAAGACATAAAAACTTTAGAAGAATTAGAAGAATTGAGGATTAAGTACCTTAGTAAAAAAGGCGAATTAAGAAAGCTTTTGTCGAAAATGGGACAAATTGAACCCCAACAAAGACCGATAATAGGCAAGTTAGCCAATAATATTCAAAGTAAAATTGAAAGCAACTATCAAAAGAAAAAAGATTACCTATTAGAAATGCAAAAGAAATTAAAGCTTGAAAAAGAGGATATTGATGTAACAATTCCAGGAAGAAAGATTAATATGGGACATCAACACCCTTTAAACTACATTTATGATGAAATAATAGACATTTTTACTAATATGGGATTTGAAGTTCGTGAAGGACGTGAGATTGAATCAGACTATTATAATTTCGAGGCGCTAAACATTCCTAAAGACCATCCTGCAAGAGATATGCAAGATACATTTTATATAAATGAGGATGTGGTGCTAAGGACTCACACATCACCAATGCAGGTTCATACTATGGAAGAAAAAGAACCCAATGAACCTGTTAAGATTGTATGCCCGGGACGTGTTTATAGAAGAGATGATGACGCCACACACACTCCAATGTTCCACCAGATAGAAGGTTTAGTAGTTGGCAAGGACATATCTTTATCTGATCTAAAAGGCACTTTAGAACTATTTTTTCAACAAATGTTTGGAAATGAAACTGAAGTTAGATTAAGACCTAGCTATTTCCCATTTACAGAACCTAGTGCTGAAGTAGATATTACCTGTGTCTTTTGTGGAGGAGATGGATGTAGCGTATGCAAAAACACTGGATGGATAGAAGTACTCGGTGCAGGAATGGTGCATCCAAATGTATTAAGAAATGTTGGTTATGACCCTGAAGTAGTTTCTGGATTTGCATTTGGTATGGGAATAGATAGAATGACAATGCTTAAGTTAAAGATTAATGATCTTAGATTACTATTCACTAATGATGTAAAAATGATAAAACAATTTTAGGGGTGTAAACTATGTTAATGTCATATTCATGGATAACAAAGTATGTAGATATAGATGTAGATGCATTTAAATTAGGAGACTTGTTAACAAATGCTGGTGTGATTGTAGACAATGTACATGATATAAGTAAAGGATTAGAAAACTGTGTAGTAGGTAAGTTATTAAAAGTAACTAAACATCAAGATAGTGATAGATTATTTATCTGCAAAGTAGATGTTGGTGATGAAGTTTTACAAATCATTACAGCTGCTGAAAATGTAGAAGAAGGTCAACTAGTCCCAGTAGCTAAGGTAGGTGCAAAATTACCTAACGGTTTAGAGATTAAAGAAGCTAAACTAAGAGGATTAAACTCGTGTGGTATGCTAATCTCTTTAGAAGAGCTAAATTATGAAGCGAAAGTTATGCAGCCTGAAGAAAAAGAAGGTATTTTCATATTTCCTCAAAATAGTGTTGAAATAGGCCAAAAAGTAGATGAGGCACTTGGGTTGAATGATTATCTACTTGAACTTGATTTAACACCTAATAGAGCTGACTGTAGTTCAATATTCGGAATGGCTATTGAAGTAGCAGCTTTACTTAATAAAGATATTAATTTACCTGAGCATAACATTATTGTGAAAGATCAAGAAGATATACATATTGAGATAGAAAATGAGCAACTATGCAGTCAATATTATGGTGTAGTATTGACACTTGATAATAATAATCAATCACCTTTATGGATGCAAAATAGGCTTAGAAATGCCTCAATGAGACCGATAAGCTTAGTTGTTGATATAGCTAATTATGTTATGCTTGAAACAGGGCAACCTTTACACACATTTGATTATGATGTAATTAGCAATAATAAAATAATTGTTAGAAATGCTAATCAAGGAGAAATGATTAAAACTTTGGATGGTAAGGAAAGAGTATTAAGTACTGAAGATCTGTTAATTACTGATCCAGAAAAACCAGTTGGTATTGCTGGAGTTATGGGCGGATTTAACAGTGAAATAACACCATCAACAAAGAAAATATTGTTAGAATCAGCTATTTTCAACAGAGAAAGTATTAGAAGAACTTCAAGGAGATTAAATATTTTCAGCGAAGCGGCCTCAAGATTTTCAAAAGGTCTAGGCCCTGAGTTAAGTGAGATAGCACTTAATAGATTTGTACAACTTTATGAAGACTTGGGTGTGGGTGAAGTAGTATCAAATATAACAAAAGCAGGTAAAGAATCTGACTTACATAAAACCATAAAACTTAGACCACAGAGAGTAAACACTCTTGCTGGTCAAGAGATTAAAATATCAAATATGAGTAATTATTTAGTCAGATTAGGATTTAAAGTTAAGATGGTTGATGACGTATTTATTGTAGAGGTTCCAGCTAGAAGAGTAGATATTTCTGAGGAGATTGATTTAGTTGAAGAGGTTCTTAGATTAGAGGGTTTTTCAGGGATTAAATCTACACAACCTAGTTTAACACTTAAAGGTGAATTGCCTAAAAATATTAAAAGTAGAAGAAAAATTAAAGAAATTTTAAGAGCTAGTGGAGCTAGCGAAGTAGTTAATTATTCTTTCTATAGTCCAGAAGAAATTGAAAATTTAAATTTAAGCGGGAAATATGGTAAGGAGAATTCAGTTTTAATAGATAATCCAATATCTTCAAAACTTAGTATTATGAGAACTACTCTACTACCAGGACTGATTAGTAATGTAAAATACAACATTAATAGACAAGTAAAAGGAATTTTATTAAGTGAGTTTGGAACTGTATTTTACCCTACAGAAGAAAAGCTACCTAAAGAAGAAGAAATGTTTGCTATTATTGCAGCAGGTGAGAGATTAGGACAAACTTGGTACAACAAAGAAGTACATAATTATAACTTTTATGATATAAAGGGAATAATTGAAGCTATTTTTGAAAGATTAACAATCCCTGTGAAGTTTGTAAAAACTGAAACACCGTACTTCCATCCAGGAAGAGCTGCAGAAATTATATCAAATAATAATACTATAGGTTATATTGGAGAGATTCATCCAAGTGTATCTGCTAATCTAGGGCTAGAGTCTGAATATAGGATTATATATGCTGAGATAAATCATGATTTAATTATGGAATTATATAATGCAAGTTTTTATGATCCAATTAGTCAGTTTCCGCAAGTTGAAAGAGATTTAGCAATAGTTATAGACAAAAAATATAACATTGAAGAAGTAATGGAGACCATTAGAAACAGTGAAAAATCTCTTCTAAAAAAAGTAGATCTTTTTGACCTGTATGAAGGAGAACAAGTATCTGAAGGATATAAGAGTTGTGCTTTTAATCTTACATTTGAAGATAAATCAAGAACATTAAAAGCTGATGAAATAAACAATATTATTGAAAAAGTAATAAAAGACTTAAAAAATACTTATGGAGCCGTCTTAAGGTAAGTAGACGAGTCTTATTCTCTTTGTTATAATTAAACTAATAGTATTGTAAATGGGGGATATTATGGCAGATTCCAAAAATCAGAAGAACAAAGTAGATGTAGAGATTTATGGTCAAAAATATACACTTAAAGGACCTCTAGGAGAAGAGAAAATTAAGAAACTGGCCAAAGAATTAGATGGCTTAATGAATGAAGTAGCTGCCGCAGCTCCCCATTTGGCAACTCATCAGATAGCTGTTTTAGTAGCATTAAGATTATTAAATGATTACAATGATCTTAAGCAGGAATATGACAAAGGATTTCAACTAGCATTGTTTAAAGATAGTGATAGTGATATTTTTTAGACTATAAATAAGGAGCTGATTTATTCAGCTCTTTTTTTAATGCAAGGAGGATAATATTGGATAATAAATCACTAAAAAAAATAGAGTTTAACAAAATAGTTGATATGATAGATGAATATATTACAAGTCAGTTAGGAAAAGATTTGCTTAATCAGATGAAGTTTTTTTATCAAAAAGAAAAAATAGAATATCAATTAAAAGCTACAAGTGAAGCAAGGTATTTAATAACTATTGCTAAGTTAAGCTTGTCAGGACTAACCGATATAAGAAATACTTTACAACAGATAGGAATTAAATCCACACCAACTATGGAAAGTTTTGTTTCATTGTTTCAAACTATTGATTGTTATCATAAATGTTTAAAGACAATAGAAAAACATAAAGAGAATATTCCTATAATTCTAAATATTTTTTCTAATCCACCAGACTTATCAAGACTTTCAGAAAAACTAAAAAACTGTATAAGTCCTGAAGGATATATTTTAGATGATGCAACGCCAAACTTGAAAAGTATCAGAAGACAAATTATCAACAAAGAATCAGATATAAGGAAAAAGTTGGATAGTATAATACAATCAAGCGCTATGGATACATATCTCCAAGAAAAACTGGTAACTACAAGACAAGGGAAGTATGTCATACCAGTGAAATATGAGCATAGAAGCAAAGTCCAAGGGATTATACATGACCAATCATCAAGTGGAGCAACGCTCTTTATTGAACCTCAAGTAGTTGTTGAGATGAGCAATCAGTTGCGCATACTAGAACAAGAAGAAAGAAAAGAAATAGATAGAATATTAAGAGAGCTTACTTTAATGTGTTTTGATAAAAAAGATTCAATAACTTATATTATAGAGGTTATGGGTATATTAGATTATTTATTAGCAAGAGGCTATTTAAGTATTAAATTAAATGCAGTTGAACCCAAAGTAAATAGTAATAAATTTATAGATCTTAAAAATGCAAGACATCCTTTAATAAAAAAAAGTGAGGTTGTGCCTGTAAGTGTGCATATTGGTAAAGAATTTCAGTCACTTGTTATCACAGGACCTAATACAGGTGGTAAAACAGTAACACTGAAACTAATAGGGTTATGCCAAGCAATGGGTCAAATGGGTTTACATATACCAGCTGATGTCAATTCAGAAATTTCTATTTTTGACAACATTTTGGCTGATATTGGTGATGAACAAAGCATAGAGCAAAGTTTAAGCACATTTTCATCACATATGAAAAATATTATCAGATTATTAAAGGTAGCAACTAGAGAGTCATTAGTTCTGCTTGATGAGCTAGGAGCAGGCACTGACCCAGTTGAAGGAGCTGCTTTAGCAATGTCTATAATTGATAGATTACTAGATTTAGGTGCAATCTCAGTATCTACAACTCACTACAGTGAATTAAAAGTATATGCATATAGCCATCCAAAACTAATTAATGGTTCTGTAGAGTTCGATATTAATACTCTTAGTCCTACATACAAGCTTTCATTAGGCACGCCAGGTAAATCTAACGCTTTTTTAATATCAGAAAAATTAGGCTTGTCAAAAGACATCATTAATAGAGCAGATGAATTTTTAAGTTCAGAACAAAGAAATGTAGAGGCCCTTATTAAAGATTTGGAGTCTGACAAAAGAGGCGCAGAAAATAAGTTAGCTTCTGCAGAAAAGTTGTATCAAGAAAATTTAAAGAAGCAAAAAAAGCTTGAAGATAATTTAAAAAAGCTTGAAAAAGAGAAGAAAGAAATCAAGAAGAAAGCTAATGAAAAAGCAAAAGAGGAGATTGCTACTTTAAAACATGAGTTGGAAGATACTATTGAAATTTTGAAGATTCATTTAGATAAGCAAAATTTAGATAGTAGCGAAGTTAGTGACCTAATTAGGGAGGCAAGAAAGACTTTTCATGATAAAGAAGCCACAATAAAAAAGGAAGCCGAAACTTTTAGAAAAAAGCTGTTTAGCAAAAATAATATAGAGCCAACAGAACATAAAAGTGAACTGGCTGTAGGAGATAATATTTTCCATAAGCAATGGGGAAGACAAGGAACTGTTATTGATATTAGTGGCGATGGTAAAGAAATTCAGGTTCAATTAGGACAATTGAAGTTTTGGACTGACTCTGAACTAGTTGAGTTAAGAGAAAATGAAAAAAAACCTTTGAAGAGAGCTTCAGTTACTAAGACCAGTAAACATGTACCTCTAGAGCTTGATATTAGAGGAAAAACAATGATGGAAGCAGAGTTAATAATTGATAAATATATTGATAATGCTATATTAAATGGAAGATCAGAGATTACAATAATACACGGTAAAGGTACTGGCGCACTAAGAAAAGGAGTAAGCGATTTTTTAGATAATCATCCTAATATTGGTAATTTTAGGCTTGGCAGCCATGATGAAGGTGGACACGGTGTTACGGTAGCTACTTTAAAATAATAGATATAAAAATAAATAAAACCTTTCGTTTCAAGCAAAACGAAAGGTTTTTCTATTATGGTTAATAAGTTATATCACTGTCCACTAGTATCATCATTATCTTCTTCGTTGTCTTCTTCAGTATCATCAACAGGATCATCTCCGTCATCTATAGTAGAATCAGTAGTGGAATTATCTGGCTGTTGATCATTAGGTTGTTGATTATCAGGATACACTATTTCTCCATCTTCATTTAGAATTGCACCACCAGGTAAGTGAACATTGCATACCTCTTCTGGCATTTCCCATATATGATCTAATGGTTTATCAAGTTCTTCTCCATTCTCATCCTCTTTTTCATAAGGAACTTCCCTAGTGAATCTATGCCTAACAACTTGATTTTCTGCAGGACAGTATTCTCCAGCTAATAGACTTGACTCAGTACA
>CAZCFQ010000007.1:8536-25088 GCA_964497955.1 uncultured Clostridiaceae bacterium
TGCCACTTTCTTTCACTCATTGGTACGTTGTAATTATCACCTGACTCAGGAGGATATGGATAAATATCATGCCCAATCCAAACTCCACCAACATAATCAGGAGTATATCCTATAAACCATGTGTATTGAGATCCTTGTGAAGTACCAGTTTTCCCAGCTGAAGGCCACTCAAAAGATCTAGTAGAGGAATATCGTGCAACTACACCTCTTAAAATATCAGTTAAAATATAAGTGTTTTCCTCTTGCATAACAGTATGATTTAGTGATGTTGCTTCATATAATATATTACCATTTCCATCTGTAATTTTCCTAATATATGTGTTTTCCCATTCTCCATCATTGTTTTGTTCTGCAGTTAAGATGCCTTTATTTGCAAAAACTCCAAAAGCTCTAACCATTTCTTCTAAAGTCATTTCAGTACTTCCAAGTGCAGAAGATGGATATGGGTTAATTTCAGAATTAATACCAAGTTGATATGCAAAACTAATAGCATTCTCTATTCCTACATTTAGAAATGTTTTAACAGCGGGAATATTTAATGATCTAATTAAAGCTGTTCTTAAAGTAACCAATCCTAAAAAATTTCTATGATAATTTTGGGGTCTATATAAACCGCTTCCACTTTGATATGAAATAGGAGCATCATCAATAACAGTCCCAGCTGTATATCCATATCTTTCTATTGCTACTGCATAGTCCAAAACAGGTTTTATAGAAGAACCGGTTGAGACATGTGATTGAGCATATCTTTTCAAACCATTCATTTCCACATCTCTATCACCTACAGCAGCTTTAACCTCTCCAGTCTTAGGGTTGACTATCATAGCAGCCACTTGGGGTCCCATTGTACCATCTGCTTCTTGTTCTCCTAGCCCTTCCATGACACTTATAACAGATTCTTCTAAAGCTTGTTGCATATCTATGTTAAGAGTAGTGTAAATATGGATACCTCCATAAAAAACTAGATTATCTGCTTCTGCATTATCTGCAACTATTCCAGCCTCAATAAGTTTATCCTTAGCAACTTCTTTTGCATACCATGTAAATTGAGGATATGGTTGAGACTCTTTTCTATTTGACCCAGCTAATATAACCTCTTCACTTTTTGCTTGTGAAGCTTGCTCTTCAGTAATATATCCTAACTCTAACATTTTATTTATTACAGTATTTCTCCTGTTTATTGCAGCATCATAGTTATTATAAGGAGAATATTGATTTGGAGTTTGAGTTAAACCTGCAATTAAAGCTGATTCTGCCAGTGTTAACTCTGATACATCTTTAGCAAAGTACATTAAACTAGCAGCTTGTACTCCATGTGCATAGTGTCCCAAAAAAGCTCTATTGAGATACATTTGCATTATTTCTTCTTTGGTGTACATTCTTTCTAATTGTATAGCAAGCCATTGTTCTTGTAACTTTCTTTCAACAGTTCTTGCAGGTGTTAAAATAGAGTTTTTCAGTAACTGCTGAGTAATTGTGCTTCCACCTTCTAATCTTTGGCCAGAAAAGGTTTTATAGACAGCTCTCATTATCGCTCTTATATCTATTCCGGGATGATCCCAATACCTTTCATCTTCAATTGCTACAAATGCATCAATTAAATGCTTAGGTAAGTCTTTATATTCTACTAATCTACGATCTTCCTCACCGTGGAAGTTCGCAAACACCTCATCTTTATCGTCATAAACAAAAGAGGTTTCTACCGGTCGTAACTCATTGGGATTTATTTCAGGTGCTTCAGAGATAACTTTATATGCATAACCTAATGCTGCTAAACCAGAAATTATAGCGATTATTATTAAACCAATTAAAACTCTTTTGAATATAATAAATGCTTTTGATCTTTCTTTTTTCTTTTTTGAGTTTTTTCTTTTTTTATTGTTTCTTTTTTTTACTACCTTAGTTTTATCATCCAAGATGAATACCTCCTAAATTGGATACTACTACACAGTATTATATCATAATAGAGAAATATTTCATTTAATTAAATATCTTCAACCTCATGTTTAATTTTTTCAATAAGTTTTTGAGGGCTTTCTCCTGATAATAGTTTTCCATGGAAATCTACTATACAGTTTGAAAAACACAAACCACATTCTCCTAAACATCTAGTAATTGAGATGTTATATTTATCACTTAAATTATTTTTCGCATATTCCAAAACTTCTTCGGTACACAATTCTAAATTTTGTTTACAAAAAGTTATTTTTTTCATTTTGTTAAAATGTGCCTCCATTAATTTGTGTTATAATAATACTGTAATAATATATATCTATTTAAGGAGGAAATCAATGAATAACTATCTAATTGTTTTAAACAAAGACGAAGCAACAGTTTCATTTATTGATCCTAATACAAAACAGACTGTGAAAAAGATCACTGTTGACACTAACCCTCATGAAGTCGCTATAACACCTGATAAGAAAATATCTTATGTTACTAATGCGGGTGGTAATAGCATTTCAGTCATTGATAATGAGAAGATGGAAGAAATAGAAAGAATCCATCATGATGATTTTAAATTTCCACATGGAGTTGGGGTAAGTAAAGATGGTAAAAAACTATTTATAACTGCAACATATTCAGATAAGACGTTTGTTATTGATACTAAAAGTAACGAGGTTGAAAAAGTAATAGATACCTATCAAAATAAAACACACATGGTTTACTTTTCAAGAGATAAAGAAACTATATATATTCCTAACATTGGTTCTAACAATATAACAGTTTTTGATGTTAAGTCAGAAAAAGTTATTGAGCATTTTCCTGTAGGTAAAGGTCCTGAAGGTGCTGCTGTTGATAAAGATGATAAACTATTATATGTAGCAAACCAACATGATAATGTTGTAAGTATTTATGATTTAGAAGATTATTCATTGGTAAAAGAGATTAAAGTTGGCTCATTACCAATTAGATTAGTTTTTAGCCCTGATGGAAAATGGGTTTATGTACCAAATAGAGAATCAGGAGATTTATCAATAATTGATACAGAGTTAAAAAGTGAAATTAAACGAATTAGAGTAGGAGTATGGCCTGGTGGTACTGTATTTAATACTGATGGTACAAAAGCTTATGTTGCTAATAATAAAACAAATGATATATCGGTAATAGATGTAGCTACGCATAAAGAGGTTGGTAGAATTGATGCAGGAATCCACCCTGACGGCATAGCTTACTTGGATATATAAAATGAGTAAATTAAGAAGAGCTGAAAGACAAATAAGTCTTTCAGCTTCTTGGGATTTTGTTAAAAATTCTGAGGTAATAAGAGTAGGAGTTAATACAGAGAAAAGACCATACATAATCCCACTGAATTATGTAGTTGTTAACGATTATATCTATTTTCACTCTGCCAAAGAAGGAAGAAAGGTTGATCTTTTCAGTGAAGGATTAGAAGTTACAGCAGAATTAGATAAATTAATTAAAATTAAAGAAGAACAAAAAGGATGTAGTTATAGCTGTTATTATCAAAGTGTAATGATAGAGGGTATTCTTTTTAAAGTTTTTGAAGTAGAGGAAAAAGTTGATGCTTTGAATAAATTAGTTGAAAAATACGCTACACAAGACTTTGGTAAAGTTACAAGTAAAGATGTAAAAAGAGTATTTGTTTATAAAATTGAAGTGATATCTATAACAGGAAAAGAACTATTACCAAATTAATAAGGGGGACTTTTTTTGAGAAAAATTGCAGCTGACCCAAATTCAAGAGAAAACTTCATGTTATCTTACAAAATAGCGTCGATGTTAGTTAAAAGACACCATATCAAGAACAGACTGCGTCTTCTTAGCTATATTGATAAAACGCAAGGATATTATACAATATATTTATCTCAAGATCCTGCAAATCCACTGAGCACTTCATTTGGTTATTTTAATGTTTCTTTGGGAAATTTTAGATCAATGTCTCATAACGAAATTTACTATTATTATAATGATTATAAAGATGGTAAGAGTGAGGTTGAAATTGTAGAAAAAATTGAAAGTATGATTAACTTACCATATCAAAAGGGTGATGAAACTCCTTCAGACAACCAGTATTTGAAATGTATTAGCTTAGTTAGTAAAATTGCACAGTCTATGAGTGAAAGAGAGACTGGATTTGCAATTGAAAACGAGATATGTCCATTTATGGGGCCTTATAGTAGAGTCCCTGATAATCAATTATGGTTTGAACTCCAAGAAATAACAGGTAAAGAACATCAGCAAAGATGTAATTATGATTATTTTGTAATTGGTACAGGTGTGCCAGGTGGACCAGTTTATAGAGCATGGGCATTTTTATCAAATGAAGGCATATTATACTTAAGAGATGGATCTGAACTTAATATTTTGGAAAAAGAAATGGATTTTAATAATGTTTTAGAACTTATAATAAGTAATGAAGGTTAGACAATATACTTAATTAATAAGCGGGTGTAATAATGAATGTTGTTATGAAAATTGATGCTTCTTTAGAAAATATCAGCAAAATTAAAGAGATATTAAATAAAAATAATATATTTTTTAGTGAATCAAAAAGTGGTTCTCGAATAATATTATCATTAGCTGGAGATAAAGAAAAAATAGATAGGTTATCTTTAGCTAATTTTATGGGTGTTGAATATTTGACTTCAGAATGGACAGACTTACCTTTGACAGGTTTAAATAGTAATAAAGCAATAGAGCACAAAGTTGCTCAATTTAGCTTTGATAAAAACAGTTTTTTAGTAATTGCAGGTCCTTGTTCTGTGGAGTCAAAAGACCAACTTTTTACAATAGCAGAAAATGTAAAAGATTCTGGTGCTAATTTCCTGCGTGGGGGTGCATTTAAACCAAGGACTTCTCCTTACAGTTTTCAAGGTCTAGGAGAAGAAGGATATAAACTTTTGTATCTAGCAAAACAAAAATATAATCTGCCTGTAGTGAGTGAAGTTATGTCTATAAAACACATTTCAAAAGCATATGATTATATAGATGTATTACAAGTAGGAGCCAGAAATATGTATAATTATGAGCTTTTAAAAGAACTAGGAAAACAAAAGAAACCTGTAATTTTAAAAAGATCTTTTTCAGCTACTATTGATGAATGGCTTAATGCTGCAGAATATATTTTAAAAGAAGGTAATAAAGAAGTTATCCTTTGTGAAAGAGGTATTAGAACTTTTAGCAAAGATTCAAGGAATACATTAGACATAAATGCTATTCCAATAATTAAGAAAAAGACTCATTTACCTATAATAATTGATCCAAGTCATTCCACAGGGCACTGGTGGATGGTTGAATCTATGAGTTTAGCAGCATTAGCAGCAGGAGCTGATGGAATTATGGTAGAAGTGCACAATGATCCAAAAAATGCACTTTCTGATGGTAATCAGTCATTAAAAACTGACAAATTTAGTAGTTTAATGAGTAAAATTAATAAGCTAAAATTGGTTTTGTAAAATTGATATTTAAGTTGAAGAGAATTGTTTTTAAGTGTAAAATAAAGGTTGATAAATTTAAGGAGGTTATTGAATGAAAACAGCTATTGTAGGTGGAAAAGTATATACAATAACAAATGGTGTTATTGAGAATGGTACAGTTTTAATTGAAGATGGCAAAATTTTAGAAGTTGGAGAAAACATTGAAGTTCCTTCAGATGCTAAAGTAATTAAAGCTGAAGGCAAAATTGTTACTCCAGGTATTATAGATGCTCACAGTCATATTTGTTTGTGGGGAGAGCCTAATGTTCCTATGGTTATGGATTTTAATGAAATGAGTGATCCAATTACAGCAGAAGTAAGAGGTATGGACTCAATTAATCCACAAGACCCTGCTGTCAAATTAGTAAGAGAACATGGTGTTACTTCTGTTTACACAGGACCTGGTTCTGCAAATATTATTGGTGGAACTGGAATTGCTATTAAGTTGCGTGGAAATACAGTTGAAGACATGATTTATCCAGGTACTGAAGGTATGAAAATGGCTTTAGGTGAAAACCCAAAAAGAGTTTATAAAGAGAAAAACAAAGCTCCTCAAACAAGAATGGGTAACGCTGCAGCTTTAAGAAAAGCATTAATAAAAGCTCAAAATTATCTAAACAAAATTGAGCATGCTAAAAAAGAAGATAAACCATTACCTGATAGAGATCTTCAATTAGAAATGATTGGGAAAGTTTTAAACAGAGAAATGATTGCAAAAATTCATGCTCACAGAGCTGATGATATTGTAACTGCAATTAGAATTGCAGAAGAGTTTAACTTAAAATATACAATTGAGCATTGTACAGAAGGATATAAAGTAGCAGATTTACTTGCTGAAAAAGAAGTTACAGCAATAATAGGACCATTATTAATGGGTCCTGCAAAGCAAGAGCTTTGGGAAGTTAAAATGGAAACTCCAGCTATTTTAACAGAAGCTGGTTTAGATATTAGTATTATGGCTGACGTTGCAGGTGGAACTAGATGGTTGCCAGTTCATGTAGGTCTAGCTATGAGATATGGTCTTAGTGAAGAAGATGCTTTTAAAACTGTAACAATAAATCCAGCTAAAACAATTGGAATTGAAGATAAAGTTGGTAGTTTAGAATCTGGTAAAGATGCAGATATCGTAGTTTGGGATGGACATCCATTCTCTAACTTAACTTCTTGTGTTATGACTATGATTGACGGAGAAGTGTTGTTTGAAAAAGAATAATATAATAAAAATAGGCCTTGCTTCTCACAGGAAGCAAGGCCTATTTACTCTTTTTTATTTAATCGTTACAAACAGCTTGTTTAATCTCGCTTTTAAGACCATCAAATTTTCTAAGCCATTCACATCTTTCTTCCATCAATCTATCATTTAATATGTGATATTGTTCTTCAGTGAAATACATTTTAGGATTGAATCCACTTAGGTCTACCTCTTGTGATTTAACTGCTACTTCATAACCCCAGTAAGGATCTTTTTCCCATTCTATTGTCCCTCTTGCAATATCTTTCATCAAGCCTGTAGATACATCAACAGTAATGTTTTTGCCCTTTGTATTATATATATAAGAAGTGCCAACTCTACCAGTGTTTAATAAGAAGCACTCCATATCTGTGTTTTTTCTTAAAATTTCTAGTAATCGATTTCCTTCTTCTGCTTCAGGACCAACAATGAAAGGGTTAGTGCCCACGCTACGTTTGCTTTGTCCTTTTTTAGTAGGATCTCCAGCTCCTGTTTCTACTGATTCACCTAACATGAAAAACGCAGCAGCTTGCTTTGGATTTAATCTTGCTAATGCAGGCATAACATCGTTTCTTCTTGTTATAAAAATAATTTTATTAACTTTATCAATATCAATTTTGTCTTTAATATTCTTAACGTCTTCTCTTCTTAAAACGCCTCTGCCATTATTGCAAAGTGTCTCGTCATCATAGTCCACTTCTCCAGTTTCTTCACAAACCATAATATTTTCAAATGATGCACCAGGAGATTTTGCAGCTTCAAAAAGAACTTTTTGAGATTCATCCAATCCTCCAGTTTTAATAAAAAATCCTGCTTCAGTTCCATAACAATAACCATCTGGCATCATTAAAACTACATCATCTTGTCTAATAATAGAATCTTCTTGACCAGTCAAATCATGGTCTGAAAGAGTAAGTGTAGTTTTTCCTGTCCCTGATAAACCAAACATGATAAATCCATACTCTTTTAAGTTTCCTTGAGGATCTTTAATTTTTAACACCTTCGAGCCAGCATGAAATCCTAATCCGCCCCACTCTTTAGCACAAAACATAGCTTGTCGTAAGAAGGATTTTTTTGCTTCACCAAAATAATCCGTACCAGTTATATAAGTAACTTTATTGTCTACATCTGCAAATATTTTTCTATTTTGCGTATTTAGTTCTGGAACATATACTGTTATTAGATCAACTTGACTATCAGGCAAATCTTCTTGGCCAGGTACTGGAGGATAATACATATTAACCAGCATCATTGCTATTCTTGCATATAATTTTGTTATATACATTCTCATCTTTAATTGCTTATCAGAATTTCCTAAAATACAGTCAATTTGAATGACGTCTCTTTTAGCTAAATAAGTGTGGACTTGATCGATTAACTCGTTAGCTTTTTCTCGCCCCCATTTTTCTTGGAAAACACCAGCTTCTACATTATCAGAAACTATATAGGTATCATTAGCACTTCTAGATCTGATATTTGTGATATAAACTGGGCTTCCTGTTTGAGTAGTGATTTCATCTCTTTTTGCCCATTCTCTCAATACTGAAACTTCTGGGTTTTTGAAAAGTCTTCTTGATGGCACCGCACTTCTTCTCTGATATCCTTCTGGTTTTGTGTATGGCTTTGTAATATCTTTCATCAGTAACCTCCAAAATAATTAATTAGTATATTAAAATATTAGCACAAGCTCTTATTATGAGCAATAAAAAACAAAAATACCTTAAATAGTGTATACTTTTTAAGGTATTAGTGCAACACAATTACTATTCATAAAGCAATTTTATTATTTTACTACAAAATACAATATAATTGAAGCGACAAAAGTAGCAGGTATAGCTATAGCATACTCTTTATAAAGATCAGAAATTTTTACTTTAAAATATTCTAAAGTAAGAATCTGACATAAATGAAGTGGAGAAACCAGATATCCTAAAAATGATGATGAATAAGCTAACATAATAAGTGGTATGGGATTAGCTGATACTGATAGTGCAGGCAATAAAATTGGTAAAGTAACACCTATTGCAGATGTCGTTGAAGCACTAAGTAATCCCGTTACTAAAGGTAGTGTTATAAACAAAATGTAAATAGGAACCCCACTATCTAAAAAGCTTAAAACAACATCGTTTAATACGCTTAGTTGTCCCACCATCTCTTTAAATATCATAATACCTAGTCCACTAAACATAATGGATATATTGATTCCATTTATAAACTCATTTAACATTTTGTCTTTCTTCTCATTTAAAAAGAATGTTAATAATATACCGATTATTAATCCTATTGGAAAAGCTATATCTGATATTAACTTATTAAAACTTGCAGATAATGAAGCAAAATACATACCTTCAAGACCTAGTGCTATTACTAAGCTTACCCAAATAGGTGAACTAAATTTGACAAATTTTTTCAAATCACTAAAGGATCTTTTTCCATTTTGATAACTGAGCTCGCCACTTATTTCTGAAGGTCTAATCCACATAAAATAGCCAACTGCCAAAATGACAATTGTTAAAGGCCATTGTATTGAAATTAGATCAAATTTATCAATACTAGCAATTTCAGATACTAAAATAAATCCAGGCATCATTGGATATATAAAGTACCAACCATGTCTAAAAACAAGATTAATGGCAGCTTTTTTTGATTTACTCAAACTCAAATCATCACCAATTTCATCAACCAATGGAGCAGCCATAATTGCTCCTCCTGTTACTAATAATGTACCCATTATAGAGGGGACAACTGATAAAGTAAGTTTAGGAGTTTTCAGTAATGAGTTAAGACTGTCAACAACTCTTCTTAAAATACCAAATTCTTGCATTAAATATCCGAGTATACTTATTAAGCCTAGTATAGCTACTAATCTAATAGTAACAGGATTTATAGAAGCATTTATAAAAGACTCAGCAATACCTATTACTCCAAGTCCCGAAAATGCTCCAACAATAATAGAGCCAGAGACTAATGCATAACCAAGAGATATTTTCTTATTCACCATTATAATAATTAATATAAAAGCAATTACTATTCCCACAATTTGTAGCATATTCATATCAACCTTTCTCATTCATACGAGTATATTGTATACTTTTTATGAGCATATGAAAAGTAGAAATATTTCTATAGCCAAAATTTATTTTTTTTAGAGGATACCAAGAATAAAGAAGGATTTTGGAATTCTTTATAGAAACTTTAAATACAAATTAATTAGGAGGATGTTATATGTTAAAAAAATTACTCGCAATAACTACTATTTTTATTCTATTATTTGCAATTGTTGGATGTCAGCCTGAAGCAGAAGATCCAGGTACTGGTGAAGAGGATCCAGGCGGAGAAGAAACTCCTGAATCAAAAACTATCATGATGGTAACAGACACTGGTGGAGTTAATGATAAATCTTTTAACCAAAGTGCTTGGGAAGGGTTACAAACTCTTCAAGAAGATTACCCAGATGTTACATTTGATTATATTATTTCAAATGATGAAACAGAGTATGCAGCTAACTTAAGAACTGCTGTAGATAGTGGTAGTAACTTAACTTGGGCTGTTGGTTTTATGTTAGCAGATGCAATTATGGAAGCTTCTGAAGGTTTACCAGATGCAAACTTTGGTATTGTTGACTTTACAGCTCCTATTATTGGTGACAATGTTGTCCAAGTAGGATTCAAAGAGCAGGAAGGTTCTTTCTTAGTAGGTTTAATAGCTGGAATGACTACAGAATCAAATAAGCTCGGATTCATTGGTGGAATGGAAAGTGAATTAATTACCAGATTTGAAGTTGGATATCGCGCTGGTGTTTTAACAGCTAATCCTGATGCTGAAATTGATATAGCTTATGCTGGCAGCTGGTCAGATACACAGTTGGGCAAAGAGATTGCTAACACTATGTATGATCAAGGAGCAGATGTAATTTATCATGCTGCAGGTAATGTCGGTAATGGTTTATTTGAAGCTGCTAAAGAAAGAGGAACTGGTCCAGAAGGCTTTTGGACTATTGGTGTTGATAGAGATCAATACGAAGAAGCTCCAGAAAATATGTTAACTAGTATGATGAAAAAAGTTGGAAGTGCTATGGCTCAAATTACTGATGAGTATTTAACTACTGATGAGTTCCCTGGTGGAGAAGTAGTAGAACTAGGTTTAGCAGAAGATGGTGTTGGAATTGCTCCTACTAGTGATCAAACTATTCCAGAAGAAAATAGAGAAGAAATCTTAGAAATGGTTGAGCAATACAAGCAAATGATAATTGATGGAGAGTTAGTAGTACCTACAACTCAAGATGAGTTAGCTGATTATGTAGCAAGCTTAACTGAATAATCAAAATTAGATAAAAACCAGACATTTTGTCTGGTTTTTGTTATTTCTACTGTTATAATTATAATAGTATTTGAGAAAGAGGTGCTAAGATGCAACTAGCAGTAGAAATGAAAAATATAACAAAAATATTCCCAGGCGTGGTTGCAAATGATAACATATCTTTTGAGTTACGACAGGGTGAAATACATGCCTTACTTGGTGAAAATGGTGCTGGAAAATCTACATTAATGAATGTATTATATGGCCTATATGAACCAGAAAAAGGTGAAATATTTATAAATGGAGAAAAAGTAAATATATCCAATCCTAATGTTGCTATCCAAAATGGAATAGGCATGGTGCATCAACATTTTATGTTAGTTGAAAAGTTTACTGTTTTAGAAAACATAATATTAGGTTCTGAGATAGGCAATAACGGTATTATTGATCAGAAAAAAGCTAAAGAAATAGTTTTAGAACTCAGTAAAGAATATGGCCTTGATATAGAACCAGACGCCATTGTTAGAGATATTTCAGTTGGAATGCAGCAAAGAGTTGAAATCTTAAAGGCGCTATTTAGAGGTGCTGAAATACTAATTTTAGATGAACCAACTGCTGTGCTTACGCCTCAGGAGATTGAAGATTTTATTGAGATTATGTCTAATCTAACTAAAATGGACAAATCTATAATATTTATTACTCATAAGTTAAAAGAAGTTAAAAGTGCTTGTGAAAGGGTAACTGTTATTAGAAGAGGAGAAAAAATAGGAACTGTAGATACAAAAGATGCTTCTATAGAAGACCTAGCAGAGATGATGGTTGGTAGAAAAGTCTTATTAGATGTAAACAAACAGGAAGCTAGATTGGGAGACGTTTGTCTTGATGTTAAAAATTTAAATGTTAAAAATAGTAGAAAATTATTAGCTGTAAAAGATTTAAGTTTTGATGTGAAGCATGGTGAAATTGTAGGTATAGCTGGGATAGAAGGTAATGGTCAAACTGAGCTGATTGAAGCATTATCCGGTCTAAGACCAATAGAGTCTGGAGATATTCGCTTAGAGAACAAGTCTATTACTAAAGATTCTATAAGAGAAAGGTTTAATAAAGGCATTGCACATATACCTGAAGATAGACAAAAGCATGGATTGGTTTTAGATTTTACTGTTGCAGAAAACGTGGTGCTTCAAAACTTTTTCAAAAAACCCTTTTCAAAAGGAATCTTTGTTAATTATGAAGAGATAAACAAGTATGCAAAAAATCTAGTTGATCAATATGATATTAGGACTCCTAGTGTTTTTGCTTATGCAAAAAATCTTTCTGGTGGTAATCAGCAAAAAGTTATTTTAGCACGTGAGTTTGAACGTAAGCCAAGCTTGATAATAGCAGCTCAGCCAACAAGAGGCTTGGATGTTGGAGCTATAGAATTCATCCATAAAAGATTAATTGAACAAAGAGATGAAGGATGTGCAGTTTTACTTATTTCACTAGAATTAGATGAAATATTATCTTTAAGTGACAGAGTAATAGTTATTTATGAAGGTGAAATAGCAGGAGAACTTAGTATGGAAGAAGCAACAGAGAATAAGATCGGTATACTTATGGCTGGTGGTAAGCTCAATGAGGAGAATAGTAATGGATAAAGACAGAATAAAGAAATTAATAAAAAATTCATGGAAGCAAATTGAATATCCATTGTTAGCTATTTTATTAGGTTTAATTATAGGTGCATTTGCAATGATGTGGGTTGGTTCACAAGAAGGCCTATCATTAAGAGAGATACTATATAAACCTATAGAAGGTTACTATGCTTTGTTTAACAGTGTTTTTGGCAGTTTATATGGTTTTGGGGAAGCTATAGTTTCTGCAATTCCTCTAATTATGACTGGTTTAGCAATTGCTTTTTCATTTAGAACAGGACTTTTTAATATAGGTGCTGAGGGGCAGTTTATAGTTGGCACTTTTGTAACAGCATACGTAGGATTTACACTAAATAATATACCAACTATTTTTCAGCTAATATTAGCATTACTAGCCGGTGCAATAGCAGGTGGATTATGGGCTGCAATAGCTGGATGGCTCAAGGCAAAAAGAGGAGTACACGAAGTAATAACTACCATAATGATGAATCATATCGCCTTTTATTTATATAACCTTTTTGTAGGTAGTCCAGAGTGGTTTAAAGCACCAAATTATCAAGGTTCACATGCAATTAATCCTGAAATTAGATTGCCAGTGATAGGTTTATTTAGTCCTTCAAGAGCTCATATAGGAATCATCATCGCTTTAGTAGCAGCTATAATTGTATTTATAATTTTATGGAAAACAAAGTTAGGTTATGAGGTAAGAGCAGTAGGGCATAAAGCAAGTGCTGCAGAATACGGAGGAATTGACGTAGCTAAAAAATTTGTTACCGCAATGTTTATCAGCGGTATTTTAGCTGGATTAGGGGGAGGTCTTCACTTACTTGGAACTGCTAGAAGAGCATCTTCATTAGGAGCTTTCCCAAATTATGGTTTTGATGGTATAGCAGTAGCTTTAATAGGTAAGAATCATCCTTTAGGCATTGTTCTATCAGCTTTTCTTTTTGCAATAATGAAAAGAGGAGCACCTCTGATGCAAGCTCAAGCAGGGATAGCAAAAGAAGTTATTGCTATAGTACAAGCTTCAATAATCTTCTTTGTAGCAGCAGATCAAATTATTAAGTGGATGGTTAAAAGAAAAGAAAAAAAGACAGTAGAAGAGATTAAGGAGGTGACAGCTGATGAATAAAGTAGCAATTATTTCTCTATTAGCAATGACTTTTAGATTAGCTGCACCTTTACTATTAACTGCACTTGGTGCTATCTTTTCTGAGAGATCAGGCGTTATTAATATAGCACTTGAAGGGATTATGACTATTGGAGCATTTTTTGCTCTTGCAACTACTTATGCAACAGGAAGTGCTTTGCTAGGTATATTGGCTGCTATTTTTTCAGGTATGATTATTGCAGCTCTTCATGCTCTTGTATCAATTAAATTTGAAGCAAATCAAGTTGTTAGTGGCGTAGCGATTAATATTTTAGGTGCAGGACTAACAGCATTTTTATTAAATGTATTTTATGGTCATGGTGGACAATCACCTGCAATTGATACATCATCGCAAATACCGAAAGTTTTTAACTTTTTAGAAGGCATTCCAATAATAGGGCCAGTTATAGGAGGCCATAATATTTTAGTATACTTTGCTTTTATTATGGTGCCAGTAACTTCATTTGTACTGTTTAAAACAAAACTAGGACTTCGATTAAGAGCTGTTGGAGAACACCCAAGAGCAGCAGATACACTTGGAGTTAATGTATATAAGATGAGATATTTTGGCGTAATAGTTAGTGGTGCTTTAGGTGGACTTGCAGGTGCTATGCTTTCAATAGGAGAAGGCACAGTTTTCTTAGAAGGCATGGTTGCAGGTAGAGGCTTTATAGCTTTGGCTGCTATGATTTTTGGAAACTGGAAACCTCTAGGCACTATGTTTGCCTGTTTACTATTTGGATTTACATCTGGATTACAGATAGTATTACAAGTAGTTGGGGCAGTGGATATCCCTTCTCAAGTTTTAGCTACTTTGCCATATGTATTGACAATATTAGCTTTAGCAGGATTTGTAGGTAAGTCTGAAGGACCAGCTGCAAGTGGACAACCGTATAGAAAAGAAGGTCATTAAATCAATTTATTTATTTTATATTAAAGATTTATAGTCGTTTGGAGGAGAAAATGTGCAAAATTTTATTCATTTACATGTCCATACAGAATACAGCTTATTAGATGGAGCCTGTAAAATAAAAGAACTAGTAACAAAAGCCAAAAATCTCGGTATGAACTCATTAGCTATTACTGATCATGGTAATATGCACGGATATGTTGAGTTTTATAGAGAGTGCAAAAAAAATGATATAAAACCTATTATAGGCTGCGAGTTTTATGTTGCTCCTGGTAGTAGATTTGATAGAGGCAAGGTTAAATATGATGATAGTGATGCTTATGGCGGGCCAGCACATTTAGTGCTTTTGGCAAAAAATAAAAAAGGTTATGAAAACTTGCTTAAGTTAAGCTCATTAGCATATACAGAAGGCTTTTATTACAAGCCTAGAATAGATAATGAACTAATCAAGAAATATTCTGATGGGATAATAGCTTTAAGTGCCTGTTTAGGTGGAGAAATTCCTAGATTGATAATGGCGGGTAATTATGAAAAAGCAAAAAGAAGAGCTTTATGGTTTCAAAGTGTATACGGTATAGATAGTTACTATTTAGAATTACAAGACCATAGTATAGAAGAACAATCTATAGTTAATAAAGCATTAATACAAATTAGTAAAGAAACAAATATTCCTTTAATTGCTACTAATGATGTCCACTATATTGAAAAAGAGGATGCTTTACCTCATGATTTGCTTTTATGTATTCAAACAAAAAGAAGTATTTTTGAGCCATCAAGAGATGAAAATCCAAAAGGTAGGATGAAGTTCCCTAGCGAAGAATTTTGGTTTAAAGATTATAAGGATATGGAAAGGCTATTTCCAAATCAAAAAGAAGCTTTAGAAAATACACAAAAAATTGCAGATATGTGCAATCTTGAGTTGAATTTTGGAGATTATCACTTGCCAAAATATCCATGCCCACATGGTATGAATGAAGAAGAGTATTTATCACATCTAGTCAATAAAGGATTAGAAGAAAGATACGATGAAATAACTACTGAAATTACTCAAAGAGTAAATTTGGAAATGAATGTCATCAAAGAAAAAGCATATGCTGCATATTTCTTAATTGTGTGGGATTTTATTAATTGGTCTAGAGATAATGGAATTAGGGTTGGCCCAGGTAGGGGTTCTGTAGCGGGTTCTATAGTTGCATATGCACTTAAAATAATGGATATAGATCCAATTAAATATGGAACATTGTTCGAAAGATTCTTAGATTATGAAAGATTTGATCCACCTGATATTGATGTAGATTTTTTAGACACCAGAAGAGATGATGTTATCAATTATGTAACTGAAAAGTATGGTAAAGATAGAGTCGCACAGATTGCTACATTTGGAACATTTGGAGCAAAAGGTGCAGTTAGAGATGTTGCTAGGTATCTATTACCTAAAGAAGATAAGCAGAACCTAGTAGTTGGAGATAAAATATCAAACTTAATACCGGATTCATTAGGTACTACTTTGGACTCAGCTTTAGATGAAAACCCTGATTTGAAAAATTTATACGAAAAAGATCGAAAGATAAGGGAAATATATGACCTAGCACGAAAAATTGAAGGGCTTGCAAGACATTCTTCTGTTCATGCAGCTGCAGTAGTAATAGCACCTGATAATATAACAGATTATGCACCTGTTTTAATTAAGAATGGAGTAATTTCAACGCAACTTTCAAAAGGACCTGTGGAATCTTTAGGTTTGTTAAAGATGGATTTTTTAGGCTTAAGGACATTAACAATAATAAGTGATACGTTACAAAATATTGAAGATGACTTAGATAAAACGGTAGATATAGATAACATACCTTTGGATGATAAGAAAACTTATGAGATGTTAAGTGC
>CAZCFQ010000007.1:25098-34443 GCA_964497955.1 uncultured Clostridiaceae bacterium
AAAGATTAGACGATATTATTGCTATCAATGCTTTATATAGACCTGGACCTATGAAAAGCATACCTGATTATATAAAAAATGCAAATAGCAATGAAGAGATAGATTATTTATTCCCTGAGTTAAAGAAACATCTTGGAGAAACTTATGGAGTCATAGTATATCAGGAACAAGTTATGAAAATAGTTCAAGATATTGCTGGATTCTCACCTACAGAAGCGAATTATTTAAGAAAAGCTTTATCTAAAAAAAGAATGAATCAAGTTAACTCATATAGGAAAAAATTCATTGATGGTGGTACTAAAGTAGGTTATGACATTGAAAAACTAGGAGTTTTATGGGAGCAAATGGCAAGTTTTGGTGAGTACGGATTTAATAAATCTCATAGTAGTGCTTATGGTTTATTAGCATACCAAACTGCCTATTTAAAAGCTAATTACCCTCTTCATTTCATGGCAGCAGAGATTAGTAACATTATGTCGGACACAAAAAAGGTCGCTTTTTACATGCAAGAAGCAAAGAAGATGGATATTGAAGTTGTTTCACCTGATATAAATCTGTCTTATAGAACTTTTAGAGTATATAAAGACAAATTAGTTTTTGGTCTTCAAGCAATCAAAAATGTCGGACAAAGTGCTATAGAGTCAATAATTAACTGTAGAAGGAAAAATGGAAGGTTTACATCTTTATAT
The DNA here is from genome assembly GCA_964497955.1 of uncultured Clostridiaceae bacterium. Classification (GTDB taxonomy): domain Bacteria; phylum Bacillota; class UBA994; order PWPR01; family PWPR01; genus PWPR01. The sequence continues at coordinate 25,788 of CAZCFQ010000007.1, forward strand.
AATTTTTGTAAAAGAGTAGATTTAAGTTCTGTTAACAAAAGAGCAATTGAGTCTCTTATATTAGCTGGTGCAATGGAATCACTAAATGCACATAGATCACAGTTAATAGCCGTGCTAGATGAATGTATTGATAAAGCTAACAAAGAAAAAGAGAGTAAACTTAACGGACAGAAGTCTTTATTTGATGTTTTTGAAACTAACAAAGTTTCTGTTTCTCTTCCTGATATAGAAGAATTCTCTAAAAGGAGATTGTTAGAGCTAGAGAAAGAATATACAGGACTATATCTAAGTGGTCATCCACTAGAACAATATGAAAAAATATTAGAAAATAAGGTATCATGTACTTGCCAAGAGCTATCAGATTGTCAAGAAGGAGAATTTGTAGCAGTAGGTGGCATAGTTAAAACAGTTAGGGTTATAAATACAAAAAAAGGCAATTTAATGGCATTTGTTTCTTTAGAAGACCATATTTCTGATATAGATATTACTGTCTTTCCTAATGTTTATGAGAAGTATAAGAGTCAGTTATATGAAGATAATGTAGTTATTGTTTCGGGGAAAGTCAATTATCGAGATAACAGAATTAGTGTTATAATGGAAAAATGTATACCTATAGCTTCTGATGCAGAAGGACTTCATATAGTATTTGAAGATGGCATTGACAAAAGATGTTTAAACGGTGTATCTTATGCTGTACAAGAATACCCTGGTCATATTCCAATATTTTTAAGGATTAATAACTCGGTTATAAAAGTAAGTGAAGAATTGTCAGTTAGCATAGACAAAACCTTAATTGAAAGATTAGAGAATTTAGAAGGCGTCAAAAAGGTTGTCGTAGGTGACTAAGGAGGCTTAAGTATGGAATATAGAAATCTTGGTAAAACAAAGTTAAATGTCAGTGTTATTGGTTTTGGAGGCATTCCTATTCAGAGGGTAACGATAGAGGAAGTAATAGCCCTTTTTAAATTAGCGAAAGAAAAAGGTATAAATTTTATTGATACTGCTAGAGGATATACAAATAGTGAAGAAAAAATTGGCTTAGCTATAAAAGCTGTAGAGAATGATTGGATAATAGCTTCAAAATCAATGGCAAGAGAAAGAGAAGCTTTCATTAATGAGTTAAACACAAGTTTAGATAATTTAGGTGTTGAATGTATAGATTTGTATCAATTTCATAATATAGGTTCAGAAGATGACTATGAAAAGATCATGTCTAAAAACGGTGCATATAAGGCAGCTATAGAAGCTAAAAAAAATGGTAAGATTAGATATATAGGTATGAGTACCCATAAGCCAAAAATTGCTATGAAAGCTGTTAAAAGTGGTAAGTTCGTATCAATACAAGTGCCTTTTAACGCGGTGGAAGATCAGTTTTTACCAGCAATAAATTTAGCCCATGACAAAAACATTGGTGTGATAGTAATGAAGCCTTTAGCAGGTGGTGCTATAACTGATGCAAGTAGTGCATTAAAGTACATTTTGGACTACCCAATAACTGTAGTCATTCCTGGGATGCAGAAAAGAGAAGAGATTAAAGAAAATGCTTTGGTAGGAAATCGAGCTCGTTTTTTTAGTGAAAAAGAAAAAGAAGAGTTGAAGTCCTTTGCAAATAAATTAGGGAATAAGTTTTGCAGAAGATGTGAGTATTGTCTTCCTTGTCCTGAAGGAGTAAAAATACCTTTTAACTTTATTTTACATGGTTACTTAACAAGATATAACCTTAAAGAATGGGCGATTAAAAGATATTTTAGTCAAGAAGTAAATGCATCTGCATGCATAGAATGTGGCGTTTGTGAAACACGTTGTCCATATGATCTGCCAATTAGAGAAATGTTGAAAGAAGTCAACGAGGATTTTGCATCTCATAAGAAGATGGAGGAGTAAAGATGAATGACAAGTATACAATAGCAATTGTAGGTGCTACAGGTGCTGTAGGACGTACATTAATTAAGTTATTAGAGAAATCAAGTCTACCAATTCAAGAGTTAATCTTATTAGCATCTTCTAGATCAGCTGGTAGAAAAATTGATTTTTTAGGTAATCAATTAGTTGTAGAGGAAACAACTGATGAAAGTTTTTATGGTGTTGATATAGCTTTCTTTTGTGCTGGTGGTAATGTTAGTAAAATGTATGCACATAAAGCTGTTGAATCTGGGGCTATTGTGATTGATAATAGCTCATACTTCAGGCTTGAAGAAGATGTCCCATTAATTATCCCTGAAGTAAATCCAAATGCATTAAATAACCATAAAGGTATTATAGCAAATCCAAACTGCTCAACAATCATAATGCTTATGGCACTTAAACCATTACTAAATGCAGCTAACATTAAAAGAGTAATCTTTTCGACATACCAAGCAGTCTCTGGAGGCGGAAATCAAGCTATATCAGAACTTGAAGGACAGATAAGAAGTTACATAGAAGGGGAAAACAAAGAAGCAAAAGTTTTACCTGTGGCAAGTGCAGATAAACATTACCAAATAGCTTTTAATCTTTTGCCTCAAGTTGATGTTTTCGATGAGGGATACTATACTAAAGAAGAATGGAAAATGATTAAAGAGTCACATAAAATATTAGGAACAAAAGAGATTGGTATCACAGGCACATGTGTAAGAGTCCCAGTTTTTTGGTGCCATGCTGAATCATTAAACATAGAATTTGAGAGTAAAATAAATAGAGAAAAGGCTATTGAATTATTAGAAGATTTCCCTGGAGTAAAGGTTTTAGATAAGCCAGAAGAGCAACTATATCCTATGCCATTGGATTTTTATAATGATGATAATGTCTATGTAGGGAGAATACGAGAAGATAATTCTTTACCCAATAGCTTAAACATCTGGGTAGTAGGAAATCAGTTAAGAAAAGGTGCTGCTACTAATGCATTACAAATAGCAGAGCTAATAGTTAAGAAAAATTTGTTTGTTATGGATGGAATTAATAATTAATATAAGGAGGAGTTATGTAAATGAATGAAACATTTCAAAATCATTTTAAAGAGGTTATTGCAGAATTAAAAGATCAAGGGTTATATAACAGCAATATCCGTAGCTTAAGTAGTCCACAAGGGGCATATTTGGTAATAGAAGGCGAGAAAAAGCTTAATATGTGTTCTAACAACTATCTTGGATTAGCTAATGATGAGAGGCTTAGAAAAGCTGCAATTGAAGCTATAAAAGAGTATGGAGTTGGACCAGGAGCTGTTAGATCAATAGCTGGAACTATGGATTTACATGGTGAACTAGAAGAATTGATAGCTAAGTTCAAAAAAGCTGAAGCTGTTATTACTTTACAATCAGGTTTTCAGGCAAATACGACAGTTATACCACTATTGGCTGGCAAGAATGATACTATTATTAGTGATGAGTTAAATCATGCTAGTATAATTGATGGGGTTAGACTATCTGGTTGTAAAAATAAGAAGATATATAAACACAGTGATATGAATGACTTAGAAAGATGTCTTAAAGAAGATAGACCTGGTAGAACCTTAATTATTACAGATGGTGTATTTAGCATGGACGGAGATGTAGCCAAGTTACCAGAAATAGTTGAGTTAGCAGAAAAATATGATGCAGCAGTAATGGTTGATGATGCTCATGGCGAGGGCGTTTTAGGTAAAGGCGGTAGAGGAATTGTTGACCATTTTGACTTACATGGTAGAGTAGATGTTGAAGTTGGAACATTCTCTAAAGCGATAGGCACTGTCGGTGGATGTGTCGCTGGTTCGAAAGAGTTAATAGAATATATTAAACAAAGAGGTCGTCCTTTCTTGTTTAGTTCAGCAACTACACCTCCAGACGTTGCAGCTACAATTGAATCATTTAACATTTTAATGGAGAGTGAAGATCTAGTTAATAAACTTTGGGATAATGGAGATTATTTCAAAGAAAAAATGCAAAATCTTGGTTTTGATATTGGCCATAGTGAAACACCAATTACACCAGTTATGATAGGAGAAGCAAAAAAAGCTAGCGAAATGAGCAAAAAATTGTTTGAAGAAGGCATTTTTGCTACGTCTATTGGTTTTCCTACTGTTCCAAGAGGAAAGGCTAGAATAAGAGTTATGATATCAGCTGCCCATAGTAAAGAAGACTTAAATTTTGCAGTAGAGAAGTTTGCTAAAATTGGAAAAGAAATGGGTTTAATTTAATAACTTATTAAAAGGCCGGGTAATCCGGCCTGTTAATATTTAAGAAGGAGCGCAGTTTATGAGTAAAATAATTACAAAACATATTAAACCAGGCGTTAAATTGCATCACATTATAAATACGAAATTTAACACAATTGTTTTAAAACTTTTCTTTGTTCGTAAATTAGATCAGGATACGACAAAAGCTTCTGTACTTAGTAAGGTTCTAAAAAGAGGTACGAATAAGTACTCAACAACTATTGAACTCAAAAAGGCATTTGAGTCTAATTTTGGGACAGTTTTTACAGTTAAAGTAAAAAAAGTAGGAGAGCATCACCTATTTGAAGTAACAATTTTTATGCCTGATAAGAAAATTCTAGGGCAGGAAAAAGGTTCAAAGTCATTTAAGAAGAATTTAGAATTATTAAAAGAGTTAATATTCAATCCGTTACAACATGATAATACTTTGGATAACAATTTTATAAAACAAGAAAAGAAGGCTTTATCTGATGCAATAAAAGCAATATATAATGATAAAGAACAATGGGCTTTAAGAAGATGTATAGAGATTAGTTGCAAAGGTGAGTTATATGCCATGCCATCTAATGGTAGACTGGAAAATATTGACGAAATTGATCCAGCTAGTTTAACTTCCTTTTATGAATCAATGATAAAACAAGCTCCTATAGAGCTATATGTAGCCGGTGATGTAAGAAAAGAAGATATTTCATTAATTGAGACTGAATTCTTATCAAGATTCGAACCACGTGGAAAAATTGAATATGATCAACAACCCAAATTTCATCAGTCAGATTTAAATGAAGTATTTGAATATGATGAAATTAATCAAGGAAAGTTAGTGATGAGTCTACGTACTAATGTTGCACCTTGTTCCAAAGATTTGCCAGCATATGTACTATATAATGCAATATTAGGTGGAGGTACGTATTCAAAATTATTTAAAATAGTAAGAGAAGAAAATAGCTTAGCTTACTATGTGCATTCTATTAGTGATAGAAATAAAATGATGTCCTTTATAGAGGCTGGAGTGAATAAAGAAGATTATAAAAAGACCAAAAATTTGATTGTAAATATAATCAATAATCTAAAGAATGGAAAAGTAAAAAAAGAAGAGCTAGATCAGGCAAGAGATGCTGTAATTAATAGTTTATGGTCTTTAGAAGATTTTGCTGGTGGGAGTATAAATCATAACATCATGGGAGTCTTGAGTGGTTGCCCTACTGAAGTTGAAGAGTTTGAGAAAAAACTATTAAATGTAAAGTTAAATAATGTAATCAATGTAGCAAATAATGTTTTCATTGATACTATATTCTTTTTAAGTTCTAATGATGGTGGTGATATTAATGAATAACATTATTGATAATGGGTTAAATGAGAAAATATATTATTACAAATGCAATAATGGATTAGAAGTTTTTTTGCATAAGAAAAGTGGCTTTCATGCAAAAAATGCTGTTTTTGCAACTAAATACGGGTCAAATGATAATGCTTTTATGGGCATTGATGGGAACAAACATCAAGTGCCAGAAGGAATAGCTCATTTTCTAGAGCATAAAATGTTTGATATGCCTGATATAGATGTTTTTGAAGAATTTTCGAAGTTAGGTGTATCTGCAAATGCATATACAAATTACTATATGACAGCATACATATTTTCAGGAACAAAGAATTTTTTAAAAGCTACTAATTTGTTACTTGATTATGTTCAAACATCACATTTTACTGATTCTAGTGTGGAAAAAGAGAAGGGCATCATTGAACAAGAGATAAAAATGTATGATGACAACCCTGAATGGAGACTGCAGTTAAACCTGTTAAAGAATATGTACCATAATCACCCGATTAAACTTGATATAGCAGGAACAGTTGATTCAATATATGAAATTACAAAGGAAGATTTGCAAGTTTGTTATGATACTTTTTATCATCCGTCTAATATGATTCTTTATTTAGCAGGAGATTTTGACATTGATAAAGTTAAAGAAACTGTGATTTATAATCAAGAACAAAAGAGATTTGTAAATCAAAAGATTATTGAAAGATATTATCCCTATGAACCATATAGTATTAATGTTAAGGAAAAGAAAGAGTATATGCCTGTAACTGTACCTCAACTAGCTATGGGTTTTAAGTATAAAGCTCCAGAGATAAAAAGTGAAATGTTAGTTGATGAAATTGTTTTTAAAATTGCATTTGACATTATTATTGGTAATAGTTCTAAGCTTTATAATGACCTCTATGAAGAGAACTTAATTCTTGATGATTTTAGTTTTGGAAGTAGTATCAATAAGTCTTATGCGTTTACTATTTTAGGTGGATCAACCCCTAGTCCAAATGAATTAAAAAACCGATTAATTGAAGAGATTCCTATTGCAATTAAAAAAGAAATAAATCAATCAAACTTTGATAGAATAAGAAATAAACACATAGGTCAATTCATAATGAGTAGTGATAGTCTTACTGGAGTATCTAATAAATATGTAACTTATAGAATTAAGGGTATGGAAATGTCAAATTATTTTAAAATGTTGAACAGTATTACATTAGAAGAGTTGAAAACTAAGTTAATGCAAATAATTGATTTTGATAATTATTCTATTTCTAAAGTTTTGATTAAATAATTATAACTAATATTAAACCCCAAACACTCACTGTGAGTGTTTGGGGTTTAATATTTTGAGTATTAATCTTATAAAGTCAACTCTTTACAAGTTTTCCCTCCACGAATACTAATTAATTCAATTGTAGCTTTAGAGTTAGCACTCTTCTTTTTTATTACCCAAGAGTAATGTTGGCTACTTTTTGCAGCTTCTCCATAGCTAAAGTATCTTCTTTCCTGGCCATTCATAAATCCTTCTAGGAAATCAAATTCAATTTCATCATTTTCTGTTATAACTTCAATCTCATTTTTATCATATGTAATTTTTAATTCATCTTTTCTAACTGCTTTAATCTCTTTACCTTTATTAGTAATATATGTCGGTAAATACCCATGGTTTTCACAAGTTACTGTAATTTTGACTATATCTTCTTCAATATTTTCTAATTTGATATCAGTAATCTTCGCTTCAGGTAAACAAGAAGCTTGGTTTAAAGTCCACTTCATGTTTTTAAAACATTCTTGATCAAGTAAATGCTTAGGTGGATTTTGAACTGCTTCTTTATAATCCCAACCACCTATTTCTACTTCACCAAGCTGAGGATGCTCAAACTTTTGCCAATTTATGAATCCTTTTCCTGATAGTTCACGATCATTCCATTTTAAAAGTTTCATTTCAACTTCTTCTATCTCTTCAGGGGTAGTGGAATTATGGAGCTGTTCACGTGTAACTCCTGCTCGGTCTTGTCTATCCCACAATTCTGTAGTATAGCCTATAATTCCTAAATGTTCATAAACCCATTCTGTTAATGTAGATTGGTTATTAGATTTGACATCTTGATAACCAGTAGCATAAAAACCTTCTCTGGCAATTTCTTTCGTTGCTCTTAAATCTTGTGGATCCATATCTTCATCTTGATAGGTATATGGATTTCTATAGAAGAAACCACCAGTAGTGTGGAAACAATTAAGCAGGCCAATATTCTTGTGGTTCAAAATAAAGTCTACAATTGCTTTTGCTTCTGGCTCTGAAGTTGGGTAAGGACCTGCTGAAATATTTTCCTTATCAAAGTTTGAAGGGAAATTTCTATTTAAATCCAATCCCCATGGAGTTTTATGATAGTCAAACTCTTTTTTATCATAATCCTTAATTAGTCCTTCTTGATAAATCCTATAAAACTCACCTTTTAGTTCACTAGCTCTTCTAGGCAGCATTATTCTAGAGTCTTTTTTAGATTTTTTCCATTCGCCTTTTTGGTCATCTCTTACTCTCATCAGCAATATTTTGCCATCTCCATTAATATCTTTTGGGTGTAATCCTGGCAGATCCAAAATATTGTTCTCTGGATATGGTCTTACACTACTTCTTAAGGTATATGGTGTTGTCAAATACTTTTCAGCGCCATCTGGATTAACCCTTGGGAGAATGTAGAATGTCTTATTGTCAACTAAGTGCGTTACTTGTTCATCTTTCTTATACATTTTTGTTAGGTAATCAATAGTTTTTAAACAAACCATAGCTGCAGTTACTTCACCTGCATGAATATTACCATCGACATAAATAGCTGGTTTCTCACTGTGGGTGCCTGTAGATTTATTGGTAATAATAACTGCCCAAATATCTCTACCTTCATAACTTTGACCTGCTACTTCAATCTCTACTAATTCAGGAAAGTTTTTCTTTACATCATTAATAAAGTTTTCTACTTCTTCATAAGTGTAATAATGTTTAAAATCAACTAATTGTTTATCCATAATTAATAAACCTCCTAATTTATCTAAAGTCTATTTCTATACTTGAAGCAGTTTTCCTTCTTTAATTAGTCAGTTATATCAAATTCTAATCTTTTTTTAACTTTTTCACTAACACTTTCACCAAATAATTCTTTTAATAACTCTAATGATAA
>CAZCFQ010000008.1:0-33249 GCA_964497955.1 uncultured Clostridiaceae bacterium
AGATGGTTTTTGATAATCGCTAATTATTCTAAAAGCATCTATTAATAATGCATCTCCGGCTAACAAAGCCATCCCACTTCCATATACTTTATGATTAGTTGGGATACCTCTTCTTAAATCGTCATTGTCAATGCTTGGTAAATCATCATGAACTAACGTAAAAGAATGTGCTAATTCTATTGCTACTGCTGAAGGCATAGCAACTTGATAGTTACAATCAAGCATTCTTGCAGTTTCTAATGCTAAAATAGGTCTTATTCTTTTGCCATTACTTAAAGCACTATAGCGCATTGCTTCATGAATTAGAGGTGGCATGTCTTTTTGCTTAGGCAAGTATTTATCTATAGCTAAATCTATCTCTTTTTGGTAATTAGCTAGTTTATCTTTGAGATTAGTAATCATTTTTTTTCTTCAAACTCTACAACTTCATCATTTTGAAATTGTTTGACTTTTAATTGCGCTTCTTCTAATACTTTTTTTGATTGGCCAATCAAGGCCATACCTTCTTCATATAATTCTAAAATATCCTTTAAACTTTTACTGTCATTTTCAAGTTCATTTATTATTTTATCAACCCTACTTAAGGTATTTTCAATTGATATTTTTTCCATATTTTCGTCCTTCTTTTTCTACTGGTTTCACTTTTACTACCCCATCAGTAAATATTATGTTTACAAAGCTAGCAAGTGTGATTTCTTCTATACTGTTTATTTCTTTCTCATTACTTTCATTATATACTTTTGGGAAAGTAACTTTTCTATTATAAATGCTTTCTAAAGCATTCTCTTTATTTTTAATTTCATTACTTATATTATTAAGTATTCTATTAATATTATACGTCAATAACTGAAGTTTCAAATCTAACTCATTTTTAAGATGGTTTATATAATGGTTAGGCTCATAAATCCTTAAATTATTCTCAAAGTATTTGACCTCTTGTTTTAAATGATTTATCTTCTTTTTTACTAATTTAATAGCATTATCTTCATAAAAATCTAAATCTCTAAATATCTGTGATATATCTGGTGTTGCGGCCATTGCAGCTGCAGTTGGTGTAGCTACTGACAAATCTGCTGCAAGATCTGACAAGGTTATATCTACTTCATGTCCAATTGCTGTAATAATTGGTATTTTACATTTGTATATCTTTTCAACAAGCTGTTCTTCATTAAAAGTCCATAGCTCTTCCTCGCTACCTCCACCTCTAGTCAAGATTATAACGTCAATTTCAAACTTGTTTATATCTTCAAATCCATTTAAGATTGATGCTAACGCTTTATCACCTTGTACATTTGCTGGAAAGAGTAGTATTTCACATAATGGAAATCTTTCTCTCACAGTCCTTATTATATCATGAATAACCGCCCCCGTGCTTGAGGTTATAACTCCTATTTTTTTTGGATAACTAGGTATTTCTCTTTTTATATTAGCTTCAAAATATCCTTTTTCTTCTAGTTTAGACTTCAACTTAAGATACCTTTGTCTTAAATCACCAAAGCCCATCTTATGAACTGAATCTATATAAAGTTGATACTCACCATATTTTTCATAAATACTTAATCTTCCTTGAACTAATACTTCCATACCATTATTTAAATTAAAAGATAAGTATCTTGCTTTTGATCTAAACATAACACATTTCAATCTTGACTTATCATCTTTTAGTGTAAAGTATATATGACCTGAGCTGTGTTTTTTAAAACTCACAATCTCTCCAACTACCAACATAAGTTGAAAAGTGAGGTCACTATCAATCTTTTTTGATAATAATTGGTTGACCTCACTTACAGAATAAAACTCTTTATTGTCTAGCATGTCTATATGTTGATTTAATTGTATTCTTCATCAACATAGCGATTGTCATAGGTCCCACTCCACCTGGAACAGGTGTTATCGCACTAGCTTTTTTTGAAACTTCATCATAGTCAACATCTCCAACTAAACTACCATCCTCTAATCGGTTGATTCCAACATCAATAATGACAACATCCTCTTTTACCATATCAGCTGTTATTAGGTTTGGTTTACCAACTGCAACAACAATTAAATCTGCTTTCTTTGTATGCATTGTGAGATCCTTCGTTTTTATATGACAAAGAGTTGTAGTTGCCTCTCTATTAACAAGCATCGTTTGCATTGGTTTCCCAACTATATTACTAGCACCTACGATTACAGCTTCCATACCTTCAACATCTATATCATATCTATCTAACATTTCTAAAACCCCATAAGGAGTACATGACCAAAAACCATCAGTATCATTTAAAAACATTTTACCAATATTTATTGGATGAAATCCATCAACATCTTTTTCAGGACTTATTGTATCAATAACCAAATCACTATCAATATGATCTGGCAATGGTAATTGAACTAATATACCATGTACTGTATCGTCATTATTAAGTTCATCAATTTTATTCAATAAATCCTCTTGTGTAATAGTTGTATCAAAATTAATCTTTTTTGAGTTAATGCCTATTCTTTTACATGCTCTCTCTTTAGCTCTAACATAAGTCTTAGAAGCTGGATTATCTCCCACTAAAATAACCGCTAAACCAGGTTGTGTACCCATTTCATTAAGCTTTTTAACATCTTCTTTTAGTTCTTTTTCAATATCTTTTGATATTTTTCTTCCATTAATAATTGTTGCCATCATTATCCTCCTAAAGATTTTTATATTTCTTCATAGTTAAAACAGCTACTCCAACCGCATTATCACTACTATAGTTTGCTTTGCAAAAAGAAAGCTTATATGGAAGCCTACTTTTTAATTCTTTTTTAATAATACTGTTTCTAGCTACTCCACCTACCAGTAGTATTATATCATACATATTTTTTTGATAAATATTTCTAATAACTTTTTCTATGGATCTTGCTATACATATAAATGTAGCATTAGCTATTTCATCCCTAGAATGATTCTTATCAATTAGTCTCTGTGCTGCTGATTCGGGGCCTGAAAAACTAATATCATTTCCAATCACTGATGATGGGATTCTAATCTTTTTATCATCTGTATTTTGCGCCCATAGATCCATAGTTGAACCTGCTGGAAAATGGCTACCTAATGATACCCCTACTCGATCTATAAATTGTCCCGCATGTAAATCTGATGACTTTCCAATACATTTTATTTTTAATTTATAATCTTCATTTAAAACATCTAAAACATCAGTGGTTCCACCAGACATATGAATAGTTAAAATTTTTTTAGAGGTTATTTTATTCGACCAAATTCCTGCTGCTATATGCCCTTCTTGATGTGTTATTTTTACTAAAGGAACACCTAATAAATTTGCTGAGAAATTTGCAACTGACTCACCGACTTTAAAAACTGGCATATAAGAGTTTGTTTGATTAGTAGGTTTAATCGAAACCCCTACAGCTTTGATTTCTTTTTTATTTAAAATGGTTGATATATTGTTCAAATTCAAAAGATGTTGAAAAACAGCTTCTGATTGTTTCAATCCTCTTTTACCCTTTTTTACCTCAAGAAGAACTCTTTTATCTAATACAATCTCATTGTCATCAATTATTGCTATAGATGTTGTATATGCACTTGTGTCTATACCTAGATACATCTTTAATCATCCATATTAATATTAGCCAATACGCCATTAATAAAACGATAAGCTTTAGAATCGCAGTATAGTTTAGCTAGTTCTACAGCTTCATTAATAACTACTTTTTTAGGTACTTCTGAATCGCTATCTAACTCAGATACTGCTAATCTTAAAATATTTCTTTCAATTAAAGCTAAACGATCAATTTTCCAATCATTTAAGTTTTCTTGTATTTTTCTATCATAATAGTTAATCTTTTTCATTACTCTATCAAAGAGTTCATTCATATATTCTATTTCTTCACTACTCATATTTAATAAGTCAATTACTTGATCAACAGAGCTATTGTTTTCTTTCACACCTATATCCCATGAATAAAGTAGCTTCAAAGCTGCTTCTCTAGACTTTCGCCTACTCATATCTTCACCTTCTTCATTACTTATCGCACAAAAATCCCCTGCTTAGCAAGGGATTTATAAATTATTTAGCTTCTAATGTTTCTTCAACTACAAAAGAAACACTTTGTACAAAAATATTTACTGAAATTACATCTAACCCAGTCATATTTTCTATTGATTGTTTAATATTCTTTTGTACTTTTTTTGCTACTTCAGGTATATTAACGCCATATTTAACTTTGATATATGCATCTACAGTTACTTCATTCTCTACAATTTGTGCTTTAATCCCTTTACTAGCAGTTTTACCACTTACTATTTCTTTAAAACCACTTGTAAAGCTTGTAGTCATTCCTGTTATACCATCAATTTCATCTGCCGCGATTCTAGCAATAACACTTACTACATCATCTGCAATTTTTACGTTACCAATTTTGTTTTCTTCATTCATTTAGAAAACCTCCTTAGTTAATCTAAAAAAGAAATATTCTTGTGCTTTCCTAAATCATTCACTACTGCTTTAAGTAGTAAGTAACTATTAATTGAGTCATTAATATCCATCATCTCCACAGGTGAATGTGAGTACCTTCTTGGAATTGTTACTGCTCCAGTTAAAATACCATCTCTAACTAAATGCATTGATGATATGTCTGAAGTGCCTCCTAAGAATAGTGCTGGCTGTACAGGTATATTATGCTTTTTAGCTGTATCCAAAAGCATTTTCTTCATACCTGGGTGTAATAAGTTACCTCTCACTCCACCACCACTTGTTATAGGTATAACTGGACCTTTACCTAAATAAATATTAAGTTCTACTTCAGTATTTATTTCTGGTGTATCTCCTGCAGGCACAGTATCTAAAGCAATTGCAATATCAGGATTAATGCCAAAAGTAGCTACTTTAGCTCCTCTTAAACCAACTTCTTCTTGTACTGTAAATACTGCATAGAAATCTCCATCAATTTCCTCATCTTTTAGATCTTCTAATAATTGCCACAAAATTGCGCAACCTAAACGGTTATCCAAAGCTTTTCCAGCAAGCATGTCATTATTTGTAAAAAAGTCAATTTCACTTTTATAAGTAATAGGATCTCCAACTGTAATTCCCATATCTAAAACTTCTTGCTTAGTACTCGCACCAACATCTATATACATTTTAGTATAACTCATTACAGAGTTCTTTTCTTCAGAAGTTTGTACATGCCCAGCTTTCACACCAATTATACCTAAATTTCCATTGACATTTACTTTTCTTCCAGGTAGTAAGGCATCTATCATCCCACCAATTTTATTAAATCTAATAAAGCCATCCTTACCTATACTTTTTACAATTAAGCCAATTTCATCAGTATGAGCTGCAATCATCAAGCTAGGTCCATTTTTCTTACCTTTTTTGATGGCTATTACATTTCCAAAAGTATCAAACTTAAGTTCATCAACGTAATCACTTAGCTCATCCATTAATTTTCTTACCATAGATTGTTCTTGTCCAGAGATTGAACTTATTTCTTGGAGTTCTTTAAGTTTAGATAATATTTTCTTTTTAATCATATTCTAGTCTCCTTAATATTCTATGCCTTCTTTTGCTAAAACACCTTTATTAAAATGATGCTTAACTTCTTTAACTTCACTAATCATATCTACTAAATCAGATAGTTCTTCTGGAAAATTTCTACCTGTTAAAACTAAATCTACTTCTTTTGGCTTGTTGATAATTAGATCTTTAATATCCTTTATATCAACTAATCCATATTCCATAGCTACATTAATTTCATCTAAAATTAAAATATCTACTTCGTTGATTAAATCTAACGCTTTTTGAAATCCTTTCTGTGCTAGTTCTCTATCCATAGGATCTGAATCATCCATAACAAAGTTTTCTCTACCAGCTTGATAAATATTAAAATTATCAAATTTTTTTGAAGAATTTAATTCTCCTGTTCTTTGTTGACCCTTCATAAATTGAATCATAGCAATCTTTTTACCGTGACCAGCAGCTCTAAATGCTAATCCTAAAGAAGCTGTCGTTTTACCTTTACCATTACCAGTATAAACTAATATTAATCCTTTAGACATATTAAACTCTAGTTATATATTCGCCAGTACTAGTGTTTACTTTAACAACATCACCTATCTTAATAAAAAATGGTACGCTGATTACAGCCCCTGTCTCCAAAGTGGCTGGTTTTCCGCCTCCACTAGCAGTATCTCCCCTAACATCTGGTGTGGTTCTTACTACCTCTAAATCAACTGTGTTTGGTAAGTCAACACTAACAACTTCTGTTCCATAAAAGCTTATCTGCACTTCCATATTCTCTTTTAGAAAAGGCATTATCTCTTCTACTATTTCTTTATCAATTGCAGTTTGCTCATATGTTTGACTATCCATGAAATGATAGAAAAGCCCGTCTTCATATAAATACTCCATATCTTTTCTATCTATTCTTGCAGCTGGCATTTTTTCTCCAGCTCTAAAGGTTTTCTCTAAGACTTGTCCTGTTTTTATGTTTTTCACTTTTGCTCTAACGAATGCAGCACCTTTTCCTGGCTTTACATGTTGAAAGTCAACTATTTGATAAGCATCATCATCTAATTCGATAGTTAAACCAGTTCTAAAATCACTTGTTGAAATCAATGATTCTCCTCCTCTAAATTACAATTAATTCTTTTGTTAAATTATTAAGATTTAAATGCCCATTCTCTTTTATGACTATTAAATCCTCTATTCTTACTCCACCCCATTCTGGTATATATATACCAGGCTCTATTGAAATAATCTGGTTAACTTTTAAAATATCATCAGATCTTTGATTTGCAGAAGGAGCTTCATGAACAACTTTTCCTATACCGTGACCCAATCCATGACCAAAATAGTCACCAAATCCAGCCTTTGCAATATACTCTCTTGCTACCTTATCTAACTCTTTACCACTGATTCCAGCTTTTGCATAATCTAATGCTGCTAATTGGGCTGATAAAACAATATTATATATTTTCTTTTGCTTATCACTGCAATTACCAACAACAACAGTACGTGTCATATCAGCACAATATCCCTTATAATATGCTCCAAAATCAAAAGTAATAAAGTCCCCATTCTCTACAATTTTATCAGTTGCTCTACCATGAGGCAAAGAAGATCTTACTCCCGATGCAACAATATTAGGAAAAGCAAGCTTTGTAGCCCCAAGTAATAGCATCTGGTATTCTAACTCTACTGATAATTCTTTTTCAGTTACACCTGGCTTAATTTTTTCCATCATTTTTACAAATGCTTTTTCTGATATTTCTTGAGCTTGTCTTATTAAATCTATTTCTTTTTCATCTTTTACACTTCTCATATCTCTTAGCACATTATCAACTGCTTTAAGCTTAACATTAAGCGAATTTTCAAAAGTATTATACTCTTTAAAAGTTAGAGCTGTAGAATCAAAAGCTAGCTCACTAACATTACTCTCTTTTAAAATATCTGATATAGCTGAGAATAACTCATCTCTTTTATACATAACTATTTCAAAACCATCTGTTTCACCTTTGGCTTGTTCTACATATCTAAAATCAGTTACAAAGAAGTTTTCATTCTCTGTAATAATCAAATAGCCATTAGATCCACTAAAATTACTTAAATAATACCTATCTTCAGGCTTATTAATTAATAGCGCTTCTATCTTATTCTCAATTAATAGCTTCTTTACGTTTTCTAATCTTTTTATCAACACACACACCTATCTTTCTATTAATTTACTTACAGCATCAATTGCTACTAGATAACTATTATATCCAAATCCATTGATAGTTCCTATACATACAGGTGCTATCACAGAAGTCTTTCTAAACGCTTCCCTTTTACTTATATTTGTTATATGAACTTCAATTACAGGTATTTCAATTGATGCTATTGCATCTCTGATAGCATAACTATAATGAGTATATGCCCCTGCATTAATAATGCAAAAGTCATGTTTTTCAATGCTGGTTTGAATTTTATCAATTATATTTCCTTCACTATTAGATTGAAAAAAACTAACTTCAATATTCTTGGTTTTAGCATACTTTAAGATTATATCATTAATCTCGTCTAAACTTAATAAACCATATTTATCTTTTTCCCTATGCCCTAACATATTCATGTTAGGTCCATTAACAATTAATACATTTTTCATAAAAACCATCTTTCATATAATTATCTAATAACTTAACCCATAAATTTTGAGGCACTTCTTCTTTTAATATTTTACCCCAGCCTTTAGGCAATATCCATCTAATTTGTTTATTAAAGACCTTCTTATCATGCTTTATGTGATTAATTAAAGATTCTAACTTAATATTTGAAATATTATATTTATCAAAAGTGACAATTTGTTTTGATAGTGTAAATACATCATCAAAGAAATCTTTATCAACATAGCCAAGTTTTAATGAAATATAGGATGCAAATAATATACCATACATCACAGCTATTCCGTGTGGAATATCTAGAAGTGCTTCAAGACCATGTCCCAAAGTATGCCCTAAGTTTAGATAACTTCGTTTGCCTTTCTCATATAAATCTTCTTTTACAATATTCATTTTATAATTTACACATTTTTCTACAATATCTAAATACTCTAATTCTATTAGGTCTTTTCTACCCATTAGTATTGCATATTTTAAAATTTCTCCATATCCATTATGTTTTTGTAAATTATTTAATGTATTTGTAAACTGGTCATAATTAATAATCTCAATAGGGTTATAAAAACTTCCAAAATTGTTTTTAATGTTATACATATTTATAGCAGTTTTGCCACCAATAGCAGCATCAATCTGACCAATAATAGTTGTGGGTATATTAATATAATCAATACCTCTTAAATAATTACTTGCTATAAATCCACCTAAATCACTAACTACTCCACCACCATAATTTATAATTACGGAATCTCTTTGGTGGCCTTTCTCAATAAGCTTTTTTACAATTAAACTAGTAGTAGACAAACTTTTAGAGACTTCTCCAGGACTTATAATATGAATATAACAATTAATATTAGTTATTTTTTTAATCTTTTCAATTTCTTCTTTGTAAATATTAAATACATTTTCATCTGTTAATATAAGTGCTTTAGAATAATTTTTCTGAATAATAGTATTTTGCAAAGCCTTAATAAGTTCATTGTATGAAGCAACATTAGTTATTCTGTGCATATTCAATTATCCTTTCCAAAGTCACTTCTAAATCTATATTATCTATAGTAAGGTCTGAAAATTTTTCATATAAGGGAAGTCTTTTTGAATAAAGTCCAGCTACATACTCTCTATCTTTCCAATTTGGTCTTAAAAGAGAGTTATTACGAGCATAGAGATTTTTTAACTCACAATGTAAATATATTACTCTTCCTCTAGATCTAACAAAAGCCATATTTTGCCACTTATCAACGACTCCACCACCACATGATATAATGCAGTTCTTTGGATAAAATGTTTCATAAATTATCTTTTGTTCTTCTTTACGAAATTTAAGTTCACCTTTGGTTTTAAAAAAGTTTACAATAGAACCATGCTTCAGTTCAAATAAATTATCTAACGATATGTGAGGTATGTTTAAATATTCACTTAACCTTTTACCCACTGTTGTTTTTCCACTTTTCATAAATCCAATAAGAAAATATCTCATTTCAGAGCTTCCCTTATTAATTCTAAGTTTGGCAGATTTCCTGTCCAGATTTTTTGTGAATATGCCGCTTGCAAAATAAGCATCTTCAATCCATTAATAGTATGCTTAACATTTAACTGTTTTGCTCTTAATAAAAGATTGCTATTACTCAAATACTTTAAATCATAGACACACTCAAAGTTTACTAAATACTTAATAGAATCATCTGGTATAGGATTATCAAGAGGTGTACAATTAATTAAAATATTTCCCTCTAATTTAGTATCTATTGCACTTAATTTGTACGCATTTAACTGAATATCATTAAATAATTCTTCATAGTAATTCTTTAGGAATTTAGCCTTATTAAATGTTCTATTTATAATATCAATTCTTTTATATCCAAATTGTATCAATGACAATATTACAGCCCTTGCAGCTCCTCCTGCTCCAATTATTACTGCTTTATCTCTAGATAGCTCTTTAGGTAAAGTTTTTAAAAAACCAATCACATCTGTATTATGTCCCACTAAGTAACCATTAAGATTACTGATTGTATTAACTGCGCCAATAATCTTTGCATTGTCACTAAGTTCATTTAAATACTTAATGACATTTACTTTGTGTGGTATTGTAATATTTGCTCCTTTCCATGAAAATTTTTTTATTGCTTCAATAGCAAAGCTTAAATTCTCAGGTTTTACAGGTTGATTAAAATAAAGACTCTTCTGTAAAGAACTATTATGTATTTTTGGTGAAAGTGAGTTTTGTAAAGGGTACCCAAATAAAACATAAATATCTTTATTCATTTATAATTATACTCCTAGTTATCTTATTTATATTTTCGAGAAAGTTAGGTGAAGAGATATCAATTACTTCTGGGTGATTTAAAATTATTTCTTTTTTTAATACTAATGACATTATTATTGCAGTCATTGCAACTCTGTGATCTCCAAAATGGTTTATTTGTATAGGTTGTTTGACTTTAATAGTATTATTACCTCTTATTATCATTTTGTCTTTAGTGATTTCAATTTTAAGACCAAATTTATCAAAAAGATACTTCGTAGATTTTATTCTATCTGACTCTTTGTAGGCCAATTCTTTTATACCTTCAATAATCATTACACCACTTGCTTGTGAAGCAATAAAAGCTAATAAAGGTATCTCATCAATCATTTGAGCAATACTTTCTTTACTTACGTTAATATTGCTCAGTTTTGAATTTTTTACTTCAATATCAGCCACCGGTTCATTATTAACGAGTTTACTATTTAGTAATTCATAGTTTAAACCCATGTCTTTTAGCACCTCTAATAATCCGGTTCTTGTATGATTGATATTTACATTTCTAATTAATAAATGTGCTGATTCATATGTTCCAGCAAGACCTAAAAAGTATGAAGCTGTTGAGAAATCCCCTGGTACTTCTATATCAGTAGCAATTAACTCTTTATTTCCGGAAATAAATATTTTATTGTCATCTAAACTTATGTCTGCACCAAAAGTTTTCAACATTCTTTCAGTATGATCTCTAGATTGATATATCTCACTGTAAATTGATTTATCATTATTAAATAAACTAGCAAACAAAATTGAAGACTTTACTTGTGCACTAGCTATTTCAGAGTGATATCTAAAGTTATTAATCTTATTACAAGGCAAAATAACAATTGGTGGATATTTATTCTTATCTCTTCCATACAGGTTAGCACCAAAACTCTTTAATGGACCTATAATTCTTCTCATTGGTCGTTTACTTAATGATTTATCACCATATAATACAGACAAAAAATCTTGTCCTGACAATATACCAGTTAATAAACGCATAGTCGTTCCAGAGTTACCTGCATTAAGTGGTAAGCTTGGCTCTTTCAACCCTTTTAAACCCACTCCCTCAATTTCTAAACTATTCTCTGATACTACTAGTTTTACTCCTAGTGCTTTTAAGATATTCAAAGTAGATAAGCAATCTTTTGCTTTTAAATAATTCAAAATGGTAGTAGTTCCATTGGCAATAGAAGCAATCATCATAGCTCTATGAGTAATTGATTTGTCTCCATCAATATCTATAGCACCTTCAATTTTATTTTGAGGTGCTTTAATTTTTATCTTCATATAATCCTCCATCACTATGGATTAGTATTTTGTATTGTAACTCTTCCTGTAGAACTATTAATAACTATGTAAATAGATTCATTATCTTTATTATGCATTCCAATAATTTCTATACTGTTTAAAGCTAGTCCACCATTACTATTAAACTCAACTACATTGTTAACTGGACTATAATTACCACCAGAATCCCCAAAATAGACTTGTTTATCTGAGTAATCTTTCTTGACTAAAATCTCTGCTGGATTAAGCTCTGAATAAATCTCATAACTTGTGTCGTTAAAATATATAATCCAATTATTGCTCTCTTCAATAGCTTTTTGCTTTGCATAATTTAAATCAGTTGAAAGCTCTTTGGAAACTATAGTTAGGTTGTTTTTTGTAAATATACTGGATATATCTACACTAACAAGGCTAACAACGATGACTAATATAGCTAAAACTATTAGTAACTCAAATAGTGAAAAACCTTTGCTAATCATTATTCTACATAGGCATTTCTCAAGCCTATCTCCTCAATTAATAATTGTATTTTATTTTTCATTTTATCAATATTATCTAAAGCAAACTTTGCATTTATTTCTACTTTTAAATTATTCTGACTTCTTTCAGCTAATTCTGGCGCAATCCTTTCATCAATACCTCTTACAAAGATTTTATCAGAAGAGTATAAGTAATTTATATTTTCTAAAGATGATATAAATATCTTTAGTCCATGATAATCTGATTCTAGTGAAAAATTTAAATCAGTTCCTGTCAATTCGAGCTCATTTATTTTTACATCTGCTCTTCTTTCTATATCTCTTATCAGCAACAAAATATTATCATAAGAACCATATTCATTTGCAAAGGTTTGATATCTATCTAAGGTAGATTTATACATAAGCATCTCCGCTTGGTACTGGTCGTACTCATTTCTTAATCTTGATAACCTCAAATAATCTACTTCTAGATTATCTTTTTGGTTTTCCAAAATAATAACCTCTTCATTAAGAGGTATTAATACAAAAAAATACAAATAGCTCAGTATAGAAATAACAACAAAAAATATCAATATCGGCAAAACTATATTTTTAACTTTTGACATTGTATTACTCCTAACTTAGCTATTTTTAAAATTATCTATTATAAACTTAATATCAAACCAAAAGGCTTCTTCAAACATTTCTGTGGTTGTAATATCTCCTACAATCACATAATCTTCTCCTCTATCAGGGAACATCTCTAATATATTTTTGTCTTGGACTGTTTGATCTATTGTAATAGCAGAAATTTCAATTCTACTAATCAAGCTTGAATCTTTTATGTTTTTTAGAAACTGAGCTACGACTTCATAAGTTCTTGCTTTACAATCTGTTAAATAAATTTCTCCATTAGCTAAAATTTCCATAGAACCAAACAAAAAATTTTTGGGGGTAACAGATTCTATAATACTTAATATTTGGGACTCTTTCAGTCTTCCCATTTCATAATCAGACTTTACTTCTTCTACCTGAACTTTTATTCGCTCTAAATCTGACTTATAACTTTCAAAACGTCTGAGATTTTCTATATTACTCTCAAGGTTTTGAATGTCAGTAAGAATTAATTGCTTTTGAATGTCTTCAATATAAATTGAATATGCTAAGTAACTGATTAATATGATAGAAATAGACACAAAGCTAATAATAGATAGTCTTAAATTTTTCTTAGGTATTTTATGCTTTGGAACTAAGTTTATTTTATTCATCTTTCGTTCCTCCCAAAGCTAGTCCAATAGAGTTATTAAACATTGACTTAATATTTAACAAATCTTTACTCTTAATATTATTTTCAAACTCAATCTCTTTAAAAGAATTAAACCTTATTATCTCCATATTTTTAATTAGATCTGAACTCTGTGCTTGTATCTCTATGTATCTTCTTAACTTATTATTAAGACCTTTAAGGTTAGCGCTTCCTCCGCTTAGAAATATCTGCCCAATACTGTACATCCTATTTCTAGAAGTAACATATTGAATTGATCTCCATATTTGATTGAACATATTATTTTGCAGTTGATTAAGGTGAGTCATGTTTCCTATGTTTAGCAAACCATTTTTACATTTATAATGTTCCGCATTATAATTGTTAATCTTTAAATCTTTTTCAATAGCTTTGGTAATACTTATACCTCCATACGGTATTACACGATACAAAAACATCTTATATTTGTCATATATAGATAATAAAATTGATGATGCTCCAAAATCAATATTTATTACTAGTTCTTTCTCTTTAATATCATTTTTGTAATTAGCTTTAATTGCATCCCAAGATGATACTGGTGGAACACCTATTTTATACACTTCATAATGAAACTTTTTAAACATATTAATACTAATGTCAATAAATTTTCTCTCACTTGCGTACACATGTACTGTTGTTGCTTCTTCATTCTCTGATGAAACGTAAAAGTCATAATATACTTCATCTAGTTTATAAGGAATTTCATCTTCTAAAGACATTTCTAATACTTGATGTATCTCATAATTGGGTATATTTGGTGGCAAACTCATAGGACGCATAACTAATTTATCATAATTAGTTAAAAGGAAAATGTTTTTTGATTTAAAGCCATTACTAACTAATAAATCCTCTATCTCACTTCCAAAAGAATCTGAGTTTAAATTAGTATATATGTTTTTGTTGAGATACTCTTTCTCATATGGATAAAAAAGTATCTTATTTATTAATTTACTCTTATAATCATATTCGATTGCTTTTAAACTAAAAGAACCAATATCTATTGCTATATAATCTTTTGGTATAGGAATTTTTTTATCTCTATACTTAAATTTTTGAAAAAAGTCAAAAGATAAATTTGGCAATTTTATTGGTTGATTTAGTTTCATTTTTTTTCCCCACTATCTTAGTTCACTTTTAATTTCTCTACAGAAAAGTCACTCTCACTATTTATAGTTATTTCAGAATAAACAGTTCTTTTTGCGTTCTCAACTAAAGAAATTACTGAAATAGATAGTCTGTTTTCACTAATCTTTTCCACTTCAACGCTATCTATTTCATAATCTTGCAATATTGTATAATTTGATAAATCTTCACCTGTTACTGTATATACTTCTCTTATCTCATTGATTATTAGTTCATTGTTTAAATTATATAAATTGCTAGGATTTTGTTTATAATGAGAAATTGCTAACTCAAATCCCCCATAGGCCATTTGACTAGCCCTTTCACCTCTATAAATACTTTCAACTATATTATAATTAGTATTTACCGTATTTGCATAACTTAATACTACCATAGATACAATCATAAGCACTACAACTGACCACAGTAATAAATACCCATTATTATTCATCTTTTCAGTCACCTCTAAGGTTTAGCATTTGGTGCAAACACATATTTTCTCATAGTTAAACTAGGCACTTTCTCAAAATCCAACTCGCTAGTTTCAATAAATATTTCATATAATGACCCAAATGTATATAAATTTACTCTACGCAAACTAACTTCATCAAAAGGTTCTCCTAAAGAATTATCATTAACAAATAGTTCATTATTGCTTAAGTATAGCTCAACCTCTTCAGCTTCATTTAATATAAAGACACTATCTTGGTCCAAAACTACTCTATTAATTATGTCTTCTCGACCATCAAGTCCGTTAAAAGAAATTTGTTCTGCATTTTTAATTAAATCACTAATATTCTCCATACTATATCTCATATTCTGCTCTACTTCTGCTATTGTATTAACATTAACCCAATATCTTAGAGTTTGTAAAATATCATCATTAATCATTGCAATAACTACAATTATAACAGCTAAAACAACTAATAATTCAACTAATGTGAACCCTTTGTTTTTATTCATCATAATTCACCAATGTCTTTAATTCTACATTCTTATTATTAGGCAAGTTGTTTGAATAAACTATTACTACAACTTCCACTAAGTTTAATCCAGTTACGGGATTTAACGACAAAGAAGCATAAAGCTCATTTGGGATACTATATCTTCCATAATCACTACTTGGTATATATCCTTCATTAGTATCTCTTAAATATATATCAGATCCATCTATAGCATCTTGCTTAATATCACATTTAGCTCTTTCTAAAATAGAACTTGCAGTAATATTCATCTGTGACAAAGTATGACTTTCCATTGATTTATCCTGCAAATTATTTAAAAATCCAAGAATTGGTGTGACTACAATGATAATAACCACAATGGCTCCTAACAACTCTGCAAATGTATACCCTTTTGAATTTAAATATTTCATTTTTAAAATTCCTTATAATTATTATTCTAATTATAACAAATTATAACTAATTAATGAAACATATGTTATTCATAAATGAAAAAGAAGGAGTATAAACTCCCTCTCTTATTACTTATAAGCTCAATTCATTTTCAGTTTTACCTGCACGATCAGAACAAGCTACTATTTTTGCTTCTGAATTATCATCAACTTTTACAACCCATTGAACTTTCTTTTTACTCCAGCCATCTAAATGTCCCAAATCTAACTCTTTTTCTTTTGAAATTACTTCACAATTATTTGTCTCTAATTCTACTTTAACAGTTGAATATTTTTTTAGTTTTTGAGCAACTTCAGTTCCTGATGTAGGTTGATATCCAATATTATTAACAACTGCAGATATTTTTTTAACATTGTCTCCAACATTTTCAATCTCAATATTTGAAATCTCTAACTTAGGCAATGCCTTCATATGTACAAGAGTAAACTGCATGTTTTTCTTACACTCTTGTTCTAATAATTTTTCTGGTGGATTTTGTCTGAAAAACTTCATCTTGTATCCACCTATCTCAACTTCACCTAGTTGAGGATGATCAAATTTTCTCCATTTGATGAATGCATTACCATCCAATTCTTCATCATTCCACTTTAACACTTTTAGACCATCTTCTTCTTCTGTTTTAAATGTTTTTTTAGTATAACGATCCTTAAAGTTTTCAATCTTGATACCGGCTCTTTGCAATAAGTCCCACAATTCAGTGGACCAAGATAGAATACCTTCATTTTCATATGCCCAGTCCATAAAAATACCTGTTTGAGGTGATGATACAAAACCTTCAAATGTATTTACATGTGGGTATCCTGTAAATTCTTTTCCTCTTTCACCAATTTCTTTAAACATTTTAACATCAGTCTTGTTCATTTCTTTATCTGGTTTTTGAGCAGAAGGTCTTAAGTGAACTCCAGAAGTTGTATGATAAGACATTAATCCAGCAATATTTTTGTGAGCTAAAATAAAGTTAGCTACATTTCTTGTCTCTGGCTCACTAAATGGATATGGTCCAGCTCCTTTTTGCTCGTGTTCAGGTTTCCAGTTAACAGGTGAATTTCTGTTAATATCTAAACCATATAATCTTTGAGCTGCTTTAATTTCTACACCATCAAAATCTATTATTTCACCTTCATCATATACATTGTAAAACTCACCTTCAAAATCATCAGGTTGTCTTGATAGCATTAATCTTGGGTCTTTTTCTGATACTTTCCATTTTCCATTAGGATCTTTAATTCTCATCTGAGTAATATATCCATCTCCATCCATATCTTTAATGTGAAGACCAGGCTGCTTTTCTGTAAATGGATATGGTCTTGTACTACTTCTTAGTGTCATTGCAGTAGTTAAATACATCTCTGCTCCATCCACGCTGACTCTTGGAAGTACATATACTACAAAATTATCCAGAATAAAAGTTACTTCTTTGTCTTTCCCATAGTTTTCTAATAAGTGATTAACAGTATACATTGCAGTTGCACAACCAGTTACCTCACCAGCATGAAA
The DNA here is from genome assembly GCA_964497955.1 of uncultured Clostridiaceae bacterium. Classification (GTDB taxonomy): domain Bacteria; phylum Bacillota; class UBA994; order PWPR01; family PWPR01; genus PWPR01. Next base: position 17,513 of record CAZCFQ010000008.1, read on the forward strand.
ATTCCCATCAATATAATAGCCAGGCTTATCTTCACTCTTTCCAGTGTTTTTGTTTGTTAGTTCAATCAACCACATATCTCTTTCTTCGTAACTTTTACCTATAGAGTACAACTTTGTTAGCTCTGGATAATCTTTATTCCACTGGTTCATTTGTTCAACTAGTTCATCATACTTATAATATTTTGATGGATTAAAATTCATAATTAATTCCTTTCTAATTCTAAATTGACTTTTTTACAAACTACTCCTGCTCTTTTTGAGTTAACTATAACATTAACTGACTTATCATTTCTTGTCATAACTACAAAACTTATTTTCTTCTTTTGATAACCTTCTAAGCTATCAATCTTATACATTTTTTCTCCTATAACCTCTATATCACCTTCCACTTTAATTTCAATATTATTAAATTTATCTAGCTTCTTGGCTAAGTTACTACCTGATGTATTTAATGCTCCTTTGTTAAATACCACTAAATCTAGTTTATATACTTTATCACTCTCTTTACAAACATTTTTAACTTCGAGATCTACTTTAGGCATTGATAATGCGTGTGAAAATGTGAACATCATGTTTTTATGACAAACATCTTCTAGTAATTTTTCTGGAGGATTTTGAAAACTAAACTTTCTATCCCATCCACCTACTTCAACTTCTCCAAGCTGAGGATGATCTGCTTTATACCAATTTATAAAAAGTTTACCATCAAAGTATTCATCATTATATTTTAGCAATTTTATTTGATCTTCTTCTTTTTCTTTAATTGTTTGATCTAAACGTTGTTGAAATGTAATCTTATCTAATCCTGCTTTGGCTCTAATATCCCATAATTCTGTTGCAAAACAAGTAATACCTAAATAGTCATAAGTAAAATCTATAAAACTACCAGCAGAAGGATTATTCTTATCCATAGTGAATTTTTCAAAAATTGACCAACAAGGATAATCTGTTAAATCTTCTCCTATTTCTCCTAACTCTTTAAAGTACTTTAAATCATTTTTATTCATTTCTTTGTCACTTTTTGTACAATATGGTCTAAGTATTACCCCACCATAAGTATGATAACTCATTGCTCCTGCAATATTAGTATTCTCTAGGATAAAATCCGCTACACTTCTGGTTTCAGTTTCACTCAGTGGATATATCCCCGCACCTTTTTGTATGTGCTCAGGGTTCCATCCTTGAGGATAATTCCTATTAAAATCAAGTCCCCACTTACTTCTGTCTTTTTTAATTTCAACACCATCAAAATCTTCAATCAAACCTTCTGTAACAACTTCATAGAACTCTCCATCTACATCATCTGGCTGTCTTTTAACCATTACTCTTGGATCTTTATCACTTATTTTATAGTTACCTACTTCACTTTTAAATCTCATTTGCAATATCTTACCATTATCATCGATATCTTTCTGAATTAAGCCTTTATCTAAAGCAGGTGAATATTCTTTTGTACTACTTCTTAATGAAAATGCTGAAGTTAAATAAAGCTCTGATCCATCTACTGCAATTCTAGGAACTATAAAAAATGTATAATTATTTAGTAAATAGTTTACTTTCTTATCAGATTGATTATTTAGCAGATAGTTAATTGTATATAAAGCAGTTGAACTACCAGTAACTTCACCTGCATGATGATTAGCATCAATATAGTATGCTGGCTTGTCTTTATAGTTAGACAAATCATTTGTTAATATAGTTACAAAAATATCTCTTCCTTCATAACTTTTACCTATAGTTTTATAATCAAAATTATCAGGAAAATGTTCTTTCCAATTTTCTAGTAGATTAACTATTTCATTATATTTATAATATTTATTTGGTTGATACATTATATTATCTCCTCTCTAAAATTGGCGCCAACTAAAACTCTCTGTCTACTTTCACTTAAAGAAATTTCTAAAGGAGTATGTCCAAAGACATTCCCATCAAAATTAGTCATCATCCTCTCTTCACTAGTTATCTTTATACTTCTTCCTGAAATAACTTCTACAGCTTTGTGTGTCATATGTGTTCCTTTATAAACTTTTGGAAAAACTTTTATCAATTCCAACTTGCCAATTTGTTTTACTAAAAATAAATGTAGTTTTTGATCATATGATTTTGCAAAAGGCACAAATCTCATACCCCCTCCAGAATAAGGGCTATTAACTACTGCTGCTAACATAACATCTCTTACATAGCTTTTCCCATCTACTTCCAAATATAGTTTGTTAGATGTTACAGATTTTAAACTTTGAAAAACAGCATTAGCAAAAGCCAGTGGTCCTTTTATAAAAGAGTTTTTATTACTATTAACGTACTCTAAAACGTCAGTTACAAAGCCTAATCCACATATTGAAAAGAAAGGTCCATAATTAGAGTTTGCAATATCTATATAATCTAAGCTAGCATTTATATACTGATTTAAAAATTGATCTAAGTCTGTTGAAAATCCAAGAGATTTGACCAAATCATTACCTGTTCCAGCGGGAAAAACACTGAAGAGTATATCTTTTTCATTGATTCCTGCTAAAATTTCAAGAGCAGTTCCATCTCCTCCAACTGAGATAACCTCATTACATTTATTTCTTATTGCTTTTTTTGCTAAATCTGTTGCATGTAAAGGACCATTAGTATAAGAAATATTGTATTTTTCAAAATTTGTTTCAAAAAATGACAATAGCCTTGGTAATATTTTTTTACTGTATCCTCTACCTGCATTTGTGTTTATTATAATTTCTTTCATTTATAATTTCCTTTAACTTTTTAAATTCACCTAAAATAAATCCTTTAATAAATTATTTTTGTACTCTAATAATATTAATTCAAGATAGAGTATTAATTTCCTTCTCTTGATTACAACTATTTTTTGTGGCAAAATAACCAAAAGGAACTTATTGATATAAAATATTAGGAGGGCTTACATTGCAAACTGTTTTTTCAGGAATACAACCAACAGGTGGTTTAACATTAGGCAATTATTTAGGAGCATTAAAAAGATTTGTAGAAATGCAAGAAAATTATAACTGTTATTACTGTATAGTAGATTTACATGCATTAACTGTAATGCCAGAAGCAGCTGAATTGAAACAAGGAACATTAGATGCTGCTGCTATTTTTTATGCAAGTGGAATAGATCCCAAAAAATCTACTTTGTTTATTCAATCTCATGTTAGTGCACATAGTGAATTAGCATGGCTTTTGCAATGTATGAGTTATTTTGGAGAAATGAGCAGAATGACTCAATTTAAAGATAAATCAGAGAAAATTGAGTCTACAAAATCAGATAAATCAGTTACTACTGGATTATTTACATATCCAACGCTTATGGCTGCTGATATTTTACTATATGATTCTGACATTGTTCCTGTTGGTGAAGATCAAAAACAACATGTTGAACTAACTAGGGATATTGCACAGAGAGCTAATCACATTTTAGGGGATGTTTTTAAAGTGCCTAAGGCTGTAATCCCAAAAATTGGTGGAAAAATAATGTCTTTAAGAGACCCAAGTAGTAAAATGAGTAAAAGCGATCCAATTGATGCAGCTAAAATTAACATGCTTGATGAACCAAATCTAATCAGAAAAAAAATAAAGCGAGCGGTAACAGATTCTGATAGATTTATCAAATATGACCCTATAAATAAAGCTGGGGTAAGTAATTTACTTACTATTGAATCTTTGTGTAGAAATATTTCTATAGCTAAACTTGAACAAAAATATGAGAATGAGGGCTATGGATTCTTAAAAAATGAAGTAGCTGAATCTGTTGTAGAGGTTTTGGAACCAATACAGAATAGATATAAGGAAATTAGAAACAGTGCAAAAATAAAATTAGATTTGTTAGAAGCTGCTGAAAAAGCTAAAACTAAAGCTAATCAAACTCTAGAGCGTTATCAGAAAGCTGTAGGTTTGATTAAATTATAAGTAAAAACTAAGAAAGGTTTTTGTGAAAATTTTAATCACAAAGACCTTTGAACTTTTGTAGATTGAATAATCCAATAACCCCCACTTCGATTTAATTTTTTACAATTTCCAAATATCTCCTTTAAGTACTTCATTAAACTTGGCCCACCTTGTTTTTTTCTAATAACAATTATTAAAGACCCTCCACCAACTAGATGATTATTAGATTCAGTAATAATTTTGTAATAAACATCTTTTCCTGCTCTTATTGGTGGATTAAATACTATTAAGTCAAACTGATTATCTATATTTTCAAAACCATCACTTTGCAAAACCTTTGCACTTATTTTATTAGCTACAGCATTTTCTCTTGCTAAATTTACTGCTCTTTCATTAATGTCTGCTAAAGTTAAAATAATACTAGGTTCTTTTGTGTATAAACTTAAGCCAATTACACCATATCCACAACCAATGTCCAAAACTTTTGACTTAACTCTTGGTTTAATAGTTTCAATCAATAAGTTACTTCCCTTATCAACGTAATTTTTTGAAAAAACACCAGCATCAGTCTTAATGTTTATTTTTTTTTCTGTGCCTGGTATATTGTAAATAAATGTATTGAAATCATGTTCACTTGTAGGTTTTTTTGAAAAATAGTGCTCACTCATAAAATCATCTCCTAAAAAACTATCTCTAATAAATCTTAACATATAAAAATTATCGATTATAGTAAAAAGAATTAATAATATAAAAAGGATATTTATTTCCAATCACGAAATACTATATATAAATATAAAGAGGTGATCTAATGTTAGACATAAAAATCGTTAATGGAAAAATTATTGATGGAACTGGCTCACCATACTTTTTTGGTGAAATTGGAATTAAAGATGAAAAAATTGTAGAGGTTGCATACAAAGTTACACAAGATGCTAAAATAACTATAGATGCAAGTGGAAAAACTATTGCACCAGGCTTCATTGATGCCCATTCACATTCTGACTTTCCTTTGCTGATAAATAAAAAAGCAGAAAGTAAAATTAGAATGGGTGTTACTACAGAGGTTATTGGACAATGTGGCAACTCTGCTGCACCTAAAACTCCGCAAATGAAAGACTTCTTTGGTTACAGCTTAGAAGACATTGGTGTTAGCTTTAAATCAATGAAAGATTATCTAAAAGTATTAGAAAGTAAACAAGTAGCAGTTAATGTAATACCGTTGGTAGGGCATGGCAATATCAGAAGAATTGTTATGGGTGAAAGCGCACGTAAACCTTCAGATGAAGAGATGATAAAAATGAAAGATCTTTTAGCACAATCTCTGGAAGATGGCGCTTATGGAATGTCTACTGGGCTAATATATCCTCCTGGATGTTATTCTGAAACAAGCGAGTTAGTTGAATTAAGTCATACTTTAAGTCAATACAATGCTATGTATGTTACACATATGAGAAATGAAGAAAGTCAACTTCTAAAATCTATTAATGAAGTTTTAACTATTGCTAAAGAAGCAAATGTTGCTGTACATATTTCCCATTTTAAATCGTGTAATGAAGAAAATTGGGGTTTAGTAAAAGAAGGCATTAAATTGCTAGAGAATGCTAGAGAACAGAATATCGATGTTACAGCTGATCAATATCCATATATTGCATCTAGTACAAGCCTTAAAACTTTAATTCCACAGTGGGCTCATGATGGTGGAGTAACAGAATTAAGAAAAAGAGTCTTAGATAATGATTTGCGTGAAAAAATTAAAAGTGAAATTATTGATCATTATGGAAAACAAAGTAAACTTTCTTGCGTAATGGTTTCTAGCTGTCAAAAACAACAGAACAAAAAATATGAAGGTATGAATCTAGTAGAAATAGCTGAAATGGAAAATAAAGAGCCTATCGATGCTTGTTTAGATCTTCTTTTAGATGAAGACTTTAGTCCAGGCATGGTAAGATTCTCAATGAGTGAAGATGATGTCAAAGCTGTTATGCAACATTACTTAGTAATGATAGGATCAGATGCATCTTGCATGGCAAGTGAAGGTGTATTATCACAAGGCAAACCTCATCCTAGAGCTTATGGAACATTTGCAAGAGTGATTGGAAAATATTCGCTTAAAGAAAAAATAATGCCTTTAGAAAAAGCAATATTTAAAATGACAGGTTTTCCTGCTACACGTTTTATGCTTCAAGATCGTGGCTTATTAAAAGAGAATATGTATGCTGATATAACAATTTTTGATGAAAAAACTATTATTGATGAAGCAACTTTTAAAGATCCTCACAATTTTGCAAGTGGTATAGAATATGTAATTGTTAATGGCCAAATTGTAATTGAAAAAGAAAAACAACATGAGAAATATCCGGGCAAAGTATTAAGAAGGAGATAAAAGTTATGATTTTTAATACTGGAGAAGAATTGAGATTAGCAATTAGAAAGGAAATATTTGATAAACCTACATCAGGATATGCTTCTGAGTATGTTCAAGCGAATTTAGTAATTTTGCCTAAAGATTGGGCGTATGATTTTCTTTTATTTTCTCAAAGAAATAAAAAACCATGCCCAATTCTAGAAGTTGGTGAAGTTGGGGACTATAATACGAGGTTTATAGCTGAAAATGCAGATATTAGGACGGATTTATCTAAATATAGAGTTTATGAAAATGGTCAATTAATCTCTGAGCCTAAAAACCTGAAAGATTTATGGAGAGACGACTTTGTGTTTTTCTTAATTGGTTGTAGTTTTTCTTTTGAACAAGCACTTATCAATGCTGGATTAGAACTAAGACATCAAACTGAAAATGTTAATGTACCGATGTATAACACTAATATAATGTGTAATAGTGCGGGAAAATTCAAAACAAGTCCTTTAGTAGTAAGTATGAGACCATTTAATCATAAGAATGCAATAAAAGCTGTAGAAATCACCAGTGACTACCCTGATGTACATGGTAGTCCTGTACACTTAGGTGATCCAAAGATTATTGGTATTAATGATATAAATACACCTGACTATGGTGACAGAGTTAATATAAAAGATGATGAAATCCCCGTATTTTGGGCATGTGGTGTTACGCCACAGAAAGCTGCTTTGATAAGCAAACCACCAATTATGATTACTCATTCTCCAGGATATATGTTTGTTGGTGATATTAAAAATTCTGAACTTAAATTATGAGGAGAAAGATGCTTAAAATTTATAATGAAATAGACGATATAATAAAACAAGATCCAGGAAAAAGAAATCTTATTAATGAAGATACTCATAACCCTTTGAGTGAGATTGTCAACTCTCTAGAAAAAGGAAAACATGTACTTCTGACTACAGGTTTTTATATTCCAGAAGCTAACTCAATAGAAACTGATGGACCCTTGGGCACATTACTGTTAGCAGATTCATTATCTAGTTTAGGGATAGAAGTGACAATATTAATAGAAGATTATGCAGAAGATATTTTTCTCAATGCTTATAAATGTCTTGATAATAAAATAAACTTTAAGTTTTTATCTTTGGATAAATCTTATACTTATCAAGAATTAGTTAGTGATGATGTAACACATTTTATAGCACTAGAGCGACCAGGAGCAGCTTCAGATGGTAATTACTATAATCATAAAGGTAATACCATAAACAGCTACCATTACCCTTTAGATGCTCACTTTAAAAAAGCAAAAAAGAATGGTGTAATTACAATCGGAATAGGTGACGGTGGTAATGAGCTGGGTTTGGGTAATATGTATAATTATTTTAAGAAAGCAGTTGCTAATGGAGAAAAAAATTGCACTATTATAGGTTCAGATTACTTAGTTCTAGCTGGGGTAAGCAACTGGGCTGGTTATGCCCTGGCTTCATTACTGAAATATAAGTCAAAGAACAATACCCTATATAGCACCCATAAGATTGATTGCTTATTAACAACTATAGTCGAATACGGTGCTGTTGATGGAATAAGAAAAAAACAAACGAAAACAGTTGATGGTTTAGATTTAGGATATGAAGAACAAATACTAGAGAAAATCAATTGTATATTACAATAAAAATTCACCTAGAGAAATTCTCTAATTCTCTAGGTGAATTTTATATTACCAAATTTTATTTAGCATTATTGTCTGGCTTCTATTAGGACCAAAAGAAAACATTTTTACTGGAATGTCTACATAGCTTTCTATCTCTTTTAAGTATTTTTTTGTGTTTTCTGGCAATTCTTGATAAGTTTTTATTTTAGTTATATCTTCTTTCCAACCTGGTAAATCTTTATATACTGGCTTACACTTTTTTAATATTGTTTCACTAGCTGGATACTCATCTAAAAATTTTCCATTATACTCATATCCTATACACATTTTAATATTCTCTATGCCTGATAAAACATCGAGACTATTTACTACTAAACCAGTTACACCAGCTACACGTGTGGCATGCTTTACAACAACAGCATCAAACCATCCAATCCTTCTTGGTCTTCCAGTAGTTGTTCCGTACTCTTTGCCTACTTCTCTAATATTATCTCCAACTTCATCAAATAGTTCTGTTGGGAATGCTCCACTTCCTACTCTTGATGTATAAGCTTTGGCAACACCAACTACTTCATTAATATATTTTGGGCCAACTCCTGCTCCTGTACAATAACCAATAGGGTTAGATGATGTCACATATGGATATGTGCCATGATCATAATCTAACATAGTACCCTGTGCACCTTCAAATAAAACATTTTTGCTATTTTCCAATTTTTCATTTATAAATTTTGAAGTATCTATAACATATGGTTTAATAATTTTTGCTAACTCAATATATTCATTATATATCTCATCATATTCTAATGGCTCTCCATCATAAATTTTTGTTATCAATTCATTTTTGTTTTTTAACTGTAATTTCAACTTATTTGAAAATGTTTCTTCTTCTATTAAATCGCATACTCTTATCCCTGAACGGATTGCTTTATCAGTATAAGCTGGTCCAATGCCTTTTTTTGTTGTTCCAATTGCATTATCACCTCTTGATTTTTCTTGTAACTCATCTAAAAGATTGTGATAAGGTAATATTACATGTGCTCGATTACTAATTTTTAAATTATCAATTTTGAATCCTGCATCTTTTAAATATTCCATCTCTTCAACTAAAACCCGTGGATCAATTACCATACCATTTGCCATGACACAGTCTTTGTCATCATAAAAAATACCAGAAGGTATTAAATGAAGAGCATATTTAACATCATCAATAACTATAGTATGTCCAGCATTATTACCTCCTTGATATCTTACGATAACATCAGCTTGACTTGCTAAGAAATCGGTAATCTTTCCTTTTCCTTCATCTCCCCATTGGGTTCCTAATACTACTACTGCTGGCATTTTAATTCCTCCCATGAAAAATTTCTAATTAAATATTACAATTATTTTCGTTTTATAGCAAGTATATTCTTATTTATATTTATAATTTTAATAAATATTAGTTATTTTACGAACATTAAAAGTGTATTACCTCTTTATACTTCGTAATATAACTGAGTAGTCTTTTTCTTACTTGTAAGAAGGATTTTTCACTTTTATTTAGAATAGTATAATGTAATAAAAAAAGGAGTGAAACTATGTTTGATATTAAAACTGAAGTGAATAACACTTTTGAACAAGCTCGTAATTGGAGAAGACAGATACATATGAATCCAGAACTAGCTTTTCAAGAACAAAAAACATCTGATTTAGTTGCAAAGTGCTTAGAAGAAGCTGGTATAGAATATACTAGGCTTCCACAATCTACTGCTATTATAGGCATATTAAAAGGTGGTAAGCCAGGCAAAACTATTGCATTAAGGGCTGATATGGATGCTCTTCCACTTACTGAAGAAGTAGAATGGGAGTATAAGTCTAAAACTGATGGAATAATGCATGCATGTGGCCATGATATGCATACAGCTGGCTTAATGGGTGTAGCAACTATTTTGGGAAAACATAAAGAAGAGGTACCTGGTACAGTCAAGTTTCTTTTTCAACCAGCTGAAGAATCACCTCCAGGAGGAGCAATTGGTATGGTTGAAGCTGGAGCGCTTAAAAATCCTAACGTAGATATGGTTTTTGGTCTTCATGTATCTACTTCGTTAGATGTTGGTGAAGTCAAGATTAACTATGATTACTCTTCTGCTAATTCTGATAGGTGTAATATAAAAGTTATTGGTAAAGGTGGCCATGGTGCTCAACCTCAAGACACTAAAGATGCAATTGTAATAGCCTCTAACTTAGTAGTTGCATTGCAAACTATTGTAAGTAGAAACGTTGCTGCTTTACAAAATGCTGTAATTTCAGTTGGAAGCTTTCATGCTGGAACAGTAAATAACATTATCGCAGAAACAGCTAATTTACAATTAACTGTCAGAAGCTTAGAGCCAGAAGTAAGAGAGCTCTTGGAAAATAGAATTAAAGAAGTTGCTAAAGGAGTTTGCGAAACATATGGTGGTAAGGCAGAGGTAACTTATAAATATGGATACTCTTCTACAAAGAATGATGATGAAGCTGCAGATATTGCAAAACAAGCGGCAATTAGTTTTGCAGGTAGCGAACATGTTCAAACTAATGATGTTCCTTCAATGGGTGGAGAAGACTTTTCATATTTTGCAAAAGAAGTTCCTGGCGAGTTCTTTAATATTGGTGCGAAACCAATAGACAGAGAAACATACCCTGGTCATAATCCTAAATTCTTTGTAAATGAAGAAGCTTTAAAAACTGGAATGGGTGTAATGTGTAATATAGTATTTGAAGCAAATAAATAGCAAATAGGCCTATATCTCTTGCGAGATATAGGCCTTATTAAATTACTTAAGTTTTTTGTTAGCAACTAATGAAAATATTGCAACACCTTTAACCAAAGCTTCTTCATTTATATCAAAATGATCTGTATGATGAGACCATCCACCTAAATCTGCTCCTAATCCCATAAAAGTCGCTAATCCTCCTTGAGATTGTACTCTTTCCATCATATAGGTATAATCTTCACTTCCTCCACCTTTACCTCTTGACATCTCTATAACACTAAACAAATCTGTCTCATTAGCTATGTCACACACTTCTTGAGCTAACTCTTTATCAGAATTTCCACTCTTGGCACTTCCCATTGATTTTATGCTATAATCACAATCATATATAGCAGCACTGTGTTCAATTACTTTCATTGCTTTATCATACATAAATTTACTTAAATCAGTGGTCTGTCCTCTTGTTTCAACTACTAAATGAGCACTAGGTGCAATAACATTTCTTCCACTACCTGCTATAATTTTACCAACATTTACTCTTGTGGGTCCGTCAGAATGTCTTGTTATTGAATAGAGATTCATAACTATATTTGCTGCAGCTAAAATAGCATTATTACCGTTTTGAGGAGAACCGCCTGCATGAGATGCTTTTCCTTTAATACTTACATCAAACTTTTCTGTAGCTAAGAAATTTCCTCTTCCACATGAAAAAGCTCCAACAGGTGTTCCACTTCCTAAATGAGAAGCTAGCATAAAGTCAACATCGTCTAATATACCTGAGTAAACTATAGATTTTGCTCCTCTTACACCTTCTTCTGCAGGTTGGAAGACTATTTTTAAAGTGCCTTTTAGCTCATCCTTTAGTGAAGCAAGAACTTTAGCTACACCCATTCCCATAGCTGCATGTCCATCATGTCCACATGAATGCATCGATCCTTTATTAACTGAAGCGAACCCTTCTTTAACAGCTCTTCTTTCTGGATCATGACTCTCATCCATATCTACTGCATCTATATCAAATCTCATACCAACAACTGGTCCTGGACCACACCTTAATATCCCTACAACTCCAGTAAGACCATACTTCATCTTCTTAGCATATTTTTCTATTGCACCTTGTTCTATAGCACGATCATAGTGACTGATCAACTCATCCTCATCTGGTAATCCCATACGATTTTCTTTACTAATTATTTGTTCACCAAGTAAAACTTCATATCCTAATTCATCTAAATGTTTCGCTATTAATGAGGAAGTTCTATACTCTCGCCAAGCAGATTCAGCATATTTATGGAAATCTCTTCTCCATGTTTTTAACTCATCAAGCAATTTTTCTGACATCGATATTATTTTATCCATCATTTTCTCCTTTTTTTATTGATTTACCAGCAACAAAGCCTGTAGAAAAGGCCATTTGCAGATTAAATCCACCAGTTTTTCCTACGATATCAATTAGCTCTCCTGTGAAGTATAAATTTTTAATTATTTTAGACATCATTGTCTTTGGATTTATGTTTTCTAAGCATACACCGCCTTTAGTTGCCATGGATTTATCATGGTCATTAATTCCAAAAATATTTATCTTCCAATAAGTTAACTTTTTTTCTACTTGTTTAATTTCCTCTTTTGTTACATGAGCAGTTTGTTTAGATAACAAAGCTTCATCAAATAAGAAATGCGCTAGCCTCTTTGGTAATAATAATCCTAAAATATTATTAAATTGTTTTGCTGAGTTATCTTTTATTAAATCATCTAATTTATTCCTAATATTGTCTCTTCCAAATAAGGATACAACTAAATAATGATGATTACCTTTTCCAGTTGCATAATAACTTAAATTAATTATAGGTGGACCACTTAATCCAAAATGAGTAAAAAGAACTGAACCTTTTTCACTTGCTATTAATTCATTATCAATAAAGTAGCTCACTTGATTTACTTCTAATGCTAATCCTTGGAGCTTATCAAATATTTCAGTATTCATTGAGCCTAAAGCAGGTTGTGGTTGAACTACAGAATGGTTTAAAGATTTAGCTAATCTATATCCGATACCGTCCGAACCAGTTGCCTTATAAGTGATACCTCCAGTTGCTATAACAAGATAATCAAAATAACTATCATCAACTAAAAACTTATTATGGTCGAGAAAATAGTCAATCTTCTTTATTAAACAATTATTTTTAATTTTTACACTATTGTCTTTAGCGCATTTTAATAATACTTTTCTTACATCATTGGCCAAGTCACTCTCTGGAAATACTTTTGTTCCTTCTATTTTAGTTTTCAAGCCATTTTTTTCAAAAAAATCAATCAGATCATAGTTTGAAAATTGATAAAAAGCAGAATAAAGGAATTTTCCTTTATCGTAGTAGCTTTCAACCATTTCATTTATTGGTAATATTGTAGTTAAATTACATCTGCCATTGCCAGTCAAAAGCAATTTTTTACAGCAACTACTATTTCTCTCTAAAACAACTACTTTGTTATTGGGGTTTTTAGCAGCTTCTATAGCAGCCATCAAACCAGACGGTCCTCCCCCAATTATACCGACTTTACTCATCATCTACTGTCCAAAAATTAAATCCTTGTTTTTTATAAAAATCAAATATTTTCTTATTTAGTTCTCTTAATTTTATTGGATTATAATGATGCCCTAATCTAAACTGTGCTCTATTTATTCCTTTTTGATTATCAATCTTTTCAACAACTTTTTTAGCCCACTCTTCACCATTTACTTCTTTCGCGATGCCAAATAGTTCATCCTTATATTTATCTAAGACTTCACCAGCTAGTTCAAGTTTCCAGTTATCGTACTTATCTGCAACAATTTTTTCTTTAACTTCTTTATCTGTAAGTTTTTTATAAGATTCTTCATGTACAATAACATCTTCGCTTAATTTCTTGCTCAAGTGGCCTTTTAGATGTTTATTTTTATCTGTTGTATCTGGCTTACCTAAACAAGTCATTAAAACTGGTATTGTCATTTTGGGCAACTTCAATAATTCTTTTAACTCATCATAAACATAATTAACTGTTCCGATGTAAACCGAACCAATATTTAATATTGTTGCAGCAATTTCTATACTTTGTGCAACACACATAACATCTTCTAGAGCAATAATAAAATCTACAAACGAGTTATGTCTTCCAAATGGTGCAACTTCTACCTCAGCCCATTTTAGGAGTCTATGATAATCTAATACAAATATTAATAAAGTATCAGCCTCTGCAATGAATCCTTGTCTACATAATTCTTTAATTTTATTTTTCTTATCTTGATTTCTAACTTTTATAATTGAAAATGGTTGTAAGTTTCCACCACTAGCAGCAGCTAAGCCCACATCTAATATTTGGTCCAAAGTTTTATCTTCAATTTTTTCTTTACTAAACGAACGACAGCTATATCTGCTTTTTAGTTTTTCTAATATTTTTTCTTCCATTTAGTCTCTCTTCTTTCCACATGTTGCAACATAAACAGTATATCTCTCAATTCCATCTAAACCTAAAATAGAATTAATCTCATCATCATAAAAAGCAGCTATACCACAAACGCCACAATCTACAACATCAGATGCTAAATATAAATTTTGTGCTACATGACCAGCATCTAAATGAACATAACGGTATCCTCTTTCTCCGTATCTCCAGTAATTTCTATATCTCACAGCTGTCCAAATAAATGTCACTCCAGAATTGACTACCATTAATTGTTTATAACATGCATCTTTTAACTTTACATCTACTCCTTCCTCTAAGCTAATGATTTCCAATTGATTCTCTTTAGGTAAATACTTGTATAAACCTTTTTTAAGTCCCTCTACTCTATTAATAAGCAGATATGTTTCAAAAGGATGTCTACATCCTGCAGAAGGAACCGTCCTAAGCGTTGCAGGCCGTTTTGAGATACTTTTTATACCTTGTGTAACCCATAATAGATATGAGAGCTCTCCTAAGCTTAACTCTTTGTCCTCATAAGCTCTTACACTCACCCTGTCATTTATTACATCTGTTATATCTTTCTTGTTTACTTTAACATTGTTAGGATCTGGCAGTTTAATCACCTCATTATTAGGATCTTCTTTTCCTAAAACCAGTGGTGGTTGTGGTAATCCCTTTACTTGATCAGAATCTTCTAGATACTTATATTTGGTATACTCCATGAAAAATTGTCCTTGTCCTTTCACAGTAACCCCTCCTAATAAAGATATTAGTATATTTAAACAAAACTCTGTATAATCCTCTTTTTTAAAGAAAAAAGAACTCAACTTTTTGTTGAGTTCAACTTATTATATATAAACATCAAATTCTATATTTTCTTTTACCCATTCAACTGCTTTATCAATATCAATGTTAAATGGCTTGTCATCTTTTCGCCATTTAACTTCAACTTGGTTATTCTTAATGCTTCTACTACCGATTACAATTCGTAATGGAATCCCTAAAAGATCAAGATCATTAAATTTAACACCTGTTCTTAAATCTCTATCATCAAACAATACTTCTATTCCAGCATCTGCTATACCTTGAGCAATTTCATATGAAACTTTATATGCTTTACTATTCTCTTTACCGATAGGCATAACCACAACGTGGTATGGCGCAATATTAACTGGCCATATTATTCCATTTTCGTCATGATACTTTTCTACTACACTAGCAGCTAATCTTCCTACACCAATTCCATAACAACCCATTATAAACGGATTATTATTACCTTCAGAATCGGTAAACATAGCCCCCATACTTTCACTATATTTTGTACCTAGCTTAAATATATTACCAATTTCTATACCTCTTGTTACTTTCAAGCTTCCTCCACAGTTTTTACAAACTGAACCATCTTGAATTTCTGTAATATCTCCTATAATATCTGCTTTATAATCACGATCAAAGTTAACATTTTTTATATGGTAATCTTTCTTATTTGCTCCTGCAACTAGATTTGTTGAATTAGTACATGCCTCATCCAATACTATCTTATATTTTTCGTTATTCACTGGAGAAACAAAACCAGCTACTAATCCTGTTTCAGCTATTTCACTTTCACTAGCAGGTCTGAATTTATCAGTTTTTAATAACTTAGCTAACTTGTTTTCATTTA